>CABUDN010000102.1 GCA_902490355.1 uncultured Oscillibacter sp.
GCCCCAGCAATGGATGAATTATTGACGAGATCAAGATCGACCGCTGCTTTGTCAGCGGCATTCAGCACAGCGCGTACAATTACCGCCTGCTGAGCAACATGGTGGAGCTGGCACATTCGTCCCAGATCCGGGTATGCTGCGAGGGTGTGGAATCCCAGGGAGAGCTGATGGTGCTGGAGAAGCTTCATCCGGATTTGCTCCAGGGCTTTTTGTTCCACCGCCCCTATACGAAAGAGCAGTTTGAAGCCGGCTTCATCCGCTCGGATACACCCGAGTATGCTGCCCAGCAGAGCCTGTGCCAGGAGCTCAAGCGGTTCCAGTGGGGAGGAGAATCCCTTCCGGGAAAGGACATGGTTTCCACGCCGGAGAGTCTTCAGACCGTGCTGGATGCCATGGACGAGGTCATTTATGTCAGCGATCTGGAGACCTATGAGCTCTACTACCTCAACCCGGCGGGACGGCGTCTGACCGGCGTTTCGGACTACCAGGGGCAAAAGTGCTACAAGGTGCTCCAGGGCAGAACAGACCCCTGCGATTTCTGCACCAATCATTGCCTGCGCCGGGACAGCTTTTACGTCTGGGAACGGGAAAACAAGGTCCTCAACGGATACTTCATGCTCAAGGACAAGCTGATCCCCTGGCGGGGAAAAATGGCGCGGCTGGAAATTGCCATCGACGTTTCCGAGCACGAGATGGTCAGCCAGAAAGTCCGGGAGAAGCTGGACTTTGCGCAAAGCGTTCTGGCCTGCGCCCAGGTACTGGTAGAGGAGCAGGACATGGAGCAGGCCACGCTTCATATGCTCCAGCTGGTCGGGGAATTCTATCAGGCGGACCGGGCGTATATCTTTGAGCCCGATGAAGCCCAGGGAAGTGTCTGGAGCAATACCTATGAATGGAACCGGACGGGCGTGGCATCCGAGCAGGAGAATCTGCAAAAGCTCCCGGTATACCTGCTCAGGCGGTGGCTGGATCTGTTTGCTGAGGGTGAGTCCGTGGTCATCTCCGATGTGGAGGATCTGCGGGAAAGTGAGCCGGATGAATGGGGGGTCCTGCGTCCCCAGGGAATCCGGCGCCTGCTGGCCTCCCCCATCTGGCAGGATCAGGTCCTGACCGGTTTCCTGGGGGTGGACAATCCCCGCCATTGCATCGGGGATGATGCCCTGATGCGGATGCTGACGATGTTCCTGAAAAGCCGCTTCCGCCACAATGAGACCAAGGAGCGGCTGGGAGAGCTGCTGAACCTGCATTACCGGGATGTGCTGAAAAACACGGGGCTGGGGCTGTGGTTCATCCGGATGGCCCCCCAGGGGCACCGGCAGGAGATGTTTGCCGACGAGACCATGCGCCAGGTCCTGGGGCTGGACAAGCCGCTTTCTCCGGAAGAATGCTACCGGCACTGGTTTTCCCGGATCAAGGACGGCTACCAGCAGTATGTGGAGCAGTCCATGGAAAAGATGGTTCACTGCGGCCGGGTTGTGCAGCTGGAGTATCCCTGGCTTCACCCGCTTTTGGGGGAGGTCATCGTGCGCTGCACCGGCGTGCGGACGGAGGATACCGATGGACTGGTGTGCCTGGAGGGCTATCACCGGATGATTTCCGATGTGGAATGCTCCGGCTATTTGCCGGATGTGACCGCCGGAGAGGTGTTTGTATTCAGCAGCAAGACCGGCAGAATCTACTTCCACACTCCGCGGCGTCTGCTGGCCGGGGAGCAGACCTATGAGGAACACTTCCCCCAGTGCTGGCTGGACGGCGAGATGGTTCATCCCCATTTTGCCAAGCGCTTTGCCAAGCTGTTTGAGGATGTGGCCAACGGTCAGGACGTCAATGACCAGGAAATCCTGCTGCGCAGCAAGAGCGGAACCTATGAATGGTTCAAGCTGTGTACGCGTCATTCCTCCGGTACGGAGCAGGGAGAGCCCGGCACCATGACGGTGCTGCTGAACACTGTGGATCCAGAGCGGATTCTGGAGCTGGAGAATATGCGGATCCGGGACTTTTACCACGCCAGCTTGTCGGAGGCAATCGCCTACGCGGAGATCGACCTGGAGAGCAGTCAGATCCGGGCCGCGGGAGGACTGTGGGCCGGATATGAAACCCGGAGGCCTGATAAGCAGGAGAGCATTCTGGAGTTCATGCTCCGGCAGGCAGGAGACCGGGTGCGGATTCAGGAGCGGCTGCCTCAGGACCGCAAGACGCCGCAGAATGCATGGAAAAACCTGCTGTCCCAGCAGCCGGATACCCAACGGTTCCGTTACCAGAGATTGCTGGACGGGCACTGGAACTGGGTGGAGCTGGTGGCGCACACTTTCCGGGAGCGGTTTACGGAAAATACATATGCCCTGCTCTATTTGAAAAATATCGACAGCCAGACCCGACGGGAACTGGCCCACCGGGATGCTGCCCGCCGGGACCCGCTGACCCGGGTATACAACCGCACCACCTTCCGCAGCGAAGTGGAGGAGTATATGGCGGCGGAGACGGACCGGGAGGGAATTTTGATTCTGCTGGATGTGGATAACTTCAAGGGAATCAACGACCGGTTCGGGCACCTGGAGGGAGATAAGGTGCTCAAGCGGGTTACGGCCCTGCTGCAGGCCACTTTCCGCAGCGACGATGTGATCGGCCGGCTGGGCGGCGATGAGTTCATTGTGTTTATCAGAAGCGGCATGCAGCACGAGATCCTGGAAAAACGGATGCGGATGTTTTTGTCCAACCTGCAGGAGGATGAAAGAGAACCCATCACCTGCAGCGCCGGCATTACCTTTGTGCACCAGGAGCAGTTCTCCTTTGAACAGAGTGTCTGTCAGGCGGATATGGCTCTGTATAAGAGCAAGAAAATGGGCAAGAACCACTTTTGCTATTACACCGACGATCTGGAGAAGGAAATGGGCAGTCCGGTGTAAGGATTGCGACTGCCGCATTAGAGTAAAAAACCGCGCGGGCTCCGTCGGGAGCCCGCGCGGTTTTGGTTTTCCTGCGGCGGAACCGCGGAAAAAGCGGACCGCCCGGGAGGACGGTCCGCAGGGGGAGAGATCAGGAATCGGAGGGGGGCGTGTGGGTGCACAGCGTACCGACCGCGGAACGCAGCTGATCCACCAGAGGGGCGGGGGCAGTGGAGGCGGCGTCCTGGTTTTCACAGACGGCCTTTTGCAGTTCACTGCGCAAAACCAACACATCCCGGGGGGCGCTGATCCCGATATTGACCTGCCCGCCGGGGTCGATGGACAGGATGGTAATGCTGATATTTTCTCCGATCATGACGGATTCGCCCTCTTTGCGGCTGAGCACCAGCATCACATCACCTCCCCGCAGGAAAGGGAATCCAGCCGGTGGCGCATGCCGTAGGAGGTGTCATCCAGGATGACCTGCATTCCCCGGTGCAGATCCGGATGGATGACCACCGGGCAGCGCAGGTTCAGAGTGCTTGCTCCCACCGGGTCCCGCACCACGCACATCACATAGTAGCAAAGATCCTCGCTGCGCTGGACTTCCATGAGTTCCAGGGCCTCGGCAGAGAGAACCGGCGCGTAGTCAGGCTTGAGGGAAAAGGGATTCATGGCAATGAAGGCCAGTCCGGGGGTCTGGACGCTTTGCAGGCAGAGCATGTTGCCTTCGCTGCCGGCGAAGGGGAGGAGCAAGAAGGCGGTCTCCCCGGAAAAACCGAACAGTCCGCTGGGAAACGTTATCACATCGGCGGGATCGTAATCAATGCGCCCAAAATACTTGGTATCAAGCTGCATCGTCTGTCTCCTTTCAGGCGTTGACATCCACGGGCTCGTAGTCCGGATCGGAAGAGGGGGGAACATACAGAGGTCCGCCCACATATTTGATGATGACATCCGGCCGCTGGGTCATGGTGAACTCGATGTCGCCGGGAACAAAGGTAAAGCTCATTTGCTCCATGCGCCAGTCAAAATTCAGCTTGTCCATCTCGTAGCGGATGCTCATCTCGCCGCCGTCCCAGCTGATATCCGGCCCCACGCTGGGCAGGAACTGGATGTTGAGGTTGACGGGATCCCCGGTGGTCTGCTGCCGGGCCAGCTGGGGAATGACGTCCTGGTCAATGCGGGCCTCCATCATCATCCGGCCCTTCTGGGCCAGGACGGCGGTGGCCTGGTAGGCACCCTGCACGCCGGCCTGGGCCTGCTGGCGGATGAGCGTGGCGGTGGTGGGCATGACGGAGTTGCGGGCCTCGAACGTGTCCAGGTTGACCTGGATGGGCTGGCTGCGGATATTCAGCCCGCCCTTGTCCCGGGAGATTTCCACCTGGGCGGTGCCCCGCGCATACTCCAGATGGGCCCGTGTCACCTTCATCTGGATCTCAATGGGAACGGTTTTGATTTCAATAAGCGGATCCATGACGCTGAAAACTCCTTCCATGGGCAGGCGGCGGTTTGGATGAGACCGGCTGTCAATTCAGATAGTCCATCAGGGACTGGGGAACTACATTGGCGCCTACCTGCAGGGCGGCGTTGTAGCTGGTTTGTGCGGAGACCAGAGTGAGAATGGCCTCAACCTCGTCGATGTTTTCGATGCTGTTGAGCTCCGTATTCAAAGAGGTGAAGGTGCTCTCCAGCTGGGATTGGTTGGTTTTGAGGAACTGGGCCTGGGTGTCCAGCTGGGTGTGCTGGCTGCTCAGGTCCTCCTGGGCCTTGGTGAGCTTTCCCATGAGGCGCTCGGCGTCCTCCTTGTTGCCGGCGGAGCTCCACTCGCCGGTGTCCTGGTTGTAGCCCCGGAAGACTTCGGACAGGCGCACCATGATGGAGACGATATTGGTGGGATCGCCGTCGGCATCCACGCCGTAGCCGCCGATGAAGTCGGTGCCGGAGATGGCGGAGTCAAAGGCGGTGGAGGGAATTACGTTGCCCTGTCCGTCTACCTCAAACCCGATGCCGATGTCCACATACAGATGCTCGCCGGACCACTGTTCCAGCATTTCCTGGTTGGTCATGGGCGTGACACCGTCGTCCTTGAGCACGTTGTTGCCGTTTTCGTCGGTATAGGGCTGATCCAGCGTGGCGGGATCGTCAATCCGGACGCCCCGGTAGGTGACGTAGGTCCGGTCTCCGTCCTGCTCCAGGGCGAAGGGGGGATTCTGGGTATCGGCGCCGTTGAAGAGGTAGTTGCTGTCATACTTGCCGTTGAGGCTCTGGATAATGGCCTCGGCGCCGGAATAGATCACGTCGCCCTGCGTGTTCAGGGTGCTCAGGTTCGTGTCGCTCAGGCCCTTGAGTGCGGGAGCCTGGGCCAGGTCCGACACCAGCTTGTCGATCATATCGTCGGCCACGTCCCAGGCGGTGGAAAACTTGTTGAGTACCGTGGTGTTGTTGGAGTACTGGGCGTTGGTGGCGTTGAGGGAGCTGTGGATCTTGAAGGCCCGGGTGGCCGCGGCGGGATCGGCGGAGTAGGAGTCGAAATTGCGCCCGCTCATCATGGAACTCATGGCCGAATAAAGCTGATTGGTGGATTTGAGCAGATTTTTCTGATAGGTATAAATGGTGGAATTGGTGGTTACGCGAAGCATGATTCATTCACCTCGAAAGATACAGAGATGGCCTTACACGGTGCTGTTGATCAGGGAGTCCAGGGCCTCCTCCAGGACGTTCATCAGCCGGCAGGCGGCGGTATATGCCTTTTGATAGGTCATGAGGCTGGTAGCCTCATCGTTGAGGTCCACGCCGCTGACGCCCTCCCGGTTGACGCTGATGTCGTCGGCTGTGACGATATAGTTGTTGAGCACGGCGTCGGTGCTCATCTGATCCTCCGCCAGAGTGGACTGGATCTTCAAAAGCATCTCCTCAAAGGTGCCGTGATATGCCGAACCCACGGCGCCGCCCTCAATGTGGGTGGGGTCAAAGGTTTGATCCTGGTCGAACAGGGCCAGGAACTTGGCCAGATTGGAGGTGTCGCCGCTGGGAGCCTGGGGATCGGCGGTGGCCTGGATGGAAACGCTGCCCTCGGCCCAGCTTTTGGACACGGAGATATTGGCGGCGGTAATGCCGTCGGCATCATCGGTATTGCTGCCGGTGCTGAAAAGGTTGCCCTCACCGGGCAGGCCGGAGCCGGTGTTGTTGAGTTTGTTCATGGCATCGGCAAACTCGCGTGCCAGGGAATCCAGGGCCTTTTGATAGTAGGGGATGCCCCGCTTGACAGCGGCATTGGGGTCGGCGGCCACGTCCGCGTCGGTGGCAAACTCGCCCTCCTCGGTCAGAAGCTCCCGCAGGGACTGCAGGGAGCCGTACAGATCATTGTCCAGCAGTTTGACAGAATCGGGATCGGCGGGGTCCTGCTTTTCCCCGTCGGCATTTTTCAAAGCGTCCAGACTGATGCGGAAGTTGTCGTCGTGGTCGGCCTCCAGCTGTGTGGTGTAAGTCCCGTCCACCAGGGTGTGGTTGTGCGGCGGGTCATTGGCCAGAGTGATGGTGAGCTTTTCCACCATGGTGCCGGCGCCCACGTCCTCCATGGAGTATTTCACGTCGATCTTCATATACCCGCTGAGCTCATCGAGCAGCAGGTTGCGGTTGTCCCGCAGCTCCAGGGCCGGATCGCCCCGCAGATCGGCGTTGCGGATCGACTCGTTGAGATCCCGGATCTGGGTGAGGATATCGTTGACCTGGGTGACCTGCTGGTCCAGCTCCTGGGTATAGTCGTCCATCTTGCCGGACAGCGCGTCGGCGTAGGAATTGAAGTATGTGGCCAAGGCGCTGGCGGAGGTGCGGATGAGGCTGTCATAGGTGCCCACGCCGTTGGTGATGGCCTGGCTGATGAGGTCCCGCAGATCATTGAGCTGACTGAGAATGACGCCGTCGTCCTGCTCCAGGCTGCCTTTGCCCACTTCATCCAGTATGGAGGCCAGATCGTTGAGCCCCTCCAGTTTGGTGTTGGCGGCCCCCACATCGGACTGAGCCTTGCGGTAGGAAATATCCAGACCGGGGTCCCGCAGCTGCGTGACCCCGGCGATGACGGCGCCCTGGCCGATCCGGGTGTTGTAGCTGGAGGCGTACCGGTCCGTGACGGAGGGAATCAGGCTGACCTGATTGAGTCTTTGTCGGGTGTAGCCGTTGGTGTTGATATTGGTGATATTGTTGCCCGTCACGTCCAGACCCTTCTGGGCGGAGTAAATACCCAGACGGACGGTGGTAAAAGAACCGAATGTGCTCATGGTGTTCTCCTCTCAGGCACGGAAGTCTGCGGCGGCGGTCCGGGGAGCGGACGGATGCTCCGCTTCCCTCTGTTCCAGTTCCCGCTCAATGCGGTGCAGGCGGGACTCCATCAGAGTGCGGGCGGTCTGCTGGGCGCTGGAGAGCACCTGATAACTGCGCAGTACCTGCTGGCTGATGGCGGCGGTCCGTTCCTGCTCCTGCGGCGGACAGTGCCGGGGCAGGTCCGCCAGGGAGACGTGCTCCAGCCCCAGGTCCCGGAGCATGGCCTTGCGGTGCTGCTCCCGGCCCCGCAGAGACAGAGCCGCTGCCTGTTCCTGCTTCATGCATGCATCCAGGGCACCCAGGTCACCGGACCGGACAGCGGAAATCTTTTGCTGTTCTACACCGGAGAGAGCGTCCAGCTCCTGGCAGAGCTGCTCCAAAAAAGCCAGGTAATCATGAAATTCCATTGTGCGTCAATACTCCTCCATCAGCAACATGCGGGCGGCGATCTCCCGGGCGTCCGCCTGATACGTCCCGTCGGCGATCTGCTGGCGCAGAGCATCCAGCTCCTGCCGGGAGGGACGGGTGCGGATCTGCTGGACCAGCTGCCCGGAGGTCTCCTTGATCCGCTTTTCCGTTTCGCTCAGGTGGGAGGAGAACTGCACCTGATCGTAATGCTGCCCGGAAGTCCGCACAGACTCCGGTTCGCCTTTTTTGCCGTACAGTGCTGCGACGGGGTGTGTCCCGCCGGAACCGATCGGATTGACCATTGCATGCCCTCCCACGTATCATGAAATGTGTGCTTGTGTTATGGTGCTGGCCGGGAGACTTCCCCGGCCCCTTACTGACTATATCGTCCAAATCACCGGAAAACATAAGGGTTTCCGGGAGAAAATCCGCCATTTTATCAAATGCCCGCCTGGGGGAGGTTATCTTTTCCGTCCGGCGGCCGATATAAGTATAGAATGGTTGACCCTGCGGCGGTGCTGTGGGAGTCAGAAAGGAGCATGATGAACGATGAAATATGAATTGACCCAGGACCTGGTGACCGGAAATGCGCTGATTGATTCCGAACACCGCCAGCTCTTTGCTGCGGTAAACAGTTTGATGGATGCCTGCTCCCAGGGCAAGGGACGGGGACAGATCCAGCAGACGGTGACGTTTTTGAGCGACTATGTGGTCAAGCACTTCGGCGACGAGGAGCGGCTTCAGGTTCAAAGCAGCTATCCCGGATACACTGCCCATAAGCAGTTCCACGACGGGTACCGCCGTCAGCTGGCGGATGTGATGCAGGAGCTGCTGCAGGCCGGCCCGACGGTCAAGGCCCTGGGCGATCTCAACCGCGTGGTGGCAGTGCTGATCTCCCACATCCGCACGGAGGACAGACGTCTGGCCCAGCACATGCAGAAGAAATAAAGCGGGGTTGAAAACCCTGCAAAATCCACACAACGTCCCCCGGTGCTCAGGCACCGGGGGACGTTTTTTGCAAAGACAGAGGAAAGACGCCCTGCCCGAAGCACGGGCGGGGCGTCAGTTCTGAGAGCGGATGGAAAATGCACGGGCCGGCAGGGCGTCCGCCAGGGCCAAAAGGGTCCGGTTGAAACCGCCGGAGTAGTCAAAGCGGATGTCCTGCACCTGCTGGCCGCTTTGCCGGTCCGGCAGGGAGAGGGTGAAGCGGCTGCCCTTGCCCGGACGGGATTCGGCCATCAGGGCGCCGCCATGGGCCTCGGCGATCCGGCGGCACAGGCTCAGCCCCAGGCCCACGCCGTGGGGCGGGGGAGCGGGCCGGTCCGGCTGCTGGGGCGGGGCGAAAAGCGAGGCCAGACGCTCTTCGGAGATGCCGCAACCGGTGTCACTGACCCGCAGTAAAATCCGGCCCTGGCTGCGCCGCAGTTCCACCGTGACGGTGCCTCCGGCCGGGGTAAATTTGAAGGCGTTGGAGAGCAGATGATAGAGCAGCTGCTCGAGAGCATCCGGCGCGAGGGCGCAGAGGTGATGCTCCATGGGACAGGAAAAGCGCAACTCCAGATCCAGCAGAGGGGCCAGGGCCCCGGCCCGCTGGCAGATCTCACTGACCAGTTCCACAATGTCCCGGTCCTCCAGCGACAGAGGAAGGCCGCTGCTCAGCCGGGCGGCGGAGGAGAGGGTATTGACCAGCCGCAGCAGCTGGTAGTAGCTCTGATCCAGCACGGCGGCCCGGGCGTCGAGCCGGGGATCTTGTTCCCGGGCGCTCTCCGGAGCCAGCTGGGCTGCCGCCAGGTGGAGATTGCTCAGTGCACCCCGCATCTGAGCGGCAATGGCCGGGAAGAGGGCGGCCAGATTGGTTTGCTCAGGCTCCATGAAACTCTCCTTTCGGGCGCGGAAGGCGTCCTGAATAGCATGTGCGGCAGGTCCCGGGTCCAATCCCGGAAAACCCTGCCTTTCTCTCCAACAGCATAGCAAAATCCAGTTGGGAAAACAAGGAATTTGTCGGGATTTGTCGAATTTTGTCGAAATTATTCATATTGTAACAGCCACATTTGAACGAGCTATTGACAAGCATTATTTCTCAGAACAG
>CABUDN010000103.1 GCA_902490355.1 uncultured Oscillibacter sp.
ACCACCGAGATCTACACTCTTTCCCTACACGACGCTCTTCCGATCTGATGTTGTACTCATCAGCCATCTTCTGGAACTCGGCCTCCACTTCCTCGTCGGTGGCCTCCAGCTTCTCAGCCTCGATGATGGCACGCATGGCCAGATCCATCCGCACCTGACGGGTGGCGGGCTCCTTGGCGTCTTCCAGGAGCTTGGCTTCGTCCATGCCGGTCATCTTCATGTACTGGTCGTAGGGAATGCCCTGCTGGGCGATCTGCATCTTGAAGTTGTCCAGGAACTGACGGCACTGGGCCTCGACCATGGCATCGGGCACGTCGGCAGTAATGTTGGCAGCCACCTGCTCCATCAGAGTCTCCTCGAAAGCGCGGTCGGCAGCCTTCTGGCGCTCCTCGGTGATCTTCTTCTTCAGGTCAGCCTTGAGATCCTTCAGGGTATCGAACTCGCTGACGTCCTTGGCAAACTCGTCGTCCAGAGCGGGAACCTGCTTCTCCTTGACCTCGTGGACCTTCACCTTGAAGACCACAGCCTTGCCGGCCAGATCCGCATGGTAATCCTCGGGGAAGGTGATGTCAATGTCCTTCTCGTCGCCGGCCTTCATGCCCACGACCTGCTCTTCAAAGCCGGGAACAAAGCTGTGAGAGCCCAGCTCCAGGCTGTGCTTTTCACCCTTGCCGCCCTCGAACGGCTTGCCGTCCAGGAAGCCCTCGAAGTCGATGACGGCGGTGTCGCCTTCCTTGGCCTCGCGGTCCACAGACTCCAGACGGGTGTTGCGGTCGGTCAGCTCCTTGAGACGCTCATCCACGTCGGCGGCGGTCACCTTCACCTCATCCTTGGGAGCGGAGAGGCCCTTGTACTCGCCCAGAGTCACCTCGGGATACACGGGAGCGACAGCCTTGAAGGTGAAGCCCTCCTTGGTGCACTCGCCCACCAGCTCCACGGAGGGATAACCCACCACCTGGAGATCCTGTTCCTTCACGGCAGCCTCGTAGGCCTCGGGGAACGCATTATTCATGGCCTCCTCGAAAAACACCTCTGCGCCGTACTTGCCCTCAATCACCTTGCGGGGGGCCTTGCCGGGACGGAAACCCGGGACATTGATCTTCTTGCGCATCTTCTGATATGCTTTTTCGACGGCAGCCTCAAACTCTTCGGCGCTGACCTCCACGGTCAGAGCGACCTGGCTTTTTTCAAGTTTTTCGCAGTTCTTGACAGTCATGATGTTAACTCCTCCGTTCATCAACGGCTCTATGCCGCTGCAAATTTATACTCTAACAGAATAATTTCGAAAAATCCAGCCCTTTTTCACTTATTCGCAGATTTTTTTTGGAAGAAAGCCCAAATAGTCCGCGGAAATCAGAGAAAAATCGGTTCCGCCCACGCATCCTTCAATCCGCCGCCGGATGGTCGGGCCATGGAGATGCCCGTAGCAGCAGGTTTTCACCCGGTGCGCTTCCAGCACGCTGAGGATCTCGGGACACCGGTACCCCTGATACAGAGGCGGGTAATGCAGAAAGCACAGCACCGGCCGCTCCCCTGCCGCCTGGAGTGACGCCTCCAGCCGTCCCACCTCCCGGTTGAGGACTTTGGCATTGTGAGGCTTTTGTTCCTCCTCCAAAAACCAGCCCCGGGTGCCGCACAGGGCATAGTCCCCGTAGACGTGGCAATTGTTATGGAGAAAATCCAGGTTGGCAAAGCCCTTGTCCTGGAAAAACGCCTTCATCTTGGACACCGTGGACCACCAGTAGTCGTGGTTGCCCTTGACCAGGAGCTTTTTACAGGGGAACTGCTCCAGAAAGCGGAAATCCGCCTCCGCCTCGGCAAGATCGATGCCCCAGGAGGTATCCCCCGCCAGGACCAGTACATCCTGGGCAGTAAGCTGGCTCAGGGATTCGCCGATGCGGTCCACATAGTGCTCCCAGGCGGGGCCGAAGACCTCCATGGATTTGTTGGCTGTCAGGGATAAATGCAGGTCCCCGATGGCATAGAGCGCCATGGGCCCCCTCCTTTCGTTTCATTGGGATCCCCCAGGTCGTTCCCGGGGTGTCATCGAAGCGGACCGCCCGGCTGCGGCAATCTCAGCCGCAGCCGCGTTCGCCCGCTTTTCAGCGCAGGAAGTCCAGCACCACGCCGTCCATGCCGGCTTTTTCGCAGGTGAGGTCAAAACGCCGCTCCTTGCCCTTGAGGGCGGCCAGACGGCGGGGAATCGCCACGCCGCTGACGCTGTGGAGCTGCTCCAGCAGTTCCACCCCATCCCCTTCCGGGGTCTGGCCGATGGCCGTGAGCACGTGGTTGCAGAACTTATAGGGAGACGCCGTGGAGGCAAAGACCGTCAGCGTCTCGTCTCCGGTGGCGGCACGGTACTGGGCCAGCACGTCCGCCGCCACGGCGGTATGGGTATCGATGAGATAGCCGTAGTCCCGCTCGTACCGGGCAATGGTGGCAGCGGTACCGGCTTCATCGCAATAGCCGCCCCAGTACTGCTCCTGCAGAGCGGTCCGGATGGCGTCGGAGACCTCGTACTTTCCGGTCTTGGCCAGGGCGTCCATATAGCCCCGGACCTCTTCGTCGTTCTCTCCGGACAGGTCGAAGAGCAGCCGCTCCAGATTGGAGGAGACGAGAATGTCCATGGACGGGCTCATGGTGGTGTGGAAGGGGCGGTTGCGGTCATAGACGCCGGTGCGCAGGAAATCGGTCAGCACATCGTTGCGGTTGGACGCGCAGATCAGCTTGCCCACCGGCAGTCCCATGCGCTTTGCGTAGTAAGCCGCCAGGATATCGCCGAAGTTGCCCGTGGGCACGCAGAAGTTCACCTTGTCGCCCATGGTGATCTCCCCGTCCCGGAGCAGGTCGCAGTAGGCGGAGATGTAATAGACCACCTGGGGCAGGATCCGGCCCCAGTTGATGGAGTTGGCCGAAGAGAGGAAATAGCCCCGCTGTGCCAGAGTCGCCCGGATGGACTCGTCGGAGAAGATCCGCTTGACGCCGGCCTGGGCATCGTCGAAGTTGCCCACCACGGCGCACACGCCCACGTTGGCCCCCTCCTGGGTGACCATCTGGGCCTCCTGCACGGCAGAGACGCCGTCCTTGGGATAGAACACCAAGATCTTGGTCTGGGGCACATCGGCAAAGCCCTCCATGGCGGCCTTGCCGGTATCGCCGGAGGTGGCGACCAGAATGCAGGCGGTCTTGTCCTCCCCGGTCTTGCGCAGGGCGGCGGAGAGCAGCTGGGGCAGCATCTGCAGAGCCATGTCCTTGAACGCGGAGGTCGGCCCGTGCCAGAGTTCCAGGCAGTGGGTGTTGGCATCCACCTTCCGCAGCGGCGCCACGGCGGGGGTGTCAAACTTCTCGGGGCCGTAGGCATTGTTGGCAAAGCCCAGCAGCTCCTCTTCGGTATAGTCCGTAAGATACAAAGCCATAACCTTGGCGGCCCGCACCGCGTAGGGCTGGTTCACCAGGGCCCGCAAAAAGGCCTCGTCGATCTGGGGGATCTCCACCGGCGTCAGCAGACCCCCATCCCGGGAAAGGCCCATCTTGACCGCCTCCGCTGCCTCCATGCGGACGGATTTGTCCCGTGTGCTGTAATACTTCATACAGATGTCCTCACTTTCAGGGAAGATTCTCTATTCAAACGCGCCCGCCAGGTACTCCACCCGCATGGCGCCGTTTTCCTCGCAGTAGACCTCCGCCACATCAAACCGGGCGGGAGCATCCAGTTCATAGCGGCTGAGATACGCCCCGGCCGTGCGGCGCAGCCGCGCCTGCTTCCGGGCGTCCACCGCCTCCCGTGGAAGGCCCATGGACTTCGGCCCCCGGAGCTTGACCTCCACAAAGCAGACGATTCCCTCCCGGCTGCGGGCCACCAGGTCCAGCTCTCCGAACCGGCAGCGCCACTGCCTGTCCAGAAGGGTATATCCCGCTTTCTGCAGATACCGGGCCACCAGGGC
The DNA here is from genome assembly GCA_902490355.1 of uncultured Oscillibacter sp. Lineage (GTDB taxonomy): Bacteria > Bacillota > Clostridia > Oscillospirales > Oscillospiraceae > Oscillibacter. The sequence continues at coordinate 3,945 of CABUDN010000103.1, forward strand.
CTCGCCCCGGTCTCCGGCAGCTTTGGCGGAAGTCACGGCCGCTTCGCCTCCCACTTTTTCAAAAAGCTCTTGCGGTGGGCCGGACAGGGACCGTACTGGTCCAGCATGGCATAGTGGAGCTTGGTGCCGTACCCTTTGTGTCTGGCGAACTGGTATTGGGGATACTGGGCCTCCAGCTCCGTGGAGACGTAGCGGTCCCGGCTGACCTTGGCCAGAATGGACGCCGCCGCGATGGAGGCGCTTTTTCCGTCTCCGCCCACAATGCACCGGTGGGGTGCGGTGATGGCCACGGTGCTGCCGTGGTCCCGGTTGCCGTCGATCAGGCACAGCTCCGGGGTGACGTTCAGTCCCGCAATCGCCCGGTTCATGGCCAGCATCCGGGCGTTGAGAATATCCATCTCATCGATCTCCGCCGCCGTGACAAAGGCCACGCTGTACGCCTCCGCTTGGGCGATGATCTGATCGAACAGCGCCTCCCGGCGCTTTTCCGTCAGTTTCTTGGAGTCATTGAGGCCGTGCAGCTGAATGCCCCGGGGCAAGATCACCGCCGCGGCATATACCGGGCCCGCCAGCGGGCCTGCACCGGCCTCGTCCACGCCGCACACGGTCCCGATGCCCGTCTCCCATGCCTCCTGTTCATAGGTCCAAAGCTCCATGTTGATTCCTTTCCTTCACTTCTCCTGTTCCGCGCATTCCGCATCGCACCGCATGGCCATATGGCGGCGCAGCAGACCGTGGTGAAACAGGATCTCCCCCACGCTCCAAAAAAACAGCGCGCCGCAGCAGAGCGTAAACCGGGCTCCGTCCAAAACAGCGGCCAGAATGCCGCTCAAAAGTCCCAGGGGCGTGCTGACCATCCCCAAAAGGACCAGCACAATGTGCAGAGAGCTGTCCGCGTCCCCCTGAAACCAGCATATTGCCGCCAGCACTGCGCAGTACGTCCAATACCGGCGCAATTCCCGGTCCCCGGCAGGACTCTTCAGCGTCCAAACCAGATAGTGAAGCCACAGCAACATCACAGCTGCCGCTGCCGCCAGAATGGCCGCATCCGGCAATGTGGCATGCACCACCCAGTCCCAGCCCCAGGATCCAGCCAGAAACTGCCGAAACGCTGCCAGCTCCGCCACCCAAAATGCGGCCGCGCTCAGCATCACTGTGCCGATGCGGCGGTCCCGCTCCTTGGGATTCATCTCAAGTCCTCCGGCAGTTCCAGTGTAAAGCTCCCAAGCTTGCCGCCTCGGAACTCGTCCAGCAAAATCTTGGCCATTCGCTCCGTGTCCACTTCACCGCCGGAAATCAAAAATCCCCGCTTTTTTCCCGCGGCCTCCAGCAGGCGGTAGCCCCAGGCCACGTCGTTCTCCTCCGCCTCCCGGGCCGGAATGCCCGGAAGCTTATAAGCACCGGCCAGGGCGTCGGGGTACCGCTCCCCCAGGTATGCCATCAGGTGGCAGCCCAGGGTCTCCACGTCCAGGATATCATCCTTCACCGCGCCGGTGAAAGCCAGATTCAGTCCCACGCTCTGGTCCTCAAATTTGGGCCAGAGAATGCCGGGGGTGTCCAGCAGCTCCAGATTTCTGTCGATAGGCACCCACTGCTTGGAGCGGGTGACGCCGGGCCGGTCCTCGGTCTTGGCGGTTTTCCGGCCCGCCACCCGGTTGATGAAGGTGGACTTGCCCACGTTGGGAATGCCCAAAATCATCACCCGGACCACCCGGCCCACCTGGCCCTTTTCCGCATAGGCCCGGAGCTTGTCCGAGAGCAGCTCCCGCACGGCTCCGGCAAACCGGGCTGTGCCCTGGCCGTTCTTGGCGTCGCACTCCAGCACCGCATAGCCCAGGGACCGGAAATGCGCCGCCCAGCGCTTGGTCCCCTCTGGGTCCGCCTGGTCCACCCGGTTCAAAACCACCAGCCGGGGCTTCCCTGCTGTCAGCTCGTCCACGTCCGGGTTGCGGCTGGAGATGGGAATGCGGGCATCGAGAATCTCGCACACCGCGTCCACATTTTTCAGCTGCTCGGCGATCATCCGCCGGGTCTTGGTCATATGCCCGGGATACCACTGAATGTTCACGCAATCACCCCGATCCGTCCGAAATCCCGCTCCCCGGTACTCTCATCGGTTCCCGGGAAGGCCAGAAATACCGCCTTGCCGATGACATAGCGGGTATCCACCGTCCCCAGCCGGTAGTCCCGGCTGTCGTTGGAATTGTTGCGGTTGTCGCCCATGACGAAGATGCTGCCCTCCGGCACCGTCAGAGGGAACTCCGTCCCCTCTTCCAGGAAGGTCAGCTCATTGATATAGTCCTCCTTCAGGAGCTCCCCGTCCACATACACGCTGCCGGTCTCAAAGTCGATGTCCACGGTCTGACCGCCGGTGGCAATCACCCGCTTGACGATGGGCTCGGCCAGGAAGCTCTCCTTACGCAGCACCACAATATCCCCATACTGGTAGTCGTCATATAAAATGGAGTTGAGGACCAGCAGGCGGTCCCCATCCTGCAGGGTGGGCACCATGGAGTGACCGTCCACCCCGATCAGCCGCACCACAAAGGTAAAGAGCAGCACCACCACCAGCACGGAACAGACCAGCGCCTGCATCCACTCATAGAGATCCCGGCCCGGCCGGGACTCAGCTTCCTCCTCGTCCAGCTCCTGCTTGTCGTTTTCGTGTTCCAACATGTCATTCTCCTCAGGTCAGTTTAAACTTCCGATCCGGCTCAGCTCCCGCCGGTCCAGCTCCGCCGTCTTTCCCGGAATCAGCAGCCAGACCGCTTTTCCCAGGATCTTCCGCGTATCCACCGCGCCCAGTTCGATATGGCGGCTGTCCTTGCTGTCGTTGCGGTTATCGCCCAGCACGAACACGCAGCCCTCCGGCACCGTCAGGGGAAACTCCATCCCCTCCGGGGTATAGGTCCGCTCCCGGATATAGGGCTCGTCCAGCTCCACGCCGTCGACGTACACACTGCCGGTCTCAAAATCAATATCCACCGTCTGTCCTGCCGTGGCAACCACCCGCTTGACAATCGTCTCCTGATTGGAAAAGGCCTGCCCCACAATGACGATGTCACCGGGGCGGTAGTCTCCGCACCAGAGAGCATTGACCACCAGAAGCCGGTCTCCGTCCTGGAGGGTTTCCCGCATGGACTCTCCGGAAACGCTGACAATCCGCACCGCAAAGGTAAACACCAGAATGATGCTGACCGCCACACCCAGCAGCGCCCGGATCCATTCGTACGCATTTTGTCCCTGTGGAATCTCCTTCGCTGCCCGCATATCAAAGCGCCCCCATGATAATCTGTGGCGTATTATAGCAAAATCTCCCCGGTTTCACAAGGGCCGGAGAGATTTTTTGCCTGGATCTGTCAGCGCGTTTCTCCGGCGGCAGCATTCGCCTGTTTCCGGCCGGGTACCGGCAGCTGGGCCAGAATCACCGCTACCAGCACCAGCACGCATCCAAAGTACTCCCGTCCGCTCATCCGGTCATGGAGCAGAAGTGCCCCCGCCAGGGTAGCAAACACGGACTCCAGACTCAAAAGCAGCGACACCACGGTGGGATTGGAGTCCTTCTGGGCCAAAATCTGCAGCGTATAGGCCACGCCGCTGGAGAAAATACCCACGTACAAAATCGGTCCGGCGCACTGAAGCAGCGCAGACCAGGACGGGGACTCGCTGACCAGCATGCCCACCGCCGAGAGCACCGTGACCACAAAAAACTGCACGCAGGAAAGAGCCACGCCGTCCACCTTCTGCGTAAAATGGTCGATCACCAGAATGTGGGCGGAAAAGCAGAAGGCGCACAGCATCACATACACATCTCCGCTGGTGACGGAGAATCCTTCATTGATGCACAGGCAGTACAAGCCCGCCACGGCCAGCACTACGCTGATCCAGATGGTGCCGGGGGCCTTTTTCTTCAAAAACAGCCCCACCACCGGCACAATGACGATATACAGCGCCGTGATAAAGCCCGCCTTGCCGGAGGATGTGGTCTCCAGTCCCTTTTGCTGAAGGTTGGTGGCCACCGTCAGCGCCACGCCGCACAGCACACCGCCCAACATCAGATCCCGCCGGGACGCAGGACGTGCCTGGGCCTCCCCGGAAAAATCCCGCCGGCGCAGACGGCTGAACACGCCGCACAGCGCCAGCAAAAACAAAAATGCAATGGCGGACCGGGCGGTATTGAAGGTAAACGGCTCGACGTAATCCGCGCCGACGCTCTGTGCCACAAAAGCTGTGCCCCAGATCAGCGCTGCCAACACCGGGAATACATTTTGCCGGATTCGATTCGCTTTCATTGTGCTTGCTCCCCATTCTCTTCCATGGTATAATTTTGAACAGCGGTTTCATGGAGCCCGGCAGTCTGCCATGTCCAAAGAGCCGCAATAAAAAAATATTTTAGCATCGAGGTGACAAAATGGCAAGGCTTTCCCGGGAATTCTATTTGGGAGATACCGTGGACATCGCCCGCCGTCTGCTGGGCACCTATCTGGTGCGGCAGCTGGGCCAAACGGTTCTGGTGGGCCGCATCACGGAGACGGAAGCCTATATCGGACGGTGCGACAAGGCCTGTCACGCTTACGGCTATCACAAAACGCCCCGCAATGCTCCCATGTTTCTCGGCCCCGGGCACGCCTATATCTACTTGATTTACGGCATGCATCATTGTCTCAATCTGGTCACGGAACCGGAGGGAGAACCGGCGGCGGTGCTGATTCGGGCACTGGAGCCTGTCGCGGGTACGGAGACGATCCGCCGCCTGCGCTATGGCGACAAACCCATGACTCCCTACCGCACCGCCCATCTGCTGGACGGGCCCGGCAAGGTTTGCCGGGGACTGGGGCTGACCACGGCGGAAAACGGCATGGACCTGACGGGCCGGACGCTTTTCGTATGCACATCCGGAGCGGACGTGGGGCTGTCCGATCCGCCGCCGCGGCGGGAGGTGATCGTCTCCGGCCCCCGGATCGGCGTGGATTACGCCGAAGAAGCCCGGGATTACCCCTGGCGCTTTCAGCTCAAAAAGGAGGACGGCTGAGGGATGTTTTTCTTCGATCTGGACGGAACCCTGATTGACTCCAACGGGGTCTGGAAACATGTGGACCGGGAATTTCTGGCCCGGCGGGGCATGCCCTATACCCACGCTTACTATGAGGGCGTCGCCCATACCATTTTACCCCTGGCCGCTGAATTTACCAAGGAATTCTGCCACCTGGAGGAATCCTGTGAGGACATCATCGCCGAGTGGATGGACCTGGCCAAGGACGCGTACGCCCATGTTGCCGTCAAGCCCGGCGTCCGGGCCTATCTCAAGCAGTGCCGGGCAGAAGGCCGCCGGATGGCCGTGGTGACCTCCAGCGTGCCGGAGCACTGCCGTACCGCTCTGGACAAGCTGGATCTGGCCCGGTACTTTGAATTCATTACCTTCGCCCACGATCTGGGGCTGGAAAAGAAGAATCCGGACATCTGGCTCCAGGCGGCCCGTCAGGGCGGCGTGGAACCGGAGCGGTGTACGATCTTTGACGACAGTCTCTCCGCCTGTCGGGGTGCCCGGGCCGCCCGTATGCGGGTGGTGGGCGTGTATGACGGCTTCTTCGCTGCCGACGAGCGGGAAATGCGCAGCTTTTGTGACGTTTATATTCGCAGTTTTGAGGAGCTCTTATGGCTTCCGGAACAAAAGGCGAGAAAAAAATAAGGAGTGATACTGATGTGTACACGCCATCCGGCAAGCGTTGGTTGGATAGCATGAAATAAAAGGACTATCG
>CABUDN010000104.1 GCA_902490355.1 uncultured Oscillibacter sp.
GAATAAACGCGCCTGCCTCCCGGTTTGTAATCCTGCGTAAACCCGCGGATGACGATAAAATAAATTGCATCATGACGGGGACCTTCCCCCAAGAGGAGGAGACACTCCATGGAATTGGATCTGAACATGCTCAAACCCCAGGAACGGGTATCCCTGCAGCTGCAGCTGCTCTACGAACAGGCGGGCTTCCGTCATTACCGGATGGGCCGCTTTGAAGAATACGGATTATATCAGGAAAACCGCCGGTTTCTGCCAAGCGAGCAGGTCATCACGTTTACCGATTTGGACGGCCGCCTGCTGGCGCTCAAACCGGACGTAACCCTCTCGATTGCCAAAAATGCCCAGGTGGAGCCCGGCGGCTGCGGGCGGTTCTACTATGCGGAAAACGTCTACCGTCCCAGCCAGAAAAGCCACACCTTCCGGGAGATCCGGCAAATGGGCCTGGAGTGCATCGGCGCCGTGGACGACGCCGTGACGGTGCAGGCCGTCTCCCTGGCCCTGCAAAGTCTGGCGCTGACAGACCGGGAGTTTATGCTGGAGCTGAGCCACATGGGCTTTGTGACGGGCCTCCTGGACGCCGTGGGCGCCCCGGAGGCCATCCGTCCCCGGCTTTTGACCTGCATCCGCAACAAGAGCACCCACGATCTGCAAAAAACCGCCCGGGAAGCAGGGCTCTCTCCCCAGGGCATTGACGCCCTGTGCCGTCTGGAAACCCTCTCCGGCTCCTGGGAGCAGGTGCTGGCCCAGGCCGAGCCCCTGGCCCTCAGCGCTCCCATGGGCACCGCGCTGACGCAGCTGCGGGCCCTGTGTGAGGCGCTGGGAGAACAGTCCCGCTACATCCGGCTGGATTTGTCGCTGGCCAACGATATGGACTATTACAACGGCCTGGTGCTCCAGGGCTACCTGGCCGGTTCCCCCCGGGCTGTGCTCAAGGGCGGGCGGTATGATCCCCTGGCCGCCCAGTTCCGGCCCGGTGCCAGCGCCGTGGGCTTCGCCCTGTACCTGGATGAATTGGATCCCCCCGCTCCCGTGGCCGGGCAGCAGCCGGGCATGCTGAACATCGCGCTGCCCAAGGGCCGTCTGGGCGACAAGGTCTATGATCTGCTCTCCGGTGTGGGGTACGGCTGCCCGGAGGACTACGCCGACTCCCGCAAGCTGGTGGTGGAGAATCCGGCGGCCGGCATCCGCTACTTCCTGGTCAAACCCAGCGACGTGGCCATCTACGTCGAGCACGGAGCGGCGGACATCGGCATCGTGGGCAAGGACATTTTGACTGAATCCGGCGCCGACGTCTATGAACTGCTGGACACTGGCCTGGGCCGGTGCCGGATGTGCGTGGCCGGGCGGCAGGACTTTGCGGACGATCCCGGCCGGACTCTGCGGGTGGCCACCAAGTTCGTCAACATCGCCAAGGCCTATTACGCCGCCCAGGGCCGGGACATTGAAATCATCAAGCTCAACGGCTCCATCGAACTGGCTCCCCTGCTGGGGCTGTCCGACGTCATTGTGGATATTGTGGAGACGGGTACCACCCTGCGGGAAAACAACCTGAAGGTCATCACGGAGTTCATGCCCATCTCCGCCCGGTTCATTGCCAACCGGGCCAGCTATCAGTTCAAGCGGCAGGAAATCGACCTGCTGCTGGAAAAACTCGCGGAGGTGACCCAGGGATGATCCCCATTTACAACTTCGCCGATCTCTCCCCGGATCAGATCCTCAATCGGGACATTCAGGCCGAGGCCGACGTCAGCGCTGCTGTGGATGAAATCCTCTCCGGCGTCCGGGAGGGCGGAGACGAGGCCCTCCGCGCCTATACCCGCCGGTTTGACGGCGCGGAGATTCCGGATCTGGAAGTCTCCCCCCAGGAAATCGAGGCGGCCTGGTCTTCCCTGGACCCGGACTTTCGCTCCACGCTGGAGCTGGCGGCGGAAAATATCCGCCATTTCCACAGCCAGCAGGTCCACCGGGATTTCGTGGTGGCGGATCGGCCCGGCATTGTGATGGGCCAGCGCTACACCCCCATTCAGAGGGTGGGCGTGTGCGTGCCCCGGAGCCCGGAGGCCTTTCCCTCCACTATCTTAATGAATGTGATCCCGGCCCGGATTGCCGGGGTGTCGGAAATCTATGTCGTCACGCCTCCCCGGCCGGACGGCTCCGTCAGCGCCGAGGCCCTGGCCGCGGCGCACATCGCCGGGGCCACCCGGGTCTTCCGCGTGGGCGGCGCCCAGGCGGTGGCGGCCCTGGCCTACGGCACGGAGACGATTCCCCAGGTGGACAAAATTGTCGGCCCCGGCGGCATCTTTGTCGCCACCGCCAAGCGCAAGGTTTTCGGCCGGGTGGCCATCGACATGATCGCCGGGCCCAGTGAGATTCTGGTCCTCTCCGACGGCGGCAGCAATCCCCGCTGGGTGGCGGCGGACCTGCTCAGCCAGGCCGAGCACGATGTCCGGGCCTGTGCCGTACTGGTGACCGACTCCCCCGCCCTGGCCCAGGCCGTCCAGGCGGAAGTGGAGACGCAGCTTGCTTCCCTGCCCCGGTGCGAGGTGGCCCGGAAGGCCATCGACGCCAACAGCAAGATCATTGTCACCGACAGTCTGGAGCAGGCGCTGGAGGCCGCCAACCGCATTGCCCCGGAACATCTGGAGCTGTGCGTGGACGATCCCTTCGCCCTGCTGCCCCGGGTGCGCAACGCCGGCAGCATCTTCCTGGGCCGCAGCACGCCGGAATCTCTGGGCGACTATCTGGCCGGCCCCAACCACACCCTGCCCACCTCCGGCACAGCCCGCTTCTCCAGCCCCCTAAGCGTGGACGACTTTGTGAAAAAGTCCAGTTTCCTGTACTACGATCAGACGGCCCTCTCCCCTGTGGCGGAGCGCATCGCCGATTTTGCCCGGCGGGAAGGCCTGGAGGCCCACGCCCGCTCCGCTCTGATCCGCCGCCAATCCAACGAGGAGGTCACACCATGAGCCGTTTTCTCTCCCAGGAGGCCGCCCGCCTGGCGCCCTACACTCCCGGCGAGCAGCCCACCGATGCCCAATATCTCAAGCTCAACACCAACGAGAGCCCCTTCCCCCCCTCTCCCCGGGTCATCAAGGCCGTCAGCCGGGCGGAGCTGCTCAAGCTCAATCTCTACTCCGATCCCACCTGCTCCATGCTGTGTGAGGCCGTCGCCCGCCGGTACGGACTCCAGATGGAAAATGTGCTGGCCGCAAACGGGTCCGATGAGGTGCTGGCCTTTGCCTTCCGGGCCTTCTGCGGACAGGGAAAGGGCGTGGCCTACGCCGACATTACTTACGGCTTCTACGCCGCCCAGACCGCCTTGTTCGGCCTGGAGGCCACCATCATCCCCCTGCGGGAGGACTTTACCCTCTGCGTGGATGACTACATGGACTTCCCCGGCACCATCGTCCTGGCCAATCCCAACGCCCCCACCGGTATGACCATCCCCCGGGAGGACATCCAGCGGCTGCTGGAGGCCAATCCCGACCGGGTGGTGATTGTGGACGAGGCCTATGTGGACTTCGGCGGCGAGAGCTGCGTGCCCATGATCTTCCGCTATGACAATCTCCTGGTGGTGCAGACCATGTCCAAAAGCCGCTCCCTGGCCGGCGGCCGGGTGGGCTTTGCCATGGGCAGTCCGGAGCTGATCGCCGCCCTCAACCGGGTCAAGTACAGCTTCAACCCCTATAATGTCAACCGCCTTTCCCTGGTGGCGGGCACCGCCGCGCTGGAGGATGAGACGTATTTTCAAACCTGCTGCGCCTCCATCTGCCAAAGCCGGGCATGGGCTGCCGGAGAGCTGGAGCGTCTGGGCTTTACCGTGCTGCCCTCCCGGGCCAACTTCCTCTTCGTCCGCAGTCCCAAAATCGGCGGCGAGGACCTCTACCGCTCCCTCAAGGAAAACGGCATTCTGGTGCGGTGGTTCGATTCTCCCCGCATCCGGGACTTTGTCCGCATCACCGTGGGCGATCTGGAGCAGATGCACACCCTGATCGATCAGGTGGAGCAGCTGCTGGACGCCCTGTAACAGGAGGAAACCGCTATGCGCACCGCATCGATTCAACGGACCACCAACGAAACCCGCATTGCCCTGGAGCTGAACCTGGACGGCACCGGAAAATCCGAGATCTGCTCCGGCGTAGGGTTTCTGGACCATATGCTCACGCTCTTTGCCCGCCACGGAGACTTTGACCTGACCGTACACTGCCAGGGCGACACCCAGGTGGACGACCACCACAGCGTGGAGGACATCGGCATCTGCCTGGGCCAGGCCTTTACCCAGGCCCTGGGCGACAAGCGGGGCATCACCCGCTACGGTCAGTTCCTCCTTCCCATGGATGAGACCCTGGTGCTGTGCGCCTGCGATCTCAGCGGCCGGGACTATCTGGGCTGGGCCGTGGACCTGCCCAGCCCCAAAGTGGGAACCTTTGACACGGAACTTGCCAAGGAGTTTTTCCTGGCCTTTGTCCGGGCCTGCCCCTGCTCCCTCCACTTCCGGCAGCTCTCCGGGGAAAACACCCATCACATTCTCGAAGCCATTTTCAAGGGCGCAGGCCGCACCCTGAAGATGGCCGCGGCGCCGGACTGTGCCCATGCCGGGGAAATCCCCAGCACCAAGGGTACGCTGTAACAAACGGAGGCTGACCATGATTGCAATTGTGGATTACGGCGTGGGAAACCTCTTCTCCCTGCGCTCCAGCCTGGAAGCCCTGGGGCTTGCGGCAGAAGTCACCGGCGAGGCCGACCGTCTGCGCTCCGCCGACCGGATCATTCTGCCCGGTGTAGGCGCCTTTGCCGACGCCAAAGCCAAGCTGGATGCCACCGGCCTCGTTCCGGTGCTGCGGGAGGAAGCCGCCCGCAAGCCCCTTCTGGGCATCTGTCTGGGAATGCAGCTGCTCTTTGACCGCAGCTTTGAATACGGCGAACATCCGGGCCTGGGCCTGGTGGGCGGTGAGGTGGCCGCCCTGCGGGAGGATCTGGACGATCCCGCGCTGAAAGTCCCCCATATGGGCTGGAACCGGCTGGAGATTCTGCGGGACGATCCTCTGTTCCGGTACTTCCAAAACGGGGAGCACGTGTACTATGTCCACAGCTTCTACGCCCGCCACTGCGCCGAAGACACCCTGGCCGTCTCCCGCTACGGGAACGTGGCCGTCACCGGTGTGGTGCGGCGGGGCAAGGTGTACGGCACCCAGTTCCATCCGGAAAAATCCGGAGACGCAGGACTGCGGCTGCTCAAGGCCTTCGGGGAACTGTGACCGGACGGGTCCGGGCCGCGGCCCGGCAGTGCCCCGGGAACTCAGCCCCGGTATCCTCACGAAAAAGGAGAACAGCTATGGAAATTTTCCCTGCCATTGACCTGCGGGGCGGCCGGGTAGTCCGTCTTTATCAGGGCGATTACAGTCAGGAGACTGTCTACGATCAGGACCCCTGTGCCGTGGCCCGGCGCTTTCAGGAGGCCGGAGCCCGGTTCCTCCATGTGGTGGATCTGGACGGCGCCAAGGACGGCACCCTGGCCAACTTTGATACCATTGCCGCCATTGTCCGCCAGGGCGGACTGTCCATTGAAGTGGGCGGCGGCATCCGCACGGAAGAACGCATCCGCCAGTATCTGGACCTGGGCGTGGACCGGTGCATCCTGGGGACCATTGCGGTGAAAGACTTTCCCTTCACCACCCGGATGGCCCAGCTCTACGGCGCCAAGGTTGCCGTGGGCGTGGATGCCCGGGACGGATTCGTGGCCATCAGCGGCTGGAAGGAACTGTCCCGGGAGCGGGGCGTAGACTTCTGCCGTCGGTTGCGGGATGCCGGTGTACACCGCGTCATCTACACCGACATTTCCCGGGACGGTGCCGAACAGGGCACCAACCTGGACCTCTACCGGGAGCTGGTGACCATTCAGGGGCTGGAGATCACCGCCTCCGGCGGCGTCAGCTCTCTGGAGGAATTGCGGACCCTGCAGGCAATGGGGGTCCGGGCCGCCATTTTGGGCAAAGCCCTCTATACCGGGCGGCTGGATCTGGCCGCCGTGATCCGGGAGGTGGGCGCATGCTAGCCAAGCGGATCATTCCCTGCCTGGACGTCCGAGACGGCCGGGTGGTCAAGGGCACCAATTTCCAGGGCCTGCGGGACATGGCCGATCCGGTGGAAATGGCCCGGTTTTACAATGACTCCGGCGCCGATGAGCTGGTCTTTTACGACATCACTGCCTCTGCCGAGGGCCGCGCCCTGTTTACCGACATTCTCCGCGCCGTGGCCCGGGAGGTCTTCATTCCCCTGACGGTGGGCGGCGGCATCCGCACCACGGCGGACTTTGACCGGGTGCTCAAGTGCGGCGCCGACAAGGTCTCTGTCAACTCCGGCGCCATTGCCGATCCCTCTCTCATCGGCGCGGCAGCCAAGAAATACGGCGACCAGTGTGTCGTCCTCTCCATGGACGTCAAGCGGGTGGACGGCCAATTCCGGGTTTTTGCCAAGGGCGGCCGGGAGGATACCGGCATTGACGCCCTGGAATGGGCCGTCCGGGGCGTCGGGGAGGGCGCGGGCGAAATCGTCCTCAACTCCATCGACACCGACGGCGTGAAAAACGGCTTCGACCTGGAGATGCTGGATGCCCTGGCCGCCCGGGTTTCCGTTCCCATCGTCGCCAGCGGTGGCGCCGGAAACATGGCGCATTTTGCCCAGCTGTTCACCCATCCCGGCATGGATGCGGGTCTGGCCGCCTCCATTTTCCACACCCGGCAGGTGGATATCCGGGATCTCAAGCAATTTCTCCGCACTCAGGGCGTGGAAGTCCGTCTCTGACTTCTCTTTCTGCCCTCCCTGCGGGTAAGTTTTCCACAATCTACTGACAACGGAGGAATTCCATGGAACTGAAATTTGACGCACAAGGTCTCATTCCTGCAATTGTGCAGGACCACTATACCAAAGAAGTGCTGACCCTGGCCTACATGAATGCCGAGAGCCTGGCCATTACCATTGATGAAGGCCGTACCTGCTTCTGGAGCCGCAGCCGTCAGGAACTCTGGCGCAAGGGGGAAACCTCCGGCAATGTCCAGCGGGTGGTCTCCATTACCGCCGACTGCGACGGCGACGCTCTGGTGGTGGAAGTGGTCAAAGCCGGTCCCGCCTGCCACACCGGCGCCGAGAGCTGCTTTTTCCAGCCGGTCTACCTCTCCGACGAGCTCAAGGCCTTCAGCTACGAAGGCCTCTATCACCTGATTGAAGGCCGGAAGACCAATCCCAAAGAGGGCAGCTACACCACCTACCTTTTCGAAAAGGGCCTGGACAAGATTCTCAAGAAGGTGGGCGAGGAATGCACCGAGGTCATCATCGGCGGCCGGAAGGAAGACAAGGCCGAGACGATCTATGAGATCGCCGACCTGACGTATCATGTCATGGTGCTGATGGTCCAGATGGGCATCACCGTGGAGGATATCACCAAGGAGCTGGAAAAGCGCCATGTGGTGGACCACAAGGTCAAACAGGAGCGGATGCAATGACCCTCTCTCCCCGAATGTGTTCCGTTCACACCCACTCCACCCTCTGTGACGGCAAGGCCTCTCCGGAGGCCATGGCTGCGGCGGCCTATGATGCCGGGGTACGGTATTTCGGCGTCTCCTGCCACAGCCACACCCCCATTCCCGACGACGAGGGCGCGGTCCTGCCCGCGGACATGACCGATTACCGCGCTGCCGTGCTGGCCCTGCGGGAGCAGTACGCCGGCCGGATGGAAGTTTTGCTGGGGCTGGAGTGGGACAGCCAGTCCGATATTTCCCCCGACGGGTTTGACTACTGGATCGGCAGCGTCCATTATCAAAAGGCACCCGACGGCGCCTATTACGCCGCGGACTGGGGCGAGGCGCAGTTTTCCGCCTGCCGGGACCGCATGTGCGGCGGAGACGCCCTGGCGGTGGCGGAGGGATATTTCCGGGACGTTGCCCGGGTAGCGGCCATGCGGCCCACCATTTTGGGGCATCTCGACCTCATCACCAAGCTCAACGCCGGAAACCGCTTCTTTGATGAGGATACTCCCCGGTACCGCCGTGCCGCCCTGGAGGCCCTTCACGCAGTCGACCCCCACGCCACCTTGCTGGAGATCAACACCGGCGGTGTCTCCCGCGGGTACCGCACTGCACCTTATCCGGCGCTGTTTCTCCTCCGGGAGTGGCATGCCATGGGCGGAAGCATCATTCTTACCGCCGATGCCCACAGCACGGATACTCTGGTCTTTGGATACGACCAGGCTGCGGAACTGGCCAAGGCCGCGGGCTTCTCCCACTGTACCCTGCTGACCTGCTCCGGTCCTGTGGCGTGTCCGCTTTGAAAAAAGGCGCGGAAATTCCGCGTCTTTTTTTCCGTTTCTCTTGCATAATGTCTCATTGTGCACTACCATTGCAGATGACCACGGTTCCGTGAGACTTTCATTCCATAGATAAAGGACAAGACGCATTCATGTACCATACCGTGATTTTTGATTTAGACGGAACCCTTTTGAATACCATTGACGATCTGGCAGCTGCGGGAAATCACGTCTGCCGTGCCCACGGCTGGCCGGAATTTTCTGTGGAGACGTTCCAGACCATGGTGGGGCACGGGATTCCCAATCTGGTCTCCCGTTTTTCCCCGGAGCAGACCCGCACACCGGAGCAGCTGGCCCGGACCCTGGCGGAGTTTTCCGCTTATTACGGCGCGCACAGCGCCGACCATACCCGTCCCTATCCGGGTATCGTACCGCTGCTGGCACATCTGCACGATGCGGGAGTCCGGATGGCAGTCTACTCCAACAAGGCGGACGACTTCAGCTGTGCGCTGATCGACCGGTTTTTCCCCGGCATATTCCAGTTGGTCCGCGGCAAACGGGAAGGAACGCCGGTCAAACCCGATGCACAGGCAGCCCGGGCTGTTTTGGCAGAGCTCGGGGCAGCTCCGGAACACACCCTCTTTGTGGGAGACAGCAGCGTGGATATCCACACCGGACACAACGCCGGCACCAAAGCCTGCGGTGTCACCTGGGGGTTCCGGTCCCGAACCTCTTTGGCAGAAGCCGGTGCCGATTTCCTGGCCGATACCCCGTCGGAGCTGGAAACTGTGATTTTGGGAGGAGCCTATGCAGCTGAGCATCGATGAGGCGGAGGCCTTTCTGGATGAGACCGCGGAATCCTTTCCCGCGGCTCTGTTTGATGAGCTCAACGGCGGCGTCAACCTGTTGGAGGATACGGTGCCGGATCCCAATTTTCCGCCTGGAGAAATGTACATTCTGGGCGAATACTGCAACGACATGATGGGCCGGTACATCAACCTTTATTTCGGCTCCTTTTCCGCTCTGGCGCAGTTGGAAGACTGGGACCGGGAAACCTGGGAATCGGAACTGCGCACCACCCTCTCCCACGAATTGACGCATCATATGGAGCAGCGCAGCGGACTCCACGCCCTGGACGACCGGGACGCGGAAGAACTGGCCGCCTGGCGGCAGGAATATGAAAGCGGAGATTCAACCCGATAACACCTGTTATCTTGTCCAAACGCGAAAGGCTCCCGACGGAAATCCGTCGGGAGCCTTTTTTCATTTGATACAGCAATTACTTCGCGGCCTTGGCGGCGCGGATGGCCTCCGTGAGCATGGGGGTGACCTTGAACAGGTCGCCGCAGATGCCGTAGTCGGCAA
>CABUDN010000105.1 GCA_902490355.1 uncultured Oscillibacter sp.
AATCCTATGTACCTATTTAAAAAGCCGGTGGACAGCCGGTTAAAAAATTGAATGAGGTCAGAATATGAGAATCATCATCGTGGGTGCCGGAAAGGTGGGGCTGGCACTGACGCGGCATCTTTCCGTGGATAACCGTGTCACCGTCATTGACCAAAATGCCCAGCTGATTGAGAACATTATTAATATTTATGATGTGATGGGCGTATGCGGCAATGGTGCCAGTTATGAAGTGCAAAAAGAGGCTGAGGCGGACAAGGCGGAGCTGTTGATTGCCACCGCTTCCAGTGACGAGATCAATATCTTGGCCTGCCTGGTGGCCAAGAAGCTGGGGGTCCAGCATACCATCGCCCGCATTCGGAATCCGGAGTATGAAAAGCAGCTGCGCTTTATGCGGGAGGAACTGGGATTGTCCATGGCCATCAATCCGGAAAAGGCCGCCGCCCGGGAGATCGCCCGGGTACTGCGGTTCCCGGTGGCTATGAAACTGGAGTCGTTCTCCAAGGGACGTCTGGAGCTGGTGGAGTATCGCCTGGCAGAACGGTCCGCGCTGGATGGCATGCAGTTGGCGGATTTGTATCACAACATTCGTGTCCGGGTGCTGATCTGCGCTGTGTGCCGCAAGGGGGAGACGATCATTCCCTCCGGCGATTTTGTACTCCATTCCGGGGATAAGATTTACCTCACGGCTTCTCCGGAGCAGCTCTCCCAGTTTTTCCGCCATCTGGGCGTGTTCCGCAACCGGGCGTCCTCGGTGATGATTGTGGGTGCCAGCAAGATCTGCTATTATCTGGCGTCGGAACTGCTGCAGATGAATATGTCTGTGAAGATCATCGATCAAAATGAACAAAGGTGCATCCAGATGGGCGAACGGCTGCCCAAGGCTCTGGTGATTGTGGGAGACGGAACAGACAGTGAGCTGCTGCAGGAGGAAGGCATTGAGAGTACCGATGCCTTTGTGGCCATCACCGGCATCGATGAGGCCAATATCCTGATGTCCATGAGCGCAGCCAAACTGTCGGGAGACTGCAAGGTTGTGGCGAAGATCAACCGCAAACCTCTGGTGGATCTGGTTTCGGCTGAGGGAATGGTGGACAGCGTGGTGTCTGCCGCATCCATCACCACGGAATTGATTCTCCAGTATATTCGGGCCATGCAAAGTGCCTCCAGCGCCAAGGTCAAAACTCTGCACCGTCTGGTGGACGG
Organism: uncultured Oscillibacter sp.; assembly: GCA_902490355.1. Taxonomy (GTDB): domain Bacteria; phylum Bacillota; class Clostridia; order Oscillospirales; family Oscillospiraceae; genus Oscillibacter. The sequence continues at coordinate 1,204 of CABUDN010000105.1, forward strand.
CGCGGTGGAGGCGCTGGAGTTCGGTGTTACAAAAGATGTACCCTTTATCGGAACGCCGCTGAAGGATCTCAAATTGAAAAACGGCCTGCTGCTGGCGGGAATCGTCCGGCAGAACGGCAGTATTGTCATCCCCTCCGGCAATGATGCCCTGCGCCTGAACGACGATGTAATTGTGGTCACTACGGATACCACCTTGCAGGACATCAACGACATCCTGGCGTGAAGGCGGTGGAAGCAACTTGAATTACAAGATGATCGGCTTTGTAATCGGCCGGATTCTCGTGACGGAGGCGGCTCTGCTGGCGCTGCCGCTGATTGTGGCTTTGCTGTATGGGGAGGCCGCTTACCCATTCCTGATTCCCATGGCGCTGTTGGTGCTCATTGGGCTGCTGCTTGGGGTTCGCCGGCCTGCCCGTACCGCCCTCTATGCCCGGGATGGTCTGGCAATTGTGGCTTTGGCGTGGATTGCCGTTTCGGCCTTCGGCGCCCTGCCTTTTGTCATTTCCGGGGATATTCCTTTTTATGTGGACGCCTTTTTTGAAACAGTCTCCGGCTTTACTACCACCGGCGCCAGTATTCTGACGGAAGTGGAGTCCCTGTCCCGGGGCGGCCTGTTCTGGCGCAGCTTCACCCACTGGGTGGGCGGCATGGGCGTGCTGGTGTTCGTCATGGCCATTCTGCCCATGTCGGATGGCCATGGGATGCACATTATGCGGGCGGAAGTGCCGGGGCCCACAGTGGGAAAACTGGTCAGCCGCATGAGCGACACGGCCAAGATCCTCTATGGCATCTACCTGGCGCTGACACTGGTGGAGATTGCGCTGCTGCTTGCGGGCGGCATGCCGCTGTTTGATGCATGCATTCACTCCTTCGGCTCCGCCGGTACCGGCGGCTTCAGCTGCCGGAACCTCAGCGTGGGTGCCTATCAGAACCCCTACTTTGATATTGTGATCGGAATTTTCATGCTGATGTTCGGCGTGAATTTCAATTTGTATTATTTCCTGTTGATTCGCCGGTTCCGGGATGTATTCCATTCTGAGGAACTGCGCAGCTATCTGCTGATTGTTGCGGCGGCGGTGGTGGCCATCACGGTGGACATTGCCCGCCTGTACGATTCGGTTTCCACCAGTCTCTGCCACGCCTTTTTCCAGGTGTCCTCGATCATTACGACTACCGGATATGCCACCACGGACTTCAACGCCTGGCCGACTTTCTCCAAGGGAATTTTGGTGGTGCTGATGTTCATCGGCGCCTGTGCCGGATCCACCGGCGGCGGCATCAAGGTGGCCCGGGTCGTGATTTTGGTCAAGGCGTCCTACGGGGATATGCGCCGGATGCTCCATCCCAATGCGGTGTCCACGGTCCGGTTTGAGGGTAAGCCCCTGACGGACCGGAATCTGCGGGGTGTGCATCTGTTTTTGACCGTGTATATTCTGGTCTTTACCGTGTCGTTTTTGCTGCTGTCTCTGGAGCAGTTTGATCTGGTGACAACGTTTACCGCCCTGGCGGCCTGTATTAACAACATCGGGCCCGGCCTGGAGCTGGTGGGCCCCATGGGGAACTTTTCTGCATTCTCCCCCTGGAGCAAACTGCTGCTCTCCTTTAACATGCTGGTGGGACGGCTGGAGATTTTCCCCATGCTGCTGCTGTGCGCGCCGTCCATTTGGAAGCGGCGGCTTTCCAACCGGACGTATAAGCCTGCGGTGTAAGGGCGAATGGCTGATTATAAAAAACGGACCATGCTGAAAAAGCATGGTCCGTTTTTTGATCAAGTCAGTCTCCCTCGGAGCGGTTGCCGGTGCTGGTCAGAGCCTCCAGAATCTGATAGCGGTCCATGGGGAAAGACTTCTTCATCTGCAAAGCCTCTTCCATGTCCAGATCCACAATACGGCCGTCCTGGGTGGCAATGACCCGGTTCCCTCTTCCGGCTGTCAGAACCATAACTGCCTCATAGCCCATACGGCTGGCGGTCTCCCGGTCCCGGGCGGTGGGAGAACCGCCCCGCTGGATGTGTCCCAAAACGGTGACACGGGGATCCAGGCCGATTTCCTCCCGGATGCGGTTTCCGATTTCCACGGCACTGCCGGCGCCCTCGGCCACGACTACCATGAAGTGGGTCGTACCGGCCAAACGGGCCCGACGAATCTTCTCGGCAATGTCCCGCTCAAAGTCCACCGTTCTCTCAGGGATCAAAACGGCGGTGGCACCCACGGCGATGCCGACATACAGCGCCAGGTAACCGGCATGACGGCCCATCACCTCCACCACTGAGCAGCGTTCGTGAGACTGCATGGTGTCCCGCAGCTTATCGATGCACTCCACAGCGGTGTTGCAGGCGGTATCAAATCCGATGGTGTAGTGGGAACAGCCGATGTCGTTGTCAATGGTGGCGGGAATCCCCACAACCTGCAGGGAGTGTCCGGCTTCCGCGGCCTGCCGGGACAGCGCCAGGGCACCCCGGAAGGTACCGTCGCCGCCGATGGCGACCAGACCGTCCAACCCCAGCAGCTTGCAGACATCCAGCGCCTTGGCCCGGCCGGAGGGTTCCCGGAATTCTTCACTGCGGGCAGTGTAGAGAATCGTACCGCCTTTGTCGATGATGTGGCTGACGCTGCCGGCATTCATGGGGAAAAAATCGCTGTTGATCAGGCCGTTCCAGCCTCTGCGGATGCCGACGCATTCAACGCCCTTGCAAATGGCAGTACGTACCACGGCGCGTACCGCGGCATTCATGCCGGGAGCATCGCCGCCGCTGGTGAGTACGCCGATTCTCTTTACCTGTTTTTCCATCCAGATTCCTCCTTGCTGCCTTTGGACAAGTTGACCATACTCCGGTATGGACCGGAAGACCTTTTTCATCGACTATACAATTCTCTGACCAACATGTCAAGATTCTTATGACGAAAATGATTTCATTCTGTCGAAAACGATTAACTTTTGCACAAAAATCTGTGAAGAGTTCCAAGTGCGCGGCGCCTCCTTGCACGGGAAGACAGGAAATGATATGATACTGTTTGAGAAATTACCCGCGCCTTGATGTCTGCGGCGGGATATGAATGCATCGGAGGAGTGGCATGGACAAGCTGGTCGTTGGAATACTGGCCCACGTGGACGCGGGAAAGACCACCCTGTCGGAGGCGCTGCTCTACCGCAGCGGCGTTCTGCGGCGTCTGGGACGGGTGGACCACGGAGACGCGTTTTTGGATACAGACGCTATGGAGCGGGAGCGGGGAATCACGATTTTTGCCAAGCAGGCAGTGCTGCCCGTGGGAGAGCGGGAACTGACGCTGCTGGATACCCCGGGCCATGTGGATTTTTCTGCGGAGGCGGAGCGCACCTTGCGGGTACTGGACTGTGCGGTGCTGGTGATCAGCGGCACGGATGGCATCCAGGGGCATACCCGGACCCTTTGGCAGCTGCTGGAACGCTATGACGTGCCGGTCTTTTTGTTTGTCAACAAGATGGATCTCCCGGGGGCAGACCGGGAGGACGTGCTCGCCCAGCTGCGCCGGCGGCTGTCCCAGGGGTGTGTGGATTTTGGGTCTGCGACGCTGGAGGAGGACGCCGCCGTATGCGATGAAGGCGTGCTGGAGCGGTACTTGGAGACCGGACGTCTGGAGCGAGATGATCTGGTGGAGATGATCCGGCGGCGGCAGGTATTCCCCTGCTTTTTCGGCTCGGCGCTGAAGCTGGAGGGTGTGGACGCGCTGCTGGAGGGATTGGCGGAATATGGCCCGGTGCCCGAATATCCGGCGGAGTTCGGCGCCCGGGTGTTCAAAGTGTCCCGGGACGGACAGGGAACCCGGCTGACCCATTTGAAGGTCACCGGCGGGACGCTGCATGTCAAGGATTTGATCAGCAGCCGCAGGGAAGGCCTGACGGGGGAATCAGCCTGGGAGGAGAAAGCGGACCAGCTGCGGATTTACTCCGGCGCCAAGTTCCGCCCTGTGGAGGAGGCCCCGGCGGGCACTGTATGCGCTGTGACGGGACTGAGCCATACGGTGCCGGGCATGGGTTTGGGATGGGAACAGGACTGGACGTCCCCTGTTCTGGAGCCGGTTTTGGCCTGCCGCCTGGAGCTCACCGACGGCACGGACCCCCATACTGCCATGAAGTATCTGCGGGAGCTGGAGGAAGAAGATCCGCAGCTGCGGGTGAGCTGGAACGAAGCCGCCCGGGAAATTCGGGTGCAGCTGATGGGTGAGGTGCAGCTGGAAGTGCTGCGTCGGGTGCTGCGGGACCGGTTTGGTCTGGAGGCCGCCTTTGGTGAGGGCAGTATTGTCTACCGGGAGACCATTGCGGCCCCGGTGGAGGGAATCGGACACTTTGAGCCCCTGCGCCACTACGCCGAGGTCCATCTTCTCATGGAGCCCGGAGAACGGGGCAGCGGACTGGTGTTTGCCACAGCCTGCTCCGAGGATCAGCTGGATGGCAACTGGCAGCGTCTGGTGCTGACGCATCTGGCGGAGCGGGCCCATCCCGGAGTGCTCACCGGATCGCCCATTACGGATATGAAGATTACCCTGGTGGCCGGACGGGCCCACGTCAAGCACACGGAGGGCGGCGATTTCCGGCAGGCCACCTATCGGGCGGTGCGCCAGGGATTGATGCAGGCGGAAAGCGTGCTGCTGGAGCCGTGGTACGACTTCCGGCTGGAGGTCCCCGCCGATCAGGTGGGCCGGGCCATGAGCGACCTCCAGCGGATGGGCGGCGAGACCCAGCCGCCCCTGACGGAGGGAGAGGAAACGGTACTGACCGGCTCCGTTCCGGTGGCGGCTTTCCGGGGGTATGCCCGGGAGGTGGCGGCTTACACCCGGGGACGGGGACATCTTTCCTGCGTGCCCGGGGGCTACCGGCCCTGCGCCGATGCGGAGGCGGTGATTGCCGCGTCCGGCTACGATCCGGAACGGGATGTGGACAATCCGCCGGATTCCGTCTTCTGCGCCCACGGCGGCGGCTATACCGTCAAGTGGGATCAGGTCCCCGCCATGGCCCATGTGGACAGCGGGCTGCGTCTGGGGGCGGCGCAGGAACCGGAGACACAGCCGGGTCCTGCAGTCCGGCGGCCGGTGTCCGGAGGGGTGGAACAGGACGAGGAGCTGCGGGCGATTTTTGAGCGGACCTACGGTCCCATCCGGCGGCAGGTTCCCCAGCCCATGCGGCCGCCCCGCCGCCCGGTGAGCCAGGAGAGCGAGGCGGAAAAGCGGGCCATCCGGGAGCGATTCCGGGGAGAGGAGTACCTCCTGGTAGACGGGTACAACATCATCTTCGCCTGGGATGAGCTCAAGGCCATCGCGCGGGACAGTCTGGATGCCGCCCGGAAGAGTTTGTGCGACCTGCTGTGCAACTACCAGGGCTACCGCAAATGTCATGTGATCCTGGTTTTTGATGCCTATAAGGTCAAGGGCGGACAGGGCTCCGTGGAGAAGTACCATAATATCCACGTAGTCTATACCCGGGAGGCGGAGACCGCGGACGCCTATATTGAGCGGGCCACCTATGAGATCGGCCGGGAACACCGGGTGAAGGTGGCGACCTCGGATGGCCCGGAGCAGCTGATTATTTTGGGGCACGGGGCTCTGCGCCTGTCTGCCACGGCATTCCGCCAGGAGGTGGAGCAGGTCCAGGGCGAAATTGCGGCGGCGCTGGACAAAAATAACCGTCCGGAAAAAACCGGTGCAGTCCGGGCCGCCATGGAGAAGGCCGCGGGGCCGGAGAGGAGTCAAACATGAAAACGGTTCTGACGGCTGCGGCCACCGCTGCGGCCTGCGCCATGGTGCGGCATCAGGTGGAAAAGCCCGGGTTTGGGGAGAAGCGCTGGGGCCGCGTCTGCCTGCGGCCCATGTGGAACCAGCGCGGTGCCTTCGGACTGCCGGTGGCAGGACGCGCTCTGGCGGTGCCGTCTCTTCTGGCGCTGGGGCTGGTCTGGTGCTGCCGTCACAATGCACCGGTGAGCGCGGGACTGGTGCTGGGCGGCGGAGGGAGCAATCTCTTGGAGCGCCTGCGCCGGGGAATGGTGTGTGATTATCTGCGGGTACAGAAGGGCCCCGGTTTCCTGGGACGATATGTCTACAATCTGGCGGATCTGGCGATTTTTACCGGCGCATTGGGGCTGGTGCTTTTCAGCCGCCGGGATGGATAAGAAAAAACTCCGAAGTCCCATGGACTTCGGAGTTTTTGTCTGCAAAGGGGCAGATCAGCTCCCCCGGCGCAGGCGGAGGATGAGTCCTGTGATGGCGGACCCCGCGGTCATGGACAGTGCCTGAATGGTCCGCAGGCCGTAGAGTTCGCTGCCCGAAATTGGGGGATGCAGGGTGACGATCCAGGCCAAGATCGTAAGCAGCGCCAGAACCGCGGAAAGACACCACGCCCGGCGCCATCGCCGCAGCAGTGCGCGCAGCACGACGCCCAGCGCCAGGGGAACGAACACGATGACAGTCCAGACCGTCAAGGGAGACATGGGCCACCTCCTGATTGCCAAAGCGGCGGCAGACGCAAGACGCCTGCCGCCGCAACGGTAATTGCTTACAGATTGTCGTACTTCAAAATGGCACCTTCGGAACCGGAGGCAGCGATCTTGCAGTACAGACCCAGCCAGCCCTTCTTGAACTTGGGCTCGGGACGCTTCCAGGCCTTGAGACGGGCTTCGATCTCCTCCTGGGGAACCTTCAGCTCCAGGCTGCGGCTCTCCACATCGATGACGATCCGGTCACCGTCGTGGACGATGGCGATGGGGCCGCCCTCGGCAGCCTCGGGGGAGATGTGACCGACGAAGCAGCCGTTGTTGGTACCGGAGAACCGGCCGTCGGTGATGAGGGCGGTGGACAGGGCCAGACCGCGGCCATAGAGGTACTTCATGGCCTTGAACATCTCGCGCATGCCGGGGCCGCCCTTGGGGCCTTCATAGCGGATGACCACCACATGGCCCTCGTGGACCTTGCCGGAGAGAATGGCCTCTTCAGCCTCTTCCTCAGAGTCGAAGCAGATGGCTTCGCCCTCGAAGTGGTGCAGGCTCTTGTCGAAGGCGCCGGGCTTGGTGATGCCGGTGTCGGGAGCCAGGTTGCCCCGCAGCACGGCCACGCCGCCGGTATAGCCGAAGGGATCGTCCATGGTGTGGTTGACCAGGCCGGTGGCGGGGTAGATGTAGCGGTGCGTGGCAATGTTCTCCGCCAGGGTGTGGGCGGTGACCGTCATGACGTCGGTCTCCAGCAGAGTCTGGAGATTCTCCATCAGGCGGGGCACGCCGCCGTCATAATAGAAGTCGATGACGTTGTACTTGCAGGCGGGGTTCATCTTGGCGATCTGGGGCGTAGTCCGGGACAGGGAGTCAAACTCGTCCAGCACGCGGATGTCCAGCTCCGCCTCGTGGGCAATGGCGGTCAGGTGCATGACGGCGTTGGTGGAGCCGCTCATGGCAAGGCAGGCCTTGATAGCGTTGCGGATGGCGCCGTTGGTCAGAATCTTGCGGGAGGTGATCTGCTTTTCCACCAGCTCCATGATCTTCACACCGGTCTGCTCACCCATGGCCAGACGGGCGGCAGAAGTGGCGGGAGCCAGGCCGCCGTCGGGCAGCGTCATGCCCAGAGCCTCGGCCAGGGCGCACATGGTGTTGGCGGTGCCCAGGTAGGAGCAGGAGCCGCAGCCGGGGCAGGCGGTATCTTCCAGCGCCACGTATTCCGCTTCGCTGATCTTGCCGGCGGAGAGCATGCCGTAAGCCTCGGTGCTGGAGGTCTGGTCGGCCTGACGGCCGTCAAAGACCACGCCGCCCTCCATGGGGCCGCCGGGCAGGAAGATGCAGGGAATGTCCAGCCGGGCAGCGGCCATCAGCATGCCGGGGACAATCTTGTCGCAGGAGCCCAGCAGCACCAGACCGTCAAAGAGATTGATCTGGGCCATGGACTCGATGGAGTTGGCGATCAGCTCACGGGAGGGGAGGATGTAGTGCATGCCGTCGTGGCCCTGGCCCATGCCGTCGCATCCGCCGATGACGCCGAATTCGATGGGGGTGCCGCCGGCACGATAGATGCCGTCCTTGACCCGCTGGGCCACCTGGCGGAGGTTGAAGTGACCGGGGACACACTCGCTCCAGGCATTGGCGATGCCGATGACGGGGCGCTTAAGGTCATCCGTGGTGAAACCCATGGATTTCAGAGTTGCGCGGTAGTACTGATTTCCCAGTCCTTCCAGGATGTGTTTACTGCGTTCCTTCATAATTCAGTTTCCTTTCTGCATTCACGCTTGCAGCGGAATTTTCTGCCCTCATGATAGCATTTTGCCGGGAGGGCTGTCAATGGCGGCCGGGGGAATAAAATGCGAAAAAAACCCGGGGATATCCGTTGACAAAGGGAGAGGGCGCGGGTATAGTGTAGGTGTCAGAAGAAGCGGAATCATATTCCGCTCCGGGGAATGAACGGCGCAGTGCGCCGGAAAAGATAAGGAGAATCAGTATGGATGTA
>CABUDN010000106.1 GCA_902490355.1 uncultured Oscillibacter sp.
AGATAAAGGAATGTGACTGGAGTTCAGACGTGTGCTCTTCCGATCTAGCTGCTCTATGCCCTTCCCATCAGCACCGTCCAGGTCATCATCGGAAAGTACCTGGCGCTGCTCATTCTCTTCCTGATCCCCCTGGCCATCATCTCCATCTATCCGCTGATCTTCAGCCAGTTCGGCGATGTGTATCTGCTGACCGCTTACGGCTCACTCCTGGCCTTCTTTATCATGGGCGCCGCCCTGATCGCCCTGGGAATGTTCATCTCTTCCCTGACCGATAACCAGGGCCTCGCTGCCGGTATCGGCATTGCGGTGATCCTGTTCAATTATTACAGCGTCAGCCTTTCGGAATATGTCTCTTCCACTGCCATGGGCACCGTGGTGGCACTGTTGGTCTTAATTCTGATCCTAGCGGCCATCATCCGGTTCCTCACCAAAAACGACACCCTGGCCTACGGCATCGGCCTGGTGCTGGTTGTGGCAACTCTGGCCATGTACCTGGTCAACAGCACTGTCTTTGAAGGGCTGCTGCCGGAAATCATGAAGGCTCTGTCCCTGTTTGACCGGTTCACTACGTTTGTAAACGGCGTATTCGACATGACCGCAATCGTTTATTATTGCTCTGTGATCGCATTTTTCCTGTTCCTTTCCGTGCAGTCTCTTGAGAAAAGGAGGTACAACTGATGAAAAAGTGGAATCTCCTGCATCCTGCTGACAACGCGCGGAGCAACCGCATTGCCCTTCAGGGCGGTTCCTACTCACTGGTCATCACCGCCGTGGTGCTGGCACTGCTGATTGTGGTAAACATTCTGGTCTCCATCCTGCCCACCCCCATGACCCAGTATGACATCAGCGCAGCAAAGCTCTATTCCATTACCAGCAACACCAAGGTGGTGGTCAACGCCCTGCAAGAGGACGTCACGATCTACTGGATCGTCCAGTCCGGCAAAGAAGATCAGATCATTGAAAATCTGTTGGGCAAATACGAAAGCCTTTCCGACCACATTCAGGTGGTCAAGAAAAACCCCGACGTCTATCCCACTTTCGCCCAGCAGTACACGGATGAAACCGCAGAAAACAACAGCCTGGTGGTAGAGTGCGGTGACCGCAGCCGCTTCATCTCGTACGATGATATCTACCTGCAGGAAGCGGACATGACTACCTACTCTTATAACACCTCTTTTGACGGTGAAGGTGCCATTACCTCCGCCATCGATTACGTGGTCAACGAAGAGCAGCCCCAGATCTACGTGCTGGAGGGCCACGGCGAATCAGAGCTTCCCTCTACCTTCTCCGACCAGATCGAACGGGAGAATATGGAGCTGCACACCTTCTCCCTGCTCACTGTGGACGCCATCCCCGAGGATGCAGACTGCATCATGATCTATGGCCCCACCAGTGACATCTCTACGGAAGAAAAGGATATGCTCGCGGACTATGTAGCCTCCGGCGGAAAGCTGCTGGTTATGGCCGGTCCCGTGGAAAGCGGCTCTTTGGATAATCTGCTGAGTCTGCTTTCCGACTACGGCGTTACCGCCACCGACGGCATCGTGATTGAAGGAGACCGGGAACACTATGCCTTCCAGCTGCCCTTCGCCCTGATGCCCGACATGTCCAGCAGCGAGATTACAGACTCCCTGATCGAAGAGCATTATTACCCCATCATGCCCATTTCCCAGGGCCTGACCGTGGGCGATACCCCTTCCGGTGCCACCGTCACCACGCTTTTGACCACGTCTGACCTCTCCTTCAGCAAAACCGCAGGCTATGATCTTTCCACCTATGAAAAAGAGGACGGCGATGTGGACGGTCCCTTCGCGGTGGGTGTCTCCATCACCTGTGACAGCGGCGGACAGCTGACCTGGTTCTCCTCCTCCGATTTCCTGGATGACATGTACAACGCCTATTCCTCCGGTGCCAATGTGAACCTGGGGATGAACGCCCTGTCCTCCATGATTGGAGAGAGCGAGGCAATGGCCATCCGCAGCAAATCCCTCAACTACAACTATCTGACCATCAGCGATTCCACCTCCTCCCTGCTCAAAGTGGTCATGATCGGCGTATTTCCGCTGGTATATCTGGGAATCGGCATTTTTGTGGTGGTAAACAGAAGGAGGACGCAAAATGAAGCGGGCTAAAAAGCTGTATATTCTGCTGGGCATTCTGGTGGCAGTCTGCGCTGTTACATTCGGTGTCAGCCGCTATCAGACCCGACAGGAAGAAATCAAAAACAGCGGCGAGGTCATTCTGGAAGTCCCCACCGATTCTGTGGAATCCCTTTCCTGGGACGTAGACGACCGCTCCTTCTCGTTCCACAAGGAGACAGCCGAAGAGGATACGGATTCGGAAAGCATCTGGATCTATGATGAAGACGATGCATTTCCGGTGGATAAGAACAAAATCAACAGTCTCCTCTCCTGCTTTGAGTCCCTCAGCGCCGCCTTTGTCATTGAAAATCCGGAGGATCTGGGGCAGTATGGGCTGACCGATCCTACCTGCACCATCGACTTCTCCGACGGTGAAACCTCTTACACGGTCTTGCTGGGCGATTACAGTCCCATGGACTCCCAGCGTTATGTCTCCATCGGCGACGGCAACGTCTATCTGGTGGAAGATGATCCCATGGAGGAGTTTGACGTTGAGCTGAGCAATATGCTGGATGATGACGACATCCCCTATCTGGAAGAAGAAGGCACAACCACCTCCATCCGCTTCTCCGGGGATATCAACTATGAAATCACCTATGAGGCAGACAGTGCCAATACCTATCGGGAAGAAGACGTCTATTTCACTGAGCAAAACGGCCGTCAGGTCCCGCTGGATTCCACACGGGTGAGTGACTATCTCCATGAAGTCAGCTTCCTGTTCCCCGATGAATATGTGACCTACAAGGCCACCGATGAGGATTTGGCCGCCTGCGGACTGGATAACCCCCAGCTGGTCATCGAGGCAGACTACAATACGGAGGATGATGACGGAAACACCGTCTCCAAGACCTTCACCATCAGCATCAGCCGTGACCCTGCCGAGCTGGCCAAAGCACAGGACGACGCAGAGAAAACGAACAGCTCCGATACCGAAACCACTTCCGAAGAGGAAGAGGACGCAGAAGCTGAGGACATTACCGCTTATATGCGGATCGGCGATTCCAAGATTATCTATCGGCTCTCCGGCGAGGATTACCAGACCCTGATGGCCGGCGGATATAACGACCTGCGGCACACCGAGGTTCTGCCCGCTGATTTTGCCGACATCGCTCAGATTGACATTTCCCTGGAAGGCACGGATTACACCATTACCTCCGAGGGAGACGCAGAGGAGCGGACATACTTCTATGCAGACGAAGAACTGGATATTGCAGATCTCCAGTCCGCCATGCAGACTTTGACCGCGGATTCTTTCACGGATGAACAGCCCACGGAAAAGGAAGAAATCCACCTGACGCTCCATCTGGATCTGGAAGGCGAACCCAGTGTGGAAATTGGGCTGTACCGCTATGACGGCTCTTATTGCTTGGCGGTAGTGGACGGCACACCCATGTGCCTGGTCCAGCGCAGCTATGTGGTAGACCTCATCGAAGCAGTAAACGCCATTGTGCTGAGCTGACAAATCTCCATCTTATGGTGAGTCGGTCCGGTGCCATCCGGCGCTTCCCTCTCCCGGACCTCTCCAAATAGAGCAGGACCCGGATATCCCGCTGAGAGGGGATATCCGGGTCCTGCTTTTGTCTCTGCAGCGCAGCCGCTGCCTGCATTCGTCCAACTGTCCTATTCCCGGATCTTTGCAGATCCCATTGCCGATCTGTCCCCCGTTCCACTCAAATCCGGTTGGACACATTCTCCTTTCGGCCGCCTTCCCGGCGGTTTCTTCGGTCGTTTCCCTCAACACTGTAAAACCGCCGCTTTTCCTGATACATCCGTTGGTCCGCCTCCTCCAGCTGCTCTTTGACGCTGCACGGTTCCGTCCTCCAGGAAATTCCCACGGCACACCGGATGCCTACCTGCTCCATTTTCCGCAAAACAGTACGGACGGCCGCTTGGAATGCAGCTTCTTCCAAGGTGTCATCCACCACAATAAACTCATCTCCGCCTGTGCGGTACGTTTTTTTCTCAAATACGCTCCACAGCTGCTCGGCCGCACGGCAGAGAAACTGATCTCCCACGCTGTGTCCCTGACTGTCATTAATGGCCTTGAGTCCGTTGAGGTCAAAGTAGGCCACTCCCAGCCGGGACTTGGTTTTGCTCCAGTCCGGCTCCATGATTTCATTGAACTTGTTGCGGTTATACACTCCCGTCAGGGAGTCCTCGTAACTCATCCGCAGCAGCATCGCGGTCTGATCCCGAATCTGCTCCTTCTGCTTTTCAATTTGTTCCTGCAGATATCGATAGGACTCCTGTGCCATTTTAACCGGAAATCCCTGATCGCCTTTGATCATCTCCTGATAGGGATTGGAAATATGGATATGGCAGCAGCGCGGCTGTCCATCCCGCCACCGGAACACCATCGTAACCCGTTGGTGAACCCGCAGGCTGATTTGCGTGGATGCATCCGTGGCAACCCAGATCCGTCCAGTACACAAATAGGTCTCCGGCGCGATCTGGACAACATCATATTCCTCATCGGAGATGTTGCACTTGGGAACCTGCCCCGCGAACCGGCGAAAAATCGGTGCCACAGTCTCAATTCCCACCGCATATTCATACTCGCCTGCGCCAAACCAATGGACCGCATCGTCCAGCAGCGCAATCAGAGCTTCCACATCATTTTCGCAGTAATGCTTATGCAGCATCAGACTGGTCAGCTCCATCGCCATCTGTTCTTTTCCCTTCTCGCCGGCTGTAACCGTCATCCTCTTTCCCCCTTCCATCCACAGTGCAGCCTTCCCGGCACGCACCTGCATGGCGGCTCTGCATCCACACTCCCGGATATACTGCAAAGCCTTTTCGCAAGCAGACAAATCCACGCTTTCCGGGCATGATTCTGCTCTTTCACACGGCTGCCTTCCATGCACGCCGCAGCTTTTTATGGCGCCGGACACTCTGTACAGGCCGTCAGCAGCGCCACCGTCTCCACGTGGCGCGTTCCCGGGAACATATCCACCGCCGCCGCCCGGACAGCCGGATACCCCAGTTCCGCAAAGATCCGCAGATCCCGTCCCAGCGTGGCCGGATCGCAGGAGACATAGACCACCCGCCGCGGGCTCATGGCCGCCACAGAGGCAATCACCTCCGGGCTCAGGCCCTTGCGGGGCGGGTCCACCGTGATGACATCCGGCCGCAGGCCCTCAGCCTCCAGCCGGGCCGCCACCTCCGCCGCGTCGCCGCAGAAAAACTCCGCGTTGGCAATACCGTTGCGCTCCGCGTTCTCCCGTGCATCCGCAATGGCCGGAGCCACAATTTCCGCGCCGATCACCCGCTTGGCCCGGCCGGCCATGCACAAGGTGATGGTACCGGTGCCGCAGTACAGATCCAGCACCGTTTCCTCCCCGGTCAGCCCGGCAAACTCCAGGGCTTTGCCATAGAGCACCTCCGCCTGATCCCGGTTTACCTGATAGAAAGAAGGCACGGAGAGCTTGAACGTCAGCCCGCACAAGGTGTCCATGAGGAAGTTCTCTCCCCACAGGGTACGGTACTTTTCTCCCAAAATGACATTGCCTTTGCGGGTGTTGACATTGAGCACCACACCCACTGTACGGGGTGCCGCCGCCCGGACATAGGCTGCCAGCTCCGGCTCCCGGGGCAGCTGGCGGCCATTGGCCACCACACAGCACAAACTCTCGCCCTTTTGGTTGACCCGGACGTAAATGTGGCGGATCAGTCCCTTCCCGGTCATCTCATCGTATGCCGGAATTTTGTAGCGGCGCATCCACTCTCCCACTGCCTGGGCAGTCCGGTCGGAGATCTCCGACTGGATCAGGCACCGGTCCACCGCCACCACCTTGTGGCTGCGGGCCTGATAAAACCCGATAGTGCCATCCGGTCCTACCGGGTATTGGCTCTTATTGCGGTAGCGCTGGGGATTCTTCGCCCCCAGAATCTCTTCCACCGCAAGGTCTGTTGCACCCAGGCGGGTCAGGGCGTCCTGTACGCGCTGCCGTTTGGCCCACAGCTCCTCACCGTAGGTCAGATGCTGAAAATCACACCCGCCGCACCGGCCATAGTACGGACACTCCGGCTTCACCCGCTCCGGCGAGGGGCGGATAATCCGCACAATCTCCCCCGCCGCCGCGGTCTTCATCACCTTTGTGATCCGCAGCTCGATCTCTTCACCCCGCACTGCCCTGGGAACAAACACCACCGCCCCATTCAAGCGGACAATCCCCAGCCCCTCGCTGGAGTACCCCTCCACCGTGCCGGTTGCACATTGATTCAGCCGCAGCTTCTCCATATCCAACTTCCTTCTTGTGATCTCATGCGGCACTCCGCCGCCGGAGGCTTACGCCTCCCATTTCTCCAGCAGCTGACGCAGCTGGTCGGCAAACTTGGCCAGGGACTTGTTGTCCCGGCCCTTGCTGCGCTTGATGGACTCCATGACCATCTGGCCCACCGCCACCAAACGCTCGTAAGCCGGGCTGGTTCTGCCGCCGGATACCGGCTTGGCCTTGCGCTCGGGCAAATATCCCCGTTCCGCCACGGTTCCGGCAATGAGGTCATAAACCTCCGTGTACTGGGGGGCGTGGGCCTCAAAGCCCAGATTCTGAATGCTTTGGGCAAAGAACGGCGCCACTTCCCGGTCACCGTGAACCACAAATACGTGCTGGGGCTTGGGTGCCTTGAAATTGGAAATCCACTCCAGCAAATGGTCCCGGTCCGCATGGGAAGAAAGGCCGTGGAAATTTTCAATCTCGGCGTTGACGGCAATCTCCTCGCCGAACATCTTGACACTCTTGGCCCCTTCCAGCAGCGCACGGCCCAGAGTCCCTTCTCCCTGATAGCCCACAAACACCACCGTGCACTCTTTGCGCCAGAGGTTGTGCTTGAGGTGGTGGCGAATCCGGCCGGCGTCGCACATGCCGGAGGCGGAAATGATAACCTTGGGCACCGGGTCCATATTCAGCGCCTTGGACTCCTCGCTGGTCTCCGTCATCCGCAGATTTGTAAAGTTGAACATGTGGGTTCCGTCCTGCACCAGGGCCAGGGCATCCTCGTCCAGATATCCATGCAGATTTCCGGTAAAGATCGTGGTGGCCTTCTTGGCCAGAGGCGAGTCGATATAGACCGGGAAGTCCGGGTTGCTCTTGACCATACCGGCATCCTTGATCTCCCGGATAAAGTACAGCAGCTCCTGGGTCCGGCCCACGGCAAAGGAGGGAATGATGACATTGCCTCCCCGGGCCAGAGTCTTGTCAATGATGCGGGCCAGATCATCGGTATAGCTCCACACCTCGGTATGGTTGCGGTCGCCGTAGGTGGATTCCATCACCACATAATCCGCACCGGAAATGGGCGTCGGATCCCGAATGATGGGCTGATTGATGTTGCCGATATCACCGGAGAACACCAGTTTCTTCGTCACGCCGCCCTCCGTGGCGGTGACCAGGATAGACGCCGATCCCAGCAGGTGGCCTGCATCCACAAACTCCACCACCACACCGGGGCACAATGTTACCTGCTCCTGGTATTCGCAGGTGGTCATGAACTCCCGGACCCGGGCAGCGTCCTCAATGGTATAGAGCGGCTCCACCCGAGGCGCTCCGGAACGCTCGGCCTTCCGGTTTTTCCACTCGGCATCCTGCTCCTGGATGTGCGCGGAATCCAGCAGCATGATATCCAGCAGGTCCGCCGTCAGCCGGGTGGTGAGGATCCGGCCCTGAAAGCCCTGCTTGATGAGCATGGGGATCCGGCCGGAGTGGTCAATATGGGCATGGGTGACCAGGACGTAATCGATGGACCCCGCCGCGAAAGGAAATTCCGCGTTGGACACCTCGTCCCGTCCCTGCTGCAGTCCGCAGTCCACCAGGATGCGCTTGCCGCCAACTTCCAGACAGTGACAGCTGCCGGTCACGCACTGATCGGCGCCGTAAAAGCTGAGCTTCATGGGAGATCCTCCTTATATTTGGATTCTTGTGATCATTGTAGCATACCCGGAATGAAAGCACAATCCGCGTTTTCCAACCAAACCGTTCCGCCGGCCTTGTGATTTTTCTTCCAGGCGGGTATACTGGTTATTGTAAATTGTAAGCGGCATTGAGAATCCTGTAAGCGGCATTGAGAATCCGCAAACCATCGACGGCAGCGAGGTGACATCATGACTTCCCGGACACTGCTGATTCCCTCCTTTTTGGACGACCACTTTCCCCTTCTCCGCCGCGCCTTTGCCTCCGGGCGCTGGCAGCCTGTGCTGCTGACGCAGGACCAGGGCCTGGCAGATCTGGGCCTCAGGTATATTCACAGCGACATGTGCTATCCCGCCGTCCTGGTGGCAGGCCAAATTCTCCACGCCCTGGGCTCGGGACAGTACGATGTTCATACCTGCGGCGTCCTCATCGGCCAGGCGGGGGACGAATGCCGGGGCTCCTGCTTCATCCGTATTCTGCGGCGGGTCCTGGACCGGGCAGGCTACCCGGAGGTTGCTCTGGTCTCACTCAACGTCCGGGGTATCGACCGTCAGGACGCGCTGCCTCTGAATCCGGGTATGATCGGCAAAGCCCTGGCTGCCGCCGTCTGGGGCGACACCCTGGCCATCGTCCGGGACCAGCTGCGCCCCCTGGAGGCCCGTCCCGGTGCTGTGCAGGCTCTCTGGCAGCAGTGGGTGGACACATTGGATCAGGATTTGGCCCGCACCCCCTCCCGGCGGGAGATCCTGGCCCGCTGCCGGGAGATCACCGCGTCCTTCCGGGCGCTGGAAACTGTGCAGCGCCCCGTGCAGGATGTGGCCGTGGTAGGAGAGATCTATACCAAAAACTGCCGCCTGGGCAACTGGAATCTGCGGGACTATCTGGCCGCCAACGGCTGCCGGGTCCATGTCGGGGGACTGACCTGGCAGGCGCTCTATTACATGGACGCACACACACTCAAAGGTCCGGCAGCCCATCGGGCCGTCTACCGGATCGTGCAGCAGGCAGTGGGCAGCCTTCAAAAAGAAATGGTGGACATTCTCCGCGCAGCCGGGTTCCGTACGCTGCCGCCGCTCTCCCAGCTTAAAGCAGAAGCTGCGGGACTGGCGCCTCTGAACGTCACCGTGGCCGACGGCTGGCTGATCGCCGCTGAGGCGGCAGGCTGGGCCGGCCAGGGCTGCCGCAAGATTCTCTGCGTCCAGCCTTTTGCCTGTCTGCCGGGCCACATCTTCGGCAAGGGACAGTATGCCTCTTTGCAGCGCAAGCTTCCCCATGTGCGGCTGGTCAGCGTGGACTACGATGCCAGTACCGGCGAGGGCACCGTCCTCAGCCGGGTGCGGATGCTGCTGGATGAAACGCTTCCGTCATTTTAACGAAAACGCCCGCCTTGCGGGACGCTTTTGTGAGAAATCCGCCCCGCAATTGTGAATTTTTTTCGGTTCTCCCCTTTTTTCTTTGCAATTTACAGGCACTTGTGGTATGCTACATTTGCTTTTTTGCGAATTTTTCTTCCCTTTTTCAGGAAAGAGCCGAGATCGGAAGAGCGTCGTGTAGGGAAAGAGTGTAGATCTCGGTGGTC
>CABUDN010000107.1 GCA_902490355.1 uncultured Oscillibacter sp.
GACCACCGAGATCTACACTCTTTCCCTACACGACGCTCTTCCGATCTGAGTGCCTGGGCCGCACGGGTCTGGACTACGTTCTCATCGACACGGAGCACAGCGCCGTGGGCATTGAGTTCCTCTCCTCCGCCATCACCGCCGCCGACGCCGCGGGCATCGTGCCTCTGGTGCGGATCAACGACATCACCCGCAGCAAGGTTCTCCAGCCTCTGGACTACGGCGCCCAGGGCCTCATCGTCCCCGCCGTGGAGACAGTGGACCAGGTGCGCCGCCTGGTGGAGTACGCCAAGTTCCCCCCGGTGGGCAACCGGGGCTTCTGCCCCACCCGGGACGGCGGCTACGGCTACGATGAGATCTCCATGCAGGGCACGGAGGCCTATTTCGCCCACGCCAACCGGGAAACCCTGCTGATCCCCCAGTGCGAAACCGTGGGCTGCCTGGAACATATCGAGGAGATCACCGCCATGGACGGCGTGGACGGCATCTTTGTGGGGCCCTTTGACCTGTCCATTGCCCTGGGCCGTCCCATGGCCTTTGACTGCGACGAGATGCGCGCCGCTCTGGACCGCATCCTCAATGCCTGCCACAAGAACAACAAGATGGCCTTCATCTTCTGCGGCGACGCACAGGCTGCCAAGACCCGGGCCGCCCAGGGCTTCGACAGCGTCACCGCCGGGCTGGACATCATGGCTCTGGTGGACTCCTACCGGGCCATGGTCCAGGACATCCGAGGCTGACCATGGAGCCCCTGGAATCCGCCGTACTCCAGGCCCGGGAAGAGGACGCGGATCTGATCGGTCTGGAGTTCGATCACGCGGAGGTTCACATGCTGGACCTGTCGGACCTGGAGTTCCGGCAGGTCCGCTTCCGCGCCTGCCGGTTTTCCCATTGCCGCTTTTCCCGCGCGTCTTTCCAGGACTGTGTTCTGGAGGACTGCGCTTTTGACCGGTGCTCCTTCGAAAAGAGTTTCTGGCGGGAGTGTACCCTTCGCGAAAACAAGCTGGAGGGCGTCGACCTGCGGGAAAGCCGCCTGCACACCTGCACGTTGGACGGGTGCATCCTGCGCTACGCCAATCTCTCCCAATGCACCCTGACCAAGACCAGCCTGGTCCGCTGCGACCTCACCGGTGCAGCCTTCGCCGCGGCCAAGCTCACCAAGACTACCCTGGACCAGGTGAATCTCACCGGGGCGGAACTGTTCCGCACAGTCCTCACCGGCATGGATCTGACCAGCTGCACGCTCGACGGCATCACCCTTTCGGAAAGCTGTGCCGAGCTCAAGGGCGCCACCATCCACGCCTCCCAGGCCGCCGTAGTGGCCCGCATCCTGGGGATCGACGTGGTCCCCTGAATTCCCCAAAGGAGACTCCCCCATGGAAGCCTATTACCGCCAGCGCCTCACACCGCCCCAGCAGGCGGCCTATCACGCCATGAAAACCGGCTTTACCGCCCTGGCCCCCCGCTTCCCCGTTCCCCTGCTGGACCGGGAGACGCTGAGCGACCTCTTCTTTTTGCTGCGGCTGGACTGCCCGGAAATTTTCTACGTCACCGGCTTTTCCTACCGCTATGCCCCCGGAGCGGAAAATGCGGAGCTGCTGCCGGAATACCTCTTTGACAAGGGGAAAATCCGCCAGCACCAGCAGGCGCTCTCGGCCCGGGTGGAAAAGCTGGTCCGGCCACTGCGCCAGCTCACCCCTCTGGAGCAGGAGCGTGCCATTCACGATTTCATCTGCGAAAATGTCCGCTACGACAAGCTGAAAAAACCCTACTCCCATGAAATCATCGGCCCTCTGGGCCAGGGCGTGGGCGTGTGCGAGGGCATTGCCAAATCCGTGAAAATTCTCTGCGACGCGCTGGGACTCTGGTGCATGATTGCCGTCTCCGAGAACAATCCGGCCCAAGGCGTCAAATACCGCCATGCCTGGAACATTGTGCGTCTGGATGGGCAGTACTACCACCTGGACGCCACCTTTGACGCTACCCTCAGCCAGTCCGGCGTCGTGCGCCACGACTATTTCAATCTGGATGATCGCGCCCTCTTCCGGGATCACCAATCTCCCCTCTATCCCCTGCCCGCCTGCACCGATGCCGCCCGAGCCTTCTACCGGGCGGAAAAGCGCTCCTTCACCAAAATCGAGGACGTGTGCAAGCGGGCCCAGATGCCCCTGCGCAAGGATCAGCCCTTCCTCTTCCACTGGCGGGGCGGCGCTCTGAACCGGGAGATTTTGCTGGAACTGGTCCGTGCCCTGGAGGAAACGGCCCAGACCCGGGGCCGCCACGCCGCCGTGTCCTACAACTATCCCCAAGCGGTGCTGTGTGTCCGATTCCCCCGGGAACTTCCCCGGGAGGAATTGGTAGCCCAGGAGGCCGACGCGGACCGGGAGACATAACATCAAAACAAGAACCCCCGGCGCAGCCATTTGCTGCGCCGGGGGTTTTCTTTTTTAAAGCTTTTTCATATGCGCGCCTGCGGATTTGAGCATCAGCTTCTTGGCGCCCACCTGATCGAAAGCCACCTCCGCCAATGCGTCGCCGCCCATGGGCCGCACAGACAGCACCATGCCTTTGCCGAAGGCGGTATGCTCCACCATGTCGCCCTTTTGCAGCTGCAACAGCGGCGCGGCGCTTCCGCCGCTCCGGGCCGAGGCCAGTGGCTTCTGAGGCGCCGGTGCCGTGCCCCGGTAGGACCGGATGGAGCTGTTGCCCCGGGGACCGCCGCTGGCCACAAGGCCCGCTCCCTGGGTACGGCCTGCGCCGTATCCGCCGGAAGAACCGTAGCCGCCGGACATACCGGACCCGAACCCGCCGGATGTGCCGTCTTCCCAGGGATGCGTGCCGAAGCCGTCCCGGTCCATGGCGCCGGATCGGGGCTGGGGCTTGCTCTGCCAGTGCATGTTCTCCTCCGGAATCTCCTCCAGAAACCGGGAGGGCCGGTTGGCCGTGGTGCGGCCGTAGAGCATACGCTGGCGGGCATTGGTCAGCGTCAGCTTCTCCCGGGCCCGGGTCATGGCCACGTAGCAAAGCCGCCGCTCCTCCTCCAGTTCCTCCTGGTCATACTGGGCGGAGTTTCCGGGGAATACGCCTTCCTCCATGCCCACTACATACACCACCGGGAACTCCAGACCCTTGGCGGAGTGAATGGTCATCATGGTCACGCAGTTGTCGTCAGCCTCCATGCTGTCCAAATCCGTGTACAGGGCAATCTCGTTGAGGAAGCCCGAAAGGGTGGCATCCTCGGGCTGCTGTTCCAAAAAGCCCAGGATGTTGGACTTGAGTTCCTGGACGTTCTCAATGCGGCCCCGGCTCTCCATGTCGTTCTTCTCTTCCAAGGCCTTGACATAGCCGCTTTGCTCACACACGGCGTCATAGAACTCCGGCAGGGCCAGCTCCGAGCCTACCCGGCGCAGTCCGTCGATGAGGTCGGCGAACTTCAAAAGCTTGGCCGAAGCGCTCTTGAGCTCGGGAAACAGGTCCGCGTTGCGGATGATCTCGTAGAGGCTGGCTCCCTGGCCCTCCGCCAGAGCGGCCACCTTGTCCAGCGTGGTTGCGCCGATGCCCCGGGGCGGATTGTTGATGATCCGCCGCAGCCGCAGATCGTCCAGGGGATTGTTCAGCACGCACAGATAGGAGAGCATGTCCTTAACTTCCGCGCGGTCGAAGAACTTCATGCCGCCCACCACTTTGTAGGGCACGCCGTTGCGCTTCATGGCATATTCCAATGCGTTGGACTGGGCATTCATCCGGTAGAGCACCGCGTTGTCCCGGAAATTGCGGCCCCGGTTCACCCCCATCAGGATATCCCCCACCACGTAGTTGGCCTCGTCGCTTTCGTTGAAGGCGGTCTTGACCGTCACCTGCTCGCCGCCGCCGTTATCCGTCCAGAGGGTCTTGCCCTTGCGGCCGGTGTTGTTCTGGATGACGGCGTTGGCCGCATCCAGGATGTTCTGTGTGGAGCGGTAATTCTGCTCCAGACGGATGGTCCGGGCATCGGAATACTGGTCCTCAAAGCTGAGGATATTCTCAATATTGGCGCCCCGGAAGCGGTAGATGGACTGGTCGTCATCGCCTACCACGCACAGATTCCGCCGTCCGCCGGCCAACAGGCTGGTGAGTAAGTACTGCAAGTGGTTGGTGTCCTGGTACTCGTCCACCAGGACATAGCGGAACTTGTCCTGATAGTAGTGCAGCACCTCCGGCTCCCGCTGGAGCAGAGTTACGGTGTGATAGATGATGTCGTCAAAATCCAGGGCATTGGCCGCCCGAAGCTTCTGGGCGTACTTCTCATACACCTTGGCGATGCGGTTCATCTTCCAGTCGTTCTCATTTTGGTGCTTGGCGGCAAAGTCCGCGGGACTTTCATAGCGGTCCTTGGCGCTGCCGATGACGCTGAGCACGCTGCGGGGCTGGAAGGCCTTCTCGTCCAGGTTCAGCTCCTTGAGAATATCCCGCACCACCCGCTTGGAATCGTCCGTATCGTAGATGGTAAAATCCTTGTCAAAGCCGATGCGGTCAATGTCCCGGCGCAGAATCCGCACGCAGGCGGAGTGGAACGTGGAGGCCCACACGTCGTTGGCTGCAGGGCCCAGCCGGGCGGCCAGCCGGTCCTTGAGCTCCCCGGCGGCCTTGTTGGTAAAGGTAATGGCAATGATCTCCCAGGGGCGGGGCACATCCACCGCGCACAGCCGCTGCACACCCGGCAGCAGTTCCTCCGCCGGATGGGCGGCAAAGGATTCCAGCGCCGCCAGATCCTCCTGCGTGGCCCAGACGGGGACCTCGTCACAGTCGCTGCCCCGGCCATACGTCAAAAGGTTATACACCCGCTGGATCAGCACGGTGGTTTTGCCGCTGCCGGCGCCCGCCAGCAGCAAAAGCGGCCCCTCCGTGGTCATGGCGGCCTGGCGCTGCATAGGGTTGAGCCGCCGCAGATCCCAGGCGATGACCGCCTTCCGGGCGGCTACGTAACGTTGTTGAAACTCAGTCATAACTTCACCAGTTTTCTATAAATTCACGCCATATTTTACGGCAAAATCCCCGCCGGGTCAACCGCCTTTTCCATCCCCCGCCTGACGTCATTTTGTAACCATTTTAAGGTTGACATTTGTCTACCTCTCTGCTATGTTCAAGGTAGACAAACGTATACCACAGGAGGTGAGATGATGAAACTCAATCTCTCCGACAGCGAATGGAAGCTGATGAACCGCCTTTGGTCCGACGCCCCCATGACCATTACGGAGCTGACCGCTGCATTGCGGGACGAAACCGGCTGGAGCAAGAATACGGTCATCACCATGCTCTCCCGTCTGGAGAGCAAAGGCGCCGTGCGGTATGAGGAAGGCTCCCGTGCCAAACGGTACTTCCCCGCCGTGGCACGGGAGGACGCCGCCATGGCGGAGACGGAAAATTTCCTCTCCAAGGTCTACGGCGGCCGTCTGGGATTGATGATGAGCGCCATGGTGGACTCGCAGGCCCTGACGGAGGACGACATCGCGGAGCTGGCCGCGATTTTGGAACGTGCGGGAGGTGAGCACACATGAGTGAACTTCTTCTGACATCCTCGGTGCTGATCGTGCTGTTGCTGATCCTGCGTCTGGCATTCCGCAGGGCCATCCCCTGCCGGGTCCAGTACGCCCTGTGGGCTCTGGTGCTGGTGCGGCTGCTGGTTCCGGTGAATCTGCCGGCGGTGGACTTCTCCGTGCTCACTGCCGCCCAGGAGGTCAACACGCAGGTGGAGACCCAGCTCAACAGCCGGGAGGTCTATGTCCTGCCCCTGGACCGGACCCCGGCGGACACCATCCCCACCGCTCAGGATGTCCAGCCCGGTGAGACGGTTCCCACGGCGGAGTCCTTCGGCTATCCGGTCCTCTCCGACGACGGCCAGACTGTCACCCGGTACGCCGACAAATGGACCCTCTCTCAGGTCCTCACCGCGGTTTGGGCCGTGGGAGCCGCGGCCGCAGGGATCTTCTTCCTGGCAGTGAACCTGCGCTTTTGGCGCAAACTCTGCAAAGCGAGAATCCCTTACACCGTCTCGGGCTGCGGGCTTCCTGTCTATTTGGTAGAGGAGGGTCTTCCCTCCCCCTGCCTGTTCGGGCTCTTCCGTCCGGCCATCTATCTCACCCCCGCCGCGGCGGAGCCGGAACGGCTGCACCACGTGCTGCTCCACGAGCAGACCCATGCCCGGCAGGGAGATCCCATCTGGTCCGCTCTGCGGTGCGTGTGCCTGGCATTGTACTGGTTTGATCCCCTGGTGTGGGCGGCGGCCGCCGCTTCCCGGACAGACTGCGAACTTGCCTGCGACGAGCGGGTCCTGCGGGACCTGGGGCAGGAGGAGCGCCTGGCCTACGGCCGGACGCTGCTGGCCCTGATCCCGGTACGGCGCGCACCGGGCAGCACCCTGCTCTCCGCCACCACCATGACCAGCGGAAAGCGCCGCCTCAAGGACCGGATCACCCGCATCGCCAAAAGCCGCCAGACCGCAGGAGCGGCCGTGGTGCTTCTGGCCGTGGCGGTGACCGTGGTCTGCGCCGTCACCTTCACCGGCGCCCGGGACCGCAGTGCGGAATCCCGTTCTCTCACCGGCGACGAGCTGACCTATTTCAATACGGAATTCTTCAACGGCAATGCCGGGAACTTCCACAACCAGTTCCTCTCGTGCCTATACGAGAGTCCGGCGGACATCGACCTCTTCGCCCTGCTCTATGACGGCGTTCCGGAGGAATTTGCCCAGACCCAGCCCAGCGAAGCGGAGCTGCGTCAGGCCCTGGGAGACAAAGTGCAGGAAGGCCGGCAGTACTGCCGCCTCACCGCCGATGAGTTCGACACCCTGCTGCTGGACTATACCGGTCTCACTCTGCCGGAAACCAATCAGACGGACCTGGACGCCTTCACCTACGTGTCCGGTGAGGACGCCTACTACTGGACCACGGATCCGTCCAATTCCGCACCTCACACCGTGACCTTCACCGCCGGAGAGCGGGACGGCGACCTCGTTCGCCTGTATTATCAGGACTTCCGCTTCGGCGGATACGGCTCCTTCTGCGTGACGCTGCGGGCCCAACCGGATGGCAGCTACTGGTTCGTCTCCCATCTCATTGCGGACTCCGCCGCCGTTCCCACGGCCTTCCCGGAGGGAGACGCGGTTCTGACGATTCCCCTGACCGGTCTGACCCCCTATCAGCCCCAGACCCTGGAGGTCACCCGGCATACCGGAGACCTAGCCGAGACGCCTCCGGACGTATGGACGGTCTATGACGCGTCCTTTGCCGTTTACCGCTCCACTGACGGCAATCTCTATGCCGCCGTGGCGTATGATACGGGGAAGGACGATCTGGGCGTCACGGCCTGGGACGTGGGATGCTTTTTCACCTTCCCCGAGGGAACCCAGGATGAGGAGGTCACCCTGTCCGACTTCTACGATCTCTTCGGCTGCTCCGGCGTGTCCATCACCTATCCCGACCACGACTCCAACCGCACGGTACATGATTACTACGCGCTCAGCGATTCCGGCGATCCAATGCGTCTGGCCCGGGTCTACGGCACCGCTGCCGCCGTGGATCTGGACGGCGATGGGATGAAGGAACTGGCGGCATCGGAACAGTCCGACGCCCAGCTGATTTTCCAGCGGAACAATACCCTCTACGAGGTGGATCTGGCCCAGCGGCTGCTTTCCGCCTGGCCGGACATGCAGTACCAGAGTTTCGGCTTCTGGGACACCGCCAGCCGCTGCCTCCCCATGGAGGCCCAGGTTCCTCTGAACGCATCCGGCATCACTGTCACCGCTCGGCGCTGGATCTACTTTGACGGGGAGACTCTGCAGCTCTACGCCGATCCCACCGTCTATACCGACCACGTAGCCCAATCCATCGACGTACCGGAGGCCGTGCTGGATGCGGCAAAAGCCCAGGCCCTGGCGGCCCTGGAGTACTGGCAGACCCAAACCGGCTCCCAGGCTCAATGGGACGACTGGCGGATCACGGACCTCTCTCCCGTCCCCCTGACCGAAGACCACACCGGCATCCATGTGGCGGCCTATCACCTGGACTGTGAGCTCCACACCACCACGCCGGAGCAAGTGGCCCTGGCCGGCGGAATGTATCTGCTGGAGGACGGCTGGATGGGCGGCGACAATACCATCCCCGCCTACCTGTTTTTCACCGTCGACCCCAATGACGGTTCCCTGACCTTCCTGCCCTGCACCCTGGCCAACGACGAGGGCCCCGACTCCCCCATGTTCTACGCCAAACTCTCCCTGGCGCTGCTGGATGCGGGCTATCTGGTCCCCAGTGTCATGCCGCCGGAGGATCTCTATCACCTGTTCTACGTCCAGCCGGCGCAGCTGCTCAACAACCTGAGCCAGTATGACGACTGGGAGCAGACCGCAGCCGTCGAGAATCTGGTGAACTACGCCACCTCCGGTGCCGCCGGAGAGGACGCCGGACTGTGGGAGGACAGCCTTGCCCGCCTGGAAGAGACCCAGTCGGAGCTGACCGCCGGCGGCGCGGCGCTGCAGGAACAGCTCCTGACCCTGGCGGGCGGCGGCGCACAGGAAGCCCCCTCTGCCCCGCCCACGGACACACAGCTTCACAACGCCATTCTGGAGCACCGGCAATCCGCCACGTCCCACACATTTGACTACATCGCCGAAGCCCACCGGATTCTGGATCAGAAAGACGGCGGCAACACCTACACCTTTGATTTACAGATCGTCTCCTATTCCTATACCGTGCAGGATGGAAGCTGGACCGCCGACACCGGCGGCAGCTTCCCCGCCTCCCTCACCTTCACCTACCAAAACGGCGGCTGGGTGCTGACGGACTACTGGGAGCCTGCCGGCGGAGGCTCCTACGCCTCTGAGATCCGCAGCCGCTTCTCCGGCAAGGCCGCCCAGGCAATTCTCTCCGATGAGGCCTCCTCCTGGGAAACGGACCTCAAGGCCCAGTGCGACGACACGGCGGTGCGCTACTTTGCCCAAACCACCGGCCAGGTGCCCGCCAAGACCTTCACCCCTGCCGACGTGGAATTTACCGATCAGGCTCTGACGGTCTCGCCCGACTCCATGAGCTACGAGGAGCGGCTGGCCTGGGCCCAGAACAGTGAATGGGACCCGGAGGGAGCGGGCTTCCAGTTCCTGCCCTTCGCCTACACCGAGGGAGAAGGCTGCATTGCCTGCGCGGGCTCCTGGGCCGGAACGCCCCACGCGGAGCAAAACGCCCTGATGATCCGCTTTGCCGACGGCACGCAGGCAGATCTGCCCCTGCCTTTGTCCTATGCCATGGGCGTGGCCCGGCCCGACTCCATGACCTTCACCGGCGGCACCTTCGTCTATACCGTGGTCTTTTCTGACCAGCTGCTGGACAACGAGGGCCAGTCCCTGCTCCATCTGGCCGGAACTTACCGCTACACCGTGGACCTCGCGGCCAAGACCATCTCGCTGACGGTGGAACAGCCGTAAATCCCTCTTCCCTTTTCCTCCCGCTTCGGGTATACTCGAGGCGGGAGGAATGTATATATGGATCAATTGCTTTCCCTGGCGGCGCTGATTGTGTGTAAGACCCGTTTGGATGAAGCAGGAATAGGCGATGATACCATCGAAGAAATAGT
>CABUDN010000108.1 GCA_902490355.1 uncultured Oscillibacter sp.
CCCTCCTGGGAGAAGTCCTCCAGAATGGAGGCGATGGAGGGCGCGCCCAGCTGGCGCACCTGGTCCCGGTACTGGTCCATGGGGTGTCCGGAGAGATAGAGCCCTGTGGTCTCCTTCTCCATCATCATGCGTTCCTGGGGGGTAAACTCCGGAATATCCGGCAAGTTAATTTCCTTCACAGGTTCTGGTTCTGAGGAACTTGCGCCCATAGAGAAGAAATTCATCTGCCCGTCCAGGTTTTTGCGCTGCTGATCTGCCGCGGAGTCCATGACCCGCTCGTAGACCTTGAGCAACTGGGAACGGCGGGCGCCCAGAGTATCGAAGGCACCTGCCCGGATCAGGTTCTCCACCGCCCGCTTGTTCATTTCGCTGCCGGTCATGCGCTGGCAGAAATCCGTCAGGGACGTAAAGGGCGCCCGGGCCCGCTCCGCCATCACGGCCTGGATGAAGCCCCGGCCGATATTCTTAATGGCCACCAGGCCGAAGCGGATGCCTCCCTCCTCCACGGTAAAGCAGTCGGAGGAACGGTTGATGTCCGGCGGCAGCAGGGCGATGCCGCAGTCCCGGCACTCGTTGATATAGCCCGCCACCTTGTCGGAGTTATCCAGCACGCTGGTCAGCAGGGCCGCCATATATTCCCGGGGGTAGTGGCACTTGAACCACGCCGTCTGATAAGCCACCACCGCATAAGAAACAGCATGGGCCTTATTGAAGGCGTAGTTGGCAAAATCATAGATCTCCTGGTAAATCGCCTCGGCGGTTTCCTCGGGAATCCCATTGGCCACGCAGCCTGTAATGTTCCGCTCCTTGTCACCATGGATGAAGGCATCCTTCTCCTTCTGGATCTGGGCGGCCTTCTTTTTGGAGATGGCACGGCGCACCATGTCCGCCTGGCCCAGGGAGTAGCCGCCCAGCTTCTGGAAGATCTGGATGACCTGCTCCTGATACACGATGCACCCATAGGTCACGGAGAGGATGGGTTCCAGGGAGGGATGCCGGTAACGGATGAGCTTGGGATTTTGCTTGCAGGCAATGAACCGCGGGATGGAGTCCATGGGGCCGGGCCGGTAGAGGGCGATGATGGCGGTGATATCCTCGATGCTCCGGGGCTTGAGGCCCACGCACACGCCGGTCATGCCGGTGGACTCCATCTGGAATACGCCGGAGGTCTGGCCCCGGGAGATCATCTCAAAAGTCTCCGGGTCATCTTCCGGAATGTCCGCCAGGCGGAAGTCCGGCTGGCGGGTCTGGACCATTTTCACCGCGTCATCCAGCACCGTCAGGTTCCGCAGGCCCAAAAAGTCCATCTTCAAAAGGCCCAGCTCTTCCAGTGTGGTCATGACGTACTGGCAGACCACGGCGTCGTCATTCCGGGCCAGGGGCACGTACTCATAGACCGGGCGCCGGGTAATCACCACGCCTGCGGCGTGGGTGGAGGCGTGGCGGGGCATGCCCTCCAGGGCCTTGGCGGTATCAATGAGGCGGCGGACCTGCTCGTCGGACTCGTAGAGGTCGCTCAGAGGCTTGGACAGGCGCAGGGCATCGTCCAGCGTGATATGCAGGGTGTTGGGAACCTGCTTGGCGATCTGATCCACCTCGGCGTAGGGGATATTCATCACCCGTCCCACGTCCCGGATGACGCCCCGGGCCGCCATGGTACCGAAAGTGACGATCTGGGCCACGTGGTCATCGCCGTATTTGCGGCGCACGTAGTCCACCACTTCTCCCCGGCGGGTATCGCCGAAGTCCATATCGATATCCGGCATGCTCACCCGCTCAGGGTTCAAAAAGCGCTCGAAGTACAGGTTATACTGGACCGGGTCAATGTCCGTAATGTGCAGACAATAGCTGACCATGGAGCCCGCCGCGCTGCCGCGGCCCGGTCCCACCGGAATCCCGGCGCTCTTGGCATAGCGCACAAAGTCCGAGACGATGAGAAAATAGTCTGTAAAGCCCATCTTCTCGATCATGTCCTGCTCGTATTGCAGCTGCTGGCGGTGCGAGTCGTCATCCCCATAGCGCTCCCGGTAGCCCGCGTCGCACAGCTCCTTGAGATAGGTAAAGCTGTCATAGCCCGGAGGCAGCTGGAACTCCGGCAGGTGATACTTGCCGAAGGTAAACTCCAGATGGCACATGTCGGCAATTTTCGCCGTATTCTCCAGCGCCCCCTCATAGCCGGAAAACAGCGCCGCCATCTCCGCCTCGCTGCGCAGATAGAAGTTCCGCGGCTCGTAGCGCATCCGGTTCTCGTCGTCCAGGGTCTTGCCAGTCTGGATGCACAGCAGCACATCGTGGGCCTCGGCGTCAGATTTGCGCAGATAGTGTGCGTCATTGGTGCACACCATGGGCAGTCCCGTCTCCTGATGGATGCGCAGGATGCCCTGGTTTACCACCGCCTGGTCCCGGATGCCGTGATCCTGAAGCTCCAGATAGAAATGGTCCGGTCCGAAGATCCCGGACAGCTCCAGGGCATAGGCCTTGGCGTTTTCGTACTCCCCGTTGCGCAGCATCCGGGGAATCTCCCCCGCCAGACACGCGCTCAGGGCAATGAGGCCCTTGCTGTGGGCGCGGAGCAGCTCCAGATCAATCCGGGGCTTGATGTAGAAGCCCTCGGTCCAGGCCATGGATACCAGATAGGAAAGGTTGCGGTAGCCCTCCTCATTCTCGCACAGCAGCACCAGATGACGGCTCTCGGCGTCAAACTCGTGGAGCTTATCGAACCGGGTCCGGCCCGGAGGCGTGACATACACCTCACAGCCGATGATGGGCTTGACCCCCGCCGCCAGACACGCCCGATAGAAGTCGATGGCGCCGTACATGACGCCGTGGTCGGTAATGGCGCAGGCGGTCTGCCCCATGGACTGGACGATGCCGGGCAAATCCTGAATCCGGCATGCGCCGTCCAGAAGGCTGAACTCGGTATGAACATGCAGATGGACAAAGGACATAGTACTTCTCCTGTTGCGTTACAGTCGGTTGGAGGCCTCAGCCTCTCTGGTTCAGGATCTCCTCCACGATCTCCACGGCAGTGACGATCATGATATCGCAATGGCCGGTCAGGCCCATGCGGGCCGCCGCGGGCGTCCGCTCATCAGGAACAAACTTCCCGCCGCCCAGCAGGTCCTGGCAGCGCAGCGCGCCGAACTTCTCAGAAAACTTGGCCTGCAGCTCCTTGGACAGCGCCACCGTCCGCTTTTTGCTGCCCACGGGGTCCGCCGGGTCCACCGGCGTCAGACGGCCCAGCGTCATGGCCGCGCCGGTAATGGCGCCGCACAGTTCGCCGGTGCCGGCTCCGGCACCGAATCCACCGGCGATGTCAAAGCATTCCTGCTCACTCATCCCCGTCAGGTCCGTAAACGACGCCAGCACACTCTGGCAGCAGTTGAATCCCCGCTTGTGATAGTCGCGGGCCTTTTCATATCGATCCATGGGTCTAATCTCCTTTTTTGATTTCCAATTTATGTCGCATTCGCTTCCGCCTCAGATTCCATCTTCGGCTTTGCCAGCTCCACCAGCTTGCGCAGCCGGTGATTCAGGCAGGATTTCGTCACCGGCGGATCAAATTCCTCCGCCAGCTCCGAGAGCGTCAGCTCCGGATTTTCCAGCCGCAGCGCCGCAGTCTGCTGGAGCTTGTCCGGCAGGTTTTCCAAGATCCCCGCCGCCTGGAGCTTCCGAATCGCCTCTGTCTGCTCCCGGGCCGCCAGAACTGCCTTGTCCAAATTGGCACTGTCGCAGTTGAGGCGGCGGTTGACGCTGTTGCGCAGGTCCTTCTCCATCTTGGCTGTCATGACGTTCATGGCCGCCACCGGCGCGCCGATGAGGGTGAGAAAATCCTCAATCTGGTCGCTTTGCTTGAAGTAGGTCACAAAGCTGCCATTGCGGGCCACACTCTTGGGCGGATACCCGCTCTCCCGCAGCAGCACGCCCAGTTCCCGGCTGGCCTGGAGATGGGACGTGGTCAGCTCCAGATGGTAGCGCTTGGCGGGATCGGTGATGCTGCCGCCGGCAAAAAACGCCCCGCGCAGAAAGGAAGCCCGGCAGCACTCCTCCTCCAGCATCCCGAAGTTGATATGCAGGACCGTGTGCTGCCGGGGATCGTATCCCAACAGATTGATGATGTGGTCCATTTTGCTTCTCTCCGTGATCTGGAAGATCCGCTTGCCCGGCTGGTCCGGCTCCGGCAGACGGTCAAAGCGCAGGTTGAACGCCCGCTGGAATAAGCGGGGCAGCCGGGCGGCAAAGTTCGGATTTTCGGTCACGATCCGAACTTCCGACGCGTGAAAGGTGTTGCAGTAGAGCAAAATTCCATAGGCCTCCGCCCGGGCGCAGCAGAGCTTTTGAACCGGCAGGCGGCACAACTCGTTTTTCGTCTCGTAGGAAAAGGACATGGAGCCTCCCTTTGATACAGTTTCCGGCGGGGCTCACCGCTCCCGCTCGGCTCGGTAGGAATGGGGTTTGAAGTGCTCCCCGGCGATGCGCACGCTGCGCTCGGCGTGGAGCAAAATCAGTTCCCGGGCCAAATGCCCGGGATCATGGCGGACAAAGCCATTGTCCACCGTGGCGATGGGGCGGCTGATGACCTCCACGCCCAGCGCCGCACAAGGGCCTGCGTCAGCGTACAGGGGCGAGGCGCCCTCCTGGGCATACTTGGCCGCCACCCCTTTGGGAATGGGCGAGGAGTTGCACAGGCAGATGTCAAAGAGGTTCCGGCAGGAATGGTGGAACAGGGCGGAGATATGGTCCGAGACCGTATACCCCTCCGTCTCCCCTTCCTGGGTCATGACATTGCACACGTAAATCTTCAGGGCGTCGGAGTCCTGGATGGCCTCTACAATGCCGTCCACCAGCAGGTTGGGAATGATGCTGGTATACAGGCTCCCGGGCCCCAGGACGATCATGTCCGCTTCCCGGATGGCCGCCAGGGCCGCCGGCAGCGCCTTGGGATTTTCCGGTGAGAGCCGCACCCGCCGGATCCGGCAATCCTCCCGCTTCTTGCAGTAGAAGATCTTGGACTCCCCCGTGACCGACGCGCCGTTTTCAAACTCCGCCACCAGCTGCACGTCCGCCGTAGTCACCGGCAGCACCCGGCCCGTAATGGCCAGGACTTCGCTCATGCGGCTGACCGCCTCGTCGAAGGAGCCGGAGATTCCGTTGAGGGCCGCGAGAAACAAATTGCCGAAGCTCTGCCCCGCCAGCACGCCCTCGGGAAACCGATAGTGCATCAGCTCGCTCATCAGCGGCTCGGTGTTGGCCAGGGCCTCCATGCAGTTGCGGATGTCCCCCGGCGGGAGCATCCCCAGATCCTGGCGCAGCATGCCGCTGCCGCCGCCGTCATCGGCTACGGTGACGATGGCGGAGATATTTTCCGTATACTGCTTGAGCCCCCGGAGCATGGTGGACAGCCCGTGCCCGCCGCCGATGGCTGCGATGCGCGGGCCGTTGGCCCGGGGGACTCCGTAGGAAATCCGCTGCTTCATGCCGTCCTCCTCACACGCCCCGCTCCAGATCCCGATGATGCTCCGACGTGGAGTAGCCCAGCTCCCGGATGTATTCCGCCAGGGCGTGGGTCACCGCCACAGAGCGGTGATGGCCGCCGGTACAGCCCACGGCAATGACCAGCATGGTCTTGCCTTCCTCAGCGTACAGGGGCAGTGAGAATGCAAGCAGATCCTTGAGCCGCTTCAAATACTCCTGGGTCTGCTGAAACCGGAACACATAGTCCCGTACCGGTGCGTCCAGACCCGTTTGGTGGCGCAGCTCATCGATGTAAAAGGGATTGGGCATGAACCGCACGTCAAACACCAGGTCCGCCTCCATGGGAAGGCCATACTTAAAGCCGAAGGAGGTGACGCTGACGCTCATGCCTCCGCCGGTCTCCCCCGCCTTGCCGAACAGGCGCATCAGCTCCCGGCGCAGCTGGGCGGTGGAGGTCCGGGAAGTGTCGATGACGAAGTCCGCCCGGTCCCGGATGGGGGCCATCACCACGCGCTCCCGCTCCACCGCCTCCTCCAGGGAAGCCGTCTGCCCCTGCAGCGGATGACGGCGGCGGGTCTCCTTATACCGCTTGATGATGGTCTCGGACGACGCCTCCAAAAACAGCATCCGGCACACGCCGTCCATGCGCTTGAGCTGGTCTAAGACGTCAAACAGCTCCGCCGGGGAGCTGCCGGTGCGCACGTCATAGACCAGGGCCACCCGGTCATACCGGCCGTT
The DNA here is from genome assembly GCA_902490355.1 of uncultured Oscillibacter sp. GTDB lineage: Bacteria > Bacillota > Clostridia > Oscillospirales > Oscillospiraceae > Oscillibacter. The sequence continues at coordinate 6,214 of CABUDN010000108.1, forward strand.
TCCTCCGGCGCAGAACTCCGCAAATTTCAAAATCATGGCCGCGGGCATATTGTCCACGATATAAAATCCCATGTCCTCCAAAAAGGAGGCGGTTTTACTCTTACCGCCTCCGGAAAGACCGGAAATAATTAAGATTTCCAATGCTCTCGCCTCCGCTTTACCGGATAATCCGGACCTCCGGCTCCAGCCGGACGCCCTGTGCTTCCCATACCCGCTTCTGGATCTCTTCGATCAGAGCCAGCACATCAGCACAGGTAGCTCCGCCGCGGTTGATAACGAACCCCGCGTGCTTCTCGCTGACCTGAGCACCGCCCACCGTCAGCCCCTTGAGGCCGCACTGATCGATCAGCGTCCCGGCAAAATACCCCTCCGGACGCTTGAAGGTGCTGCCCGCACTGGGCCACTCCAGCGGCTGGCTCTCCTTACGCTTTTGCATCAGCTCCTGCATCCGCTGCCGGATGGCCGCCGGATCTCCCGGCGTCAGGGCAAACACTGCGGAAAGGGCCACAATCTCCGGATTCTGCGTCAGAAGACTGCGGCGGTAGCCGAAGGCCATCTCCTCCCCGGAAAGGGTTCGGATCCCCTCCTCCGGCACCAGGACCCGGACCTGCCGCACCACCTGCCGCAGCTCTCCGCCATAAGCGCCGGCGTTCATGGTCAGTCCGCCGCCCACGGTGCCGGGGATGCCGTGGGCAAATTCCAGCCCCGTCCAGCCCTGCTGGCAGGCAAAGGACGCCAGACGGGCCAGAGACACGCCGCACCCGGCCATGATCGTCTCCGGCTCCGGCCCGGTCTCCAAGGTACCCAGACCGGTGGTATCGATGACCAGCCGGTCCAGCCCCTCATCCGGCACCAGCAGATTGGTGCCGTTGCCGATCATCAGAGGCCGCGCCCCGCATTCCCGGGCAAATTCATACAGCAGCACCAGCTGCTCCGCCGACACCGGGCAGGCCATCCGCCGGGCGGGTCCGCCGATGCGGAACGAGGTATGGCGGGCCATGGGTTCCTCCGCCCGCACCTCCAGATCCGGCAGATACGCCTCTATCCATTTGTCCAGCTCTTGATACCAGTCCATATCCGGACCTCCTGCAATCAGATTGCCCGCTTGAGAAGCGCCGCGCCAATGATGCCGGCGTCATTGCCCAGCTCCGCCCGCACGATGCGGGGAAGCTGGCCGGTATGGCGGGGATAGCACTCCCGCTCCACGATCTCACGCAGCGGGGTAAGCAGCAGTCTGTCCGGCGCTGCGGCTACGCCGCCGCCGATGGCCACTGCTTCGGGCTGAAGAATATTGATAAGATTCGTCACGCCGGCCGCCAGGTAGGAAACATAGTCCCGGCACAGTCCCAGGGCCGTCTCGTCTCCCTGTACGGCGGCGTCAAAGGCCGTCCGGCCTTCCACGCAGCCGTTTTGTGCTGCCACGGTGTGGAGCAGACTCTCAGGATGGGCCTCCATGGCCTCACGGGTCATGCGGATCAGGCCTGTGGCGGAGGCGTACGCCTCCCAGCAGCCGCGGCGGCCGCAGTTGCACGGCGCGCCGCCGTGCTGGATCACCATGTGGCCCACTTCTCCCACCATGCCGCTGCCGGAATAGAGCTTGCCGTTCAAAATCAGTCCGCCGCCGACTCCGGTGCCCAGCGTCACCACGATGAACTGCTGCGTTCCGCGGCCCGCGCCGCACAGCCACTCGCCCACAGCAGCGCAGTTGGCGTCGTTTTCCAGCAGGACCGGCACATCCAGATACTGCCGGAACAGCCGGCTCAGCGGCACATCCCGCAGGGGGATGTTGCAGGTATAGAGAATATCCCCTCCTGCCACGGCGCCGGGAATGCCGATGCCCGCACTGACCACTTCCGATGCCGGAACCCCGGCCTGACGCAGCACAGACTGCCCCAGCTGCGCCAGGGTCCGGGCAAACTGCTCCGGATTTTCAAACGCCAAGGGCGTGCGTTCCACAGCCAGAATCTGCCCGTCCTCGCGGACCAGACCGGCCTTGAGATTCGTGCCGCCCACATCAATGCCGATATAATACATGCCTTCTGCGCCTCCTGTCACTTCTGGCGGCGGCTGCCGGCGTCAGCCCGCATATCCACCCGGCGGGCCAGCTCCTGCGCGGCGTTATAGCCGAACTTGCGGTGGCGGTTGTTCATGGCCGCCACCTCCACGATGCTGGCCAGGTTCCGGCCGGGCCGCACCGGAATGGTGACGATGGGTACCTGAATATCCAGGATTTCCGTGAAATGATCTTCAATACCCAGACGGTCATAAAATTTGGTCTGATCCCACTGCTCGAAGTTTACCACCAGATCCAGCTGGGACTCCACCTTGATGGCCCGCATACCGAACAGCTGCCGCACATCGATGACGCCGATGCCCCGCAGCTCGATATAGTGCCGGATCACCTCGGGAGCCGTGCCGATGAGCTGGTTGGAAATCCGCCGCAGCTCCACGGCGTCATCCGCCACCAGACGGTGGCCCCGCATAATCAGCTCGATGGCCGACTCGCTCTTGCCCACGCCGGAGTCGCCGGTAATCATCACGCCTTCGCCGTAGATATCCAGCAACACGCCGTGGCGGGTGATGCAGGGAGCCAGCTCCCGGTTGAGATACTCAATGGTGTGGCTGGTAAAGTCCACTGTGGTCTCCTGGGTGCGCAGCAGAGTCTTCTCATGCTCCCGGGCACTCTCCAGGCACTCCGGGAAGCAGTCCAGTCCCCGGGAGATTACCAGGGCCGGAATATCATAGAGGAAGAGGTCATCAAAGCACTTGCGCCGCTGCTCACTGGAAAGACTCTTGAGATACGTCACCTCCGCCTTGCCGATCACCTGCAGACGGCGGGGATCAAAATAGTCATAAAAATCATGGAACTGCAGTCCCGGCCGGTTCACATCCGTAATGGTCAGCACGGCCGTTCCGAAATCGCTTCCCTGATTGAGCACTTCCAAATCAAACAGGGCCACAAACGCGGTGATCTTCATTCCGTTTTCACTCATGGCGTATCCTTCCCTTTCCGATGCGGGCACAGCCCCCGCAGCCTTCCTGCATCCGCCGGACGAACGCCCGGCGGAGCGGTTAAAAAATCAGAGCCTTGCACTGATTTTTATTATATATGAAATTCCCCGCTTCCGCAACACTTTCCCCCTTCCCGGGGCCGGAAAGCCCCCGAAAAAAAGAATCAAAATTTTTTGAAAATTCTTCAGATCGGAAGAGCACACGTC
>CABUDN010000109.1 GCA_902490355.1 uncultured Oscillibacter sp.
GCACAACGCGGGGACCGGATGCCGAGCGTGCGGCGAACGCGGCGAAAAATCAAGATGAAGCGGGTTTGAAAATATGAAGCAAATCAAAGCGGCATCACAGGAAGAGGTATTCCGGAATCTCCCCATTCCGGCCGCCTTACGGGTGATGATTGTCCCGGCGGTTACCAGTCAGTTGATTGTCCTGATCTATAATATGGCGGACACGTTTTATGTCGGTCAGACAAACAACCCCTATATGGTGGCCAGTACCTCGCTGATCCTTCCGGTTTTTAATATTACCCTTTGCCTGGCCGGCCTTGCAGGGATCGGCGGCGGTGCTCTGATTGCCCGGCTGCTGGGTGAGGAGCGGGAAGACGAAGCCAAACGCGTCAGCGCCTTTTCCCTGTATCTGGGTATGGTGATTGCGGCGGTGTTCTCCCTGGGAATGGGCCTGTTTATGGAGCCGATTCTCAAACTGCTGGGCGCCAATGCCAATACCTATGAATTTGCCAGACAATATGCTGCCTGTGTGATTGTTGTCGGAGGGATTCCCACGGTGCTCTCCAACGTTTTGTCCAATTTGATCCGCAGCATCGGGCGGTCCCGGGAGGCAGGCTTCGGCATTATCCTGGGCGGTGTACTCAACATTGCCTTGGACCCGCTGTTCATGTTTGTGCTGCTGCCCGATGGACGGCAGGTGTTGGGAGCCGGAATTGCGACGTGTCTTTCCAACTGTGTGGCGTGCGTGTTTTTCCTGCTGGTGCTGAAGCGGATGGGAAGCACGTCCATCATTACCTTCAGCCCCAGGGTAGGACTGGCCCGAAGGGAGAGCATCCTGGCGGTATTTGCTGTGGGAGTGCCCTCCGCCATCACGACCTTCCTGTTTGACTTGGACTATGTCATCATTGACAAGCTCATGGTTTCCTACCACGATCTGGCTCTGGCAGCGATCGGCATTGTCCTGAAAGTGGAGCGGTTCCCTCTGAACGTGGGCATTGGAATTTGCCAGGGCATGATGCCGGTTGTTGCGTACAACTACGCCGCTAAGAATAAGCAAAGAATGGAAGACGCCATTCGGCTGTCCCGGAGGCTGGGGCTGATCATTGCCGGCATCAGCGTCGTGCTCTATGAGCTGTTTGCCACACAATTCACCCGTTTGTTTATCTCAGATCCCCAGACCGTGGAAATGGCGGCTCAATTCCTGCGCATCCGTGTGCTGGCCACGCCGCTGATGTTTTTGAGCTTTTTCACGGTTTATTTGTTCCAGGCTTTCGGAAAGGGACATATTTCCCTGTTTTTGGGCGTGACCCGGTGGCTGGTGTTTAATATTCCAATGTTGTTTTTGCTCAACGCACTGCTGGGGATGTACGGCATTGTCTGGTCCCAGGCCTCCGCAGATCTTTTGACAGTGGCTCTGTCCATTTTCATATACTGTCGGTACAAGCCGCGGATTTAAGCCATGAAGACTGCCCCGGGATTGGGCTCCCGGGGCAGAATTGTGTAAAGGGCCGGGGGTGAACAGAAATGTATTTGACAGAAAAACGCGCTTTCCTTTATAATAAAGTATATTGTTTGCGAGAGAAGGAGATGGCGGGTATTCGTATCAGGGACCTTTGAGACGGCATTCCGTACCGAAGGTCAAGGGACAAGGAACAGTTTATACGAAAACGCTCATATTGATTCAGCTGATATGGGGAATCTTCCCCCAAAACCCTCTTTCCCTCCAACCACGTGATGGTCCATGGACGAAAGGGGGCTTTTTTATGGATCACAGTCTGCTGAGCATTTGGGATTTGGTAATCATCGGCGCATATCTGCTTTTGATGGTGCTGGTAGGTGTTTACTCAGTCCGGCGCATCAAAAATACCGGGGATTATTATGTGGCGGGACGCTCCTTTGGTCCATTGGTCCTCATGGCCACCGTCTGTGCGACGATCATCGGCGGAAGCGGTCTGATGGGCCGGGCGGGTGTGGCCTACTCCAGCGGATTCAAGGCAATTTTGACGGCCGTTCCCTATCTTTTGGGAATGTTTATTTTCTCGGGATTGTCCGGAAGAATTTCCGACATTGGCATGCAGTATAATCTCACCTCGATTCCCGAGCTGTTTGAAGTGCGCTTTGGAAAGCGGGCCAAATTGGTCCTCTCCGTGCTCATTGCCTTTGCCATGATGGGAACGGTGGCCTCCCAGGTAACGGCGACCGCTACCATCATCAAGATGCTGGGCGGAGAGATTGGGCTGTCTTACGAGATGGGGGCGTTCATCGCCTGTGTGGTCTTTATGGTTTACACCGCGACCTCCGGCTTGTTTGGCGTGGTATACACCGATGTGCTGCAATTTTACATGCTGATCCTGTTCGTTTATATTCTGATTCCGACCGTGGCGCTGTTCCGTGTGGGAGGTATTTCCAACTTCATGGCCAATCTGGATCCCGCGCTGGCTACGCCTTATGTGGACGGCAGCATTTTGGGAGATATTGTGACGTATCTGGTCTTTACCATGGCCGGTGCGGAGATGTGGCAGCGGGCCTTTGCGGCCAGAGACCGGCGGGCGGCCAAGCGCGGAATGTTTTTGGGAACGGCTGTCTATGGTGTGACCATCATCCTGGTATACTTCATGGGCGTGGTGGCCCGGCAGATCATCGGCGACGACGTATTGGCACAGTACGGGTCTACCGATGCGGTGGTACCGGCCCTGGCGATTCAAATTCTCCCGGTGGGACTGACGGGACTGGCGCTGGCGGGTGTGCTCTCCGTCATCATGTCCACGGCGGACAGCTATTTGCTGGTATCGGTGCAGACCTGTGTGCACGATATTGGCAAGACCGTCCATCCGCAGATGAAGGAGCGTACGGAAATTCTGCTTTCCCGCGCGTTTTCGGTGGTGCTGCCGTTGGGCGCACTGGTGATTGCACTGTACATTAAGAACGCATACAATATCCTGATGTTTGCCTGGAGTTTTTACGCGGCCTCTGCCGGAATCCCGGCGTTTGCCGCGCTGTTCTGGAAGAAAGCCACCCATGCGGGAATTCTGAGCGCCATGCTGGCCGGTTTCTTTGTGTGCGTGGGCTGGAGGCTGGCGGGTGAGCCGTTTGGCCTGGGTTCGGCGGTCCCCGGTACCATTGCCTGCGGGATTGCACTGGTGAGTGTAAGTCTGGCGACATATAAGAAGACCCCGTCGGTATTTCTGGAAGTGAAAAAGCAGACCTGAGATTGCAGGCTGATGCTCCGGATTGCATTCTGCGCAGCTGGGGGAAAAGGCGTTGACCGTGGGCAAGAAGACCGTGCCGAACGAAGAACGCGATGCAAAAAGGCAGGGCTGCCGAACAGAAAGTTCGGCAGCCCTGCCTTTTTGTGGGGAAAAGGAAAAGAGAAATGAACTTGGAAATGTGTTGGGAAGGGGGAACGCGCGTCAGTCAAAATATTTTGCAATGTGTTTTCCGACGGTGCAAAGTTCGCCCGCTTCGTTTAAGAGTTCGACATTGGCCACGGTTTTCATGGCGGCTTCATCCTTGCTCTCAATGGTATACCTTACGGTAATCGTGTCCCCAATGAAAACGGGCTTGATAAAGCGGATATGGTCGTATCCGGCCGAGACGGCACGCAGGGACTGCTTGTCCAGTGCTACGGAGGAGGCGGCGGACATGAATCCGATGCCCAGCGCCCCGTGCATGATGCGCTTTCCATAAACCGATTTTTTCATATAGGCTTCGTTTACATGATTGGGGTGAAAGTCGCCGGTGATGCCTGCGAACAAATAAACATCGCTTTCACTGACGGTTTTGCTGTAGGTAAAGGAATCCCCAACGTTTAATTGAAGTTTGCTCATAAGAACCTCCTCGTTTGAGCGGTTTGAAAGGAAAGGACCATCTGACGATTCCAATGGTCCGGTTTTGGCGATGAGTAAGCGGCATGACGGCCCGTGTGATTGCTCCACTCGGGAGTGTGCCGGACACTTAGAAGAACCGGCCGCCGTCTCCGACCCACATGTCGGCGTTGCTGCCCATAATGGCTTTGAGAGAGTCTGAAGCGGCTTCTATTTCATCCATCCAGCTGCCGGGAATGTCCGCTTCGTAGGCGGAAATGTTCTGGGCCAGCTGCTGGGGGGACCGGGAGCCGACAAGAATGCTTTTGACACAGGAACGGCGCTTTAAAAAATTCATCGCCACTTCTGCGGGGGTATATCCGGATTGCTCTGCTTTCTCGATCAAAAGGTGGAGAAAGGCAAAGATTTCTTTTTCGAAGCCGGGATCATGATGACGTCCCTGCTTCCAGTCGCCGCTATAAAAACGGGTTTCCCGGCGGCTGAGCGGAACATCTTCCACGGAGCGGAATTTGCCGGTCAAAAGTCCCTGGGCGAGGGGAGAATAGGCCCAGACCGAGATCCCCATGCGCTCTGTGGCGGGAATAATTTCTTTTTCCGCAATGCGCCAGATCAGGGAATATGGCAGCTGATTCATGGCCACACCATAGGAGCTTTTCAAAGACTGCACGCAGGATACACCGGCATTGCAGATGCCGGATATCCGGATCTTTCCGGCTTTTTTCAGGTCCTCAAATGCGCCGAACGTTTCGTCCAGGGGGATGGTGGGACTTGGCCAGTGGATTTGATAGAGGTCAATGTAGTCTGTTTGCATGCGGTGCAGACTGGCATCGCAATGCGCGATGACGTCCTGATAGTGCAGCGCATCCGTGTATACTTTTGTGGCAAGAATCGCGCGGGACCGGCGGTCTTTCAGCGCCGCGCCCACGACTTCCTCAGATTTTCCGTCGCCATATCGCTCGGCGGTATCGATGAGATTGATTCCGTTGTCCAACGCATAATGAATTGTCTGAATTGCTGCGTGGTCATCGCTTGCGCCCCACAGTTTTCCGCCTGCAAAGGCCCAGGTTCCAAGAGAAAGCCCGGAGACAAGAATGCCACTGTTTCCAAGAGTGCTTTTTTCCATAGTAAGACTCCTTGCCAATCAAATCATTTCCGTGCACCGGCTGCGGAACTGCCGCGGCCTGCGCGTGTTCCGGCTGCCGGTCAAGGAAGCGCCGTCTCAAGCGAAAAGAGCGGGATCCATGGGTTTGCAGGTTTCGTTTACCGTGACGGGGAACGGAATATGTGCCAGAATATCACGCTGAAGATCGACGCCGTTGGCGATTTCCGTAAGGTGAAGACCATCCTCCATGACCTGGAAGACGGCGCGTTCCGTAATGAGAAGAATGCTTTGTCCCTTGCGCAGGGCGTCCGGACCGTTCAGCGTAATCTGCTCCACATTGGGAACCAGCTTGAAGAATTTCCCTTCCTGATGAATCGTTAATCCGCCGTCTGCAACATCGATTGCCGCGCCGCCGGAAGAAAACGTCCCGCAGAATACCAGCTTTTTGGTTTGATAGGCAATGTCGATAAAGCCGCCGCATCCCGGAACAATGCCGTTGAAGCTGCTGACGTTGACGTTGCCGAATTGATCCATTTGCCCGCAGCCGAGGAAGGACATGTCCAAAAGCCCTCCCCGGAACGCCTGGAAGACCTGGGTGGGATCCAACAGGGCGGAGGGGTTGATGTTGGTTCCAAAGTTGCTGCGATCTCCGGGAACGCCGCCCAGGGAACCGTGTTCGGTGAAGAAGGTGATTCCATCCAGCGTCCCGTCTTCGACCAGAATGCGGGGCAGGAAACCGGGAATTCCCACACCCAGGTTTACCGTTTTGGGCGGAGTTCCAATTTCCATGGCGGCCCGGCGGAGAATGACTTTCCGAATGTCCAGGGGGAGATTTTCCAGTCTTCCCAGCGGCATCCGATTTTCTCCGGAAAGGGCGAAATTCAGGGCTCCGCCGGATAGCGGGACATCTTCTTCCAAAACCACGGCATCCACAAAAATGCCGGGGACCACGATCCGCTTGGGGGGAATGGAGTCGTTGGCGACGATTCGGTTTACCTGAGCGATGACTTTCCCGCCGCAGGCTTTGGCCGCCACCGCCATGGAATAGATTCCCAGGCTTACAGGCTCCTGCTCCAGAGCCAGGTTCCCGTTTTCGTCGGAAGTGTGGGCGCGGATGATGGCCACATCAATACTGGGGTTGGGATAGCAGAGCATCTGGCGGCCGCCCAGCTCGATCAGGGAAACGATATCTTTTGTTGTTCTGGCGTTGAATCGGCCGCCGCCCTGGCGGGGATCCACAAAGGTGTGCAGACCGACATCGGTCAGGGTGTAGGGCTCCCCGCAGGAGATGTTTTGGATCATGCGGTAGATGGTTCCCATGGGAGCCACATAGGCCTCCAGCTTGTTTTCGCGGACCAGCTGGCTCATGCGGGAGCTTTTCAGATAACTGAAACCACTGCCGATGGAGCGGCTGAGAAACCCCTCATGTGCAAAGTGCTCCAGTCCGCAATGCTCGCCCATTCCGTAGATGACAGGGTGAATATCCGTCAGGCCGCATGGATGGCCGGTGGACATGTACCGTTCTTCCAGGGCGGAAAGGATGCGGTCCGGAAGCAAAAGATTTTCACATCCGCAGACTACAACGGTGTCATGATCGTTTACCAGCTCGGCCGCCGCCTGGCGTGAGATGATCTTGTTCATAGTGAACCTCCCGGCTGATCAATGCATGATATTGAGCCCCCACAAAACGAGGGACGGGGCGAACAGGCAGATGGCAAGGCCAACCAGCTGCACGCCGATAAAGGGAATGGCAGACTGATAGATGGTTTTGAGCTGAGTGTCTTCGGAAGCGGCGCTTTTCATGTAGAACAGGGAGAAGCCGAACGGCGGAGTCAGATAACCGCACTGAAGCGCCACCATGAAGCAGACCGCAAACCACATGGGATCAATTCCATAGCTGGTGATGAGCGGGGTGAAAATGGGCGCACAGATGACGATGATGGCAATGGTATCAATAAACATTCCCAGGAAGAACACAATGGCAAGCAGAGCGATCATGAGACCATGGCTGCCTCCGGGAATCAGGGACGCGACCTCGGCAACAAATTTGTTGCCGCCGATTGCCACAAAGACCGAACCAAAATAGGAAGCTGCCAGGGTGATGAAACCCACCATTGCGATATTTTTCAGAGTTCCGGTGCTGGCGTTGAGCAGGTGCCGGAATGTAAAGCGGCGATTCAAAACGGCGATCACCACGGCGCCTACACAGCCCACGCCGGCGGCTTCGGTTGGCGTTGCCAGGCCGGCATAGATCGCACCGAGAACCACAACAATCAAAACGCAGGGCCAGAACACCTTTTTCAGTCCCAGCAGAGTTTCCTTTGCGCCTTTGCGGTCTTCTTCCGGCATGACAGGGCACAGATCCTTGTTCAGACCGCATCGAAGGGCGATGTAGATGCAATAGAGAATCGCCAGAACGATTCCTGCGCTCATGCCGCCTGCAAACAGTCCGCCGACGGAAACACCGGTCATGGTTCCATAGACGATCATATTGGTGCTGGGCGGGATCAGCTGGCCCAAGGTTCCGCCGGAAAGAACGGCGCCCATGGAAATTTTCTCATCATAGTTGTACTTCTTCATCTGGGGCAGGGCAATGGTGGTCAGGGCAATCACGGTGCCTGCTACAACGCCGGTCATGGCGCCCATCAGGGCTCCCACCGCAACGGTGCACATCGCCAATCCGCCGCGGACCTTTGCCGTGAGGCTGTAAAAGGCCTCGTACAAATCCTCTACAATGCCGGCTTCAAATAGCATCAGCGACATGAAGGTGAACAATGGAGTTGCCAAAAGATTCCAGTTGTTCATGGTCGTGATTGTGGAGGTGACAATGGCGTAAATGCTTCCGGGGCCCCAGAGGAAAAAAGCGGTTCCAACGGCTACCAGGGACAGTGCATAGACAATGGGAAGGCCAACAACCAGTAAAACGATCAGAAGGCCGAACATGACAAGAGGAATGTAAGCTTCCATTTATTTGGTCCCCCCTGTTTCCTGTGAATGTTTGCCGTGATGCTCGCGCATATAGGAAATCGAATCTTTTACTTTTTCAATATAGGAGATCAGTGACCGTACCAGGAGCAGGAAAGAGCCCACAGGAATGCACATCCGGATGGGCCAGAGATACGGAGCCCACAGGCTGTCCGAGCGCTGGCCGATGGAAATGGCTTTGATTGCCGCTGAGCCGCCCCGGGTGATTAAAATGATGCAGAATAAGCCGCAGGCGAACATGGTGAGCGTGTCGGCAATGATTTTCCAGATTCCGCGGTACTTGACATAGAACAGGTCCATGGAGACGTGCGCGTGGCAGGCTTCGCCGTAAGCTCCGCCGATCATGAAATATGCGCCGAAAATCATGCAGCAGAGTTCCTGAGACCAGATCGTCGGACGGTTCAGCGTGTAGCGCATGACGAGAGCCTCAAAAGCGGGGAGAATGAACAGAATAACAATTACGAGCGCCCAATACTTCCCAAATGTATCGAGGCCGTTTTTGATGCGTTCGATGATTTTCAAAGCAATTCCTCCTTTAAAACGGGTTGCCTGAGCGGGTCTCAGGCAACCCATGAGGGTTTAGGTGGAAGCATTATTTTTGAATTTTGGCTGCGACATCGGAGTATCCGTTGTCGTTCAGGAACTGCGTGTAAAGGGTCAGGAACTCGTCGGTCAGCTCAGACTGGCCCCAATAGTTCTGGAGCGTCTCGGCTGCGATTGCTTTGATGGTGTTGAAATCTTCGTCGGACAGGGTGATGCACTCCACGCCGCCGGAGAGAATGACTTCCCGTGCTTCTGCAGCAGCTTCGGTCAGATGATCAAATGTATAGGCCCGGTTTTCCTTGCAGCAGTCGGCCAAAACTTGCTTGTACTCTTCCGGCAGTTCGTTGTATGCCTCGGCATTTACCACCAGGTTGCCGACTTCCACACCGGAAGTGGAGTGGGGGGTGGGCTCAATGACGTATTTGCAGACTTCGTGCAGGGCGTTGCCGTAGTTGTCCGCATATCCGCCGACCTCAAAGGCGTCGATGGTGCCCAGCTTGGCGGCCGAATACACATCGCCCATGGGCATGGACACGACGGATGCGCCCAAAGCGCTGTACAGCTCCTGGCCAAGGCCGCCGCTGCGGATCAAAACACCCTGGAAATCGTCAACGGTTTCAATTTTGACATTGGACATGAAGCATTCGCCGGGCAGATCCAGGACATTTCCTACATAGACCAGCCCCATGGCGTCGTACGCCTCCTTGACAAGCGGCTCGTACATAGCAAGAAATGCCTCATCCAGCTCATAGTCGTTCCAAAGGTCGGAGCTTCTGAATGCTGCCAGCTTGAGCATGGGTTCAATTCCGGAATGGTAGTCATTGGAGGTAAAGGCACACTCCGTAACCCGGTTGCTGACGGCTTCAATCAGGTCTTCCTGTCCGTACAGCGTGCCGGCGGAGAAAACTTCAATGGTGAAATTCCCGAACTCAGCAATCAAATACTAGTAGACCGAGGAGTACAAATGCTACTT
>CABUDN010000110.1 GCA_902490355.1 uncultured Oscillibacter sp.
CATCGGAAAGAATCTTTTCCCAGTCTATCATGCCGGGACGTAAAGTGGCAAAGGGTACCGTCGGGGCCCAGGCCCTCTATACGGTAGCCGTGCTCATCCCGGATGCCCAGCAGGCGCAGATTTTCGCCCAGGGTGGCCTCCCGGCTGTAATTGATCTGGAACTCCTTCACCGGCAGGGCCTGCAGGTCCGCGGGCAGATAGTCCCAGACGATATCGCCGTAGCGCCCGCTGAACAGGTGCCCGTTTCCATCCAGATCGGACCAGCGCACCTGCCGCTCTCCCAGCTCCTCCAGACCCTGGCGGGGCAGCGTGATCTTCTGGGGATCCGGGCAGTCAATCACCCGGTCGCAGGTCATCAGGGGCTTGGCGGTGAAGGACGCAGGCCGGAGAATCTTCCGGGTCAGGGGATCCACCAGAATCCACTCGCTCTTGACGCTCACACACAGCCGTCCCGTCTGGTCCACCATTTCGAACACCCGCTGCATGTGGGCGCCCCGGGCGCCGTTTTCCCAGGTGGTGATGTCCAGCACGTCCCGGGCCATGGGGCAGTGGTGAATCCGCAGCGCGATCCGGGAGAGCAAGAACACCTCCCGCATGGCGTAAAGCTTCTCATGGGTCCATCCCCGGGCATCATAATCGTAGCCCGCATAGGCTCCCACCTTGCTCAAAAGTGTCGCCACCCGTGCCCGTTTGTTGCGGTCACAGTCGGCAAATACCAATTCTTCCTGCCGGAAATAACCGTTTTCCAACAGTTTTTGCTTAAAATCCTGCACGGTTTTGATACTCCTTTACATTTTCTGAACGGAATCTATGGTACCACGTTTTTCCTCATTTCACAAGCGGACAGGTTGACTTTTCTGTCCCCTGTGATATGATGAAGCCAACCCATCTTACTTTTTTAAGGAGGCTTCTGTCATGGAAAAGACCGTTATTGCCACCAACAATGCCCCCGGTGCCATCGGCCCGTATTCCCAGGGCTGGGTTGTGGGTGAGTTCGTATATACCTCCGGCCAGATTCCGGTAGATCCCGCCACCGGCGCCATTCCCGAGGGCATCGCCGCCCAGGCTGAGCAGAGCTGCAAGAACGTGGGCGCCATCCTGGAAGCCGCCGGCACCAGCCTGGAGCAGGTTTTCAAGACCACCTGCTTCCTGGCGGACATGGGCGACTTCGCCGCCTTCAACGAGGTCTATGCCCGGTATTTCACCACCAAGCCCGCCCGCTCCTGCGTGGCGGTCAAGGACCTGCCCAAGGGCGTGCTGTGCGAAATCGAGGCCATCGCCGCCAAGTAATTCCGCCGCAAAACGCAGCAAGAGGACCGGAACCCCGGTCCTCTTGTTTTTTTATTCCTTGCGCAAAAACACCACGCCCAGGGTATTGGTGCCGCAGTGGCAGAAGATGGTGCATCCTGCCTTGGTCTCCAGGACCTCGTCAAAGCCGCCCACTTCCGCCAGCACCTTCCGGGCAATGGCCGCCAGATCATCGGAAAAGGCGGTGTCCACCAGAATGCAGCGGCGGTGATCGATGTCCGTCCGGCCGGAGAGGCGGTCCCGCAGATAATCCGCCACCACCTTCTCGATGGAGCCGCGGAACTTCTTGGTCACGCCCATCTTTCCGTTTTGGACCTCGATGCAGGGATGCAGCTTGAGGAGGTTGGCGCCCAGCGCCAGCACCGCCGAGCAGCGTCCGCCCTTCTTCATGTAATCCAGCCGGTCCAGCACGAAGCTCATTTCCACCTGGGGAATCTTTTCGGCCAGCATGGCCAGAATCTCCTCCACCGACGCGCCGGCCTCCGCGGCCTCCGCCGCCAGAAGCACCAGCAATCCGTGGCCGACGGAGAGGTTGGCGGTATCCACCAGGTGGACGTTGTCAAACTCCTCCGCCGCCAGGCACGCGTTTTGGTGGCAGCAGGAAAATCCGATGCCGATGTTGAGGTGAATCACCGCGTCATTCCGGGCGGACTCCCGGGCGAAGAGCGCCTCGTAGTCTCCGATGCTCACGGCGTTGGTGGTGGTGATGTCGCCGCCGGCATCCACATGGGCGGCAATGTCCGCGGTGGTGATGTTCTCACCGTCCCGGAACAGTTCGCCGCCTTTGACGATGCCCAGAGGAATGACGGAAATATGGTGCTGCTCCAGCAGCTGCGCGGGCAGATCACAGGTGCTGTCCGTGGTAATCTTGATCATAGGGGTTCTCCTTCCCGTTTCACATGGGCCGCAGGGCCGGAGGCATTATATCATATTCCCCGGTGCAATGCTAGTCCTCTTTCCCCGCGCTCCAGGAAATTTTCATCACCCGCACAACGTCTGCCACAGTGTCCTCCAGGTCCCGCCGGGCCCGGGGCCGGGCCTCCAGATACGGAACGGCCACCCGGTTGATGGAAAACACCGCGCTGACCCCCCGGTCATACACCGCCGATGCTCCGTCGCCCACATCGCCCACAATGGCCGCCACCGGCACCCCGCCGGCCCGGCGCGCCACGCCGGAGACCACCTTGCCCCGCAGACTCTGGCCGTCCAGACGGCCCTCGCCGGTGAAGATCCAGTCCGCATCCCGGATCACCTCTTCAAACCGGACGGTGTCCAGCACCGTCTCAATGCCCGGCTGGAGGCGGCTTCCAAAAAAGGCCGCCATACCCGCACCCATGCCGCCGGCAGCGCCGGCGCCGGGCAGATCCTGGGTGCTCATACCCAAATCCCGCTCCAGGATTCGGGCCAGGTGGGCAAGACCCGCGTCCAGGCGCTGAATCTGGGCCGCGTCCGCCCCCTTCTGGGGGCCGAACACCGCCGCCGCGCCGGTGGGACCGCAGAGGGGATTGTCAATGTCGCACATGGTGACGATCTCCAGCGCCGCCACCGCCGGGTCCAGACCCGTCACATCCACCGAGGCAATCTCCCCCAGCGTTCCGCCCACGGGGACGAAGGACTCCCCCGCCCCGTTGACAAACCGGACGCCGCAGGCACTGGCCGCGCCGCAGCCGCCGTCGTTGGTGGCGCTGCCGCCCAGGCACATCACCGCCCGTCTGGCGCCGTGGTGCGCCGCGTGGACCAGCAGTTCCCCCACGCCGTAAGTCGTGGTGGTTTCCGGATTCTTCTCCCCCGTCACCTGGGGAAGGCCCGCCGCCGCAGCCATCTCGATTACCGCCGTGCCGTCGGGCAGCAGGGCATAAAAGCTCTCCAGGAGCCGTCCCTCCGGGCCGGTGACGGTCCGGACGACCCGCTGTCCGCCCAAGGCCGTTAAAAACGCCTCGGCGCTGCCCTCGCCGCCGTCCGCCACCGGCAGTGACACCACCTGCGCCTGGGGCAGCACCCGGCGAATCCCCGCCTCCATGGACGCGCAGACCTGGGCGGACGTCATGGTTCCCTTGAAGGAATCCGGCACCAACACGAACTTTTTCATGGCAAAACCCTCCCGTAAATGCAAAATCAGAACCGCTCTGTGGTCAGTTTACCACAGAGCGGTTCTCACTTACAACCGGAAAATCTCCGCCTCCAGGGCCCGGGCATCTGCCGGATCGTGGGAGGAGAGCACCAGGGGCTTGCCCGCTGTATAGCGGCGCACCTGCTCCCAGCACCGCGCCCGGATCTCCGGGTCCAGTCCGGTGAAGGGCTCGTCCAGCACCAGGGCGTCGCAGGGCGAGAGCAGCGCCCGGGCCAGGGCCAGACGGCGGCGCATACCGCCGGAATATTCCGCCACAATCTTTCCGCCCACGTCCCCCAGGCCCAGAGTCTCCAGCAGAGTCAGAGCCTCCGGGGACACCTCCCCCAGGACAAATCGCAGATTGCCCCGGGCGTCCAGATGCTCCAGCAGACGGTCCTCCTGAAACACCGCGCTCCACCGCGTTCCCGGCGGCGCCAGCACCTCTCCCCGGTCCGGGCTCTCCAGACCCAGTAAAATCCGCAGCAGTGTGGTCTTGCCCGCCCCGGAGGGCGCCGTCAGGCACACCGGCCGGGCGCCTGCGGTGAAGCTCACATCCCGCAGCACCTCTGTCTGACCGTACGTTTTCCACACATGGGCCACACCGATCTCCATCACCGCATCCCT
Organism: uncultured Oscillibacter sp.; assembly: GCA_902490355.1. GTDB lineage: Bacteria > Bacillota > Clostridia > Oscillospirales > Oscillospiraceae > Oscillibacter. The sequence goes on from CABUDN010000110.1 coordinate 4,043, forward strand.
GCCTTTCCCGCCAGGGCGTCCACCGCCCACAGCGCCAGATGCTCCGTCAGGGCCGACAGGGCCACGATCACTGCCGTCCAGGCAAACAGCTCCGCCGTCTGGAAGTAGACCTTGGCCGTGTAGAGCCCCTCGCCGATGGTCCCGGCGCACAGTCCGATGACCTCCGCCGCGGCACCGGCCTTCCAGCAAAGGCCCGTGGACACCGACACCGCCGCCCGGAAGCCCGGCAGCACCGCCGGTCCCCAGATGCCCCACAGCTGCCGCCTCGGCGGCACCCGGAACACCCGGGCCATCTCCAGAAGCTGCCGGTCCGCCCCCCGGATGCCCGCAAGGACGTTGGCGTACACCGGCGGAAAGGCCATGAGGCCCGCAATTACCCAGGGGAGGGCGCGGCTGTCCAGCAGCACCAAAATCAAGATGATAAGGGACACCACCGGCACCGCCTTCACCGCCGATACCAGCGGCGCCAGCAGCTCCTCCACCGCGGCAAACCGGGCCGCGGCCGCCGCCAGGACCACTGCCAGCAGACATCCCGCCAGCCAACCGCCCCAGATGCACAGCGTGGACCGGAGCACCGCGGCCCAAAAGTCGGCGGTACCGGCCAGGCTGCAAAGCGCCTTCAGCGCCGCCAGAGGCGAGGCCAGCAGCAGCGCCCCGTGGGGATAGACGGCCGCAAACGCCATGCTCCCGGCCTGCCACACCCCCAGCCACACCGCCGCCGGCCACACCCGGCGCACGATCCGCTTCATCTTACTCCGCGCCGTAGTAGAAATCGTCGCCAGGCATGGCGCCGCCCACGGAATCGGCGGAAGCGTCACAGAGGACCTGGAGATAACCGGAGAGCTTCTCCTTCATCTCATTGCCGGTGATGCATACGATGTTGCACGCCGGCAGGGCCTTCTCCGCCACGGCAGCATCCACGATACCGTACTCCCCGATCAGGGCTGCAGCGTCGGCGGTGTTGGCGTTGACCCAGTCCACACTGGCGGCGTACTGCTCCAAAAACCGCTCCATGGCCTGGGGATGGGCCTCCGCTACGTCCCGCCGGGCCACCACCACGCCGGTGATGAGGGCAGAGCCGTTGTCCAGAGCGTCCCACTCCGCCGTCAGGTCCAGAGCCGTGCGCAGCTCGGGCATCTTGCTCTCAGCCACCGTGACGAAGGGCTGGGGCAGCAGGGCGATGGTGGCGGCGCCGGAGGCCAGGGCACTGACGCACTCACTATGCTCGTTCTTCCAGTCGATCACCACGCCGGTATCCGGGTCCACGCCGTTTTCTTCCAGCAGATACCGCAGGGCATACTCCGGCGTGGAGTCCTTACCGGAGGCCACCATGGTCTTGCCCTCCAGGTCCGCCAGGGACTGCACGGCGTTGCCGTTTTCCACAATATACAGCACACCCAGGGTGTTGATGCCCAGGGTCACCACCTGGCCCTCGGTCTGCTGATAGAGGGAGGCGGCCAGGTTGGCCGGCACGCAGGCGATGTCCAGATCGCCCTTGACCAGCTGCGGCGCCAGCTCCGTGGCGGAAGCGGCCAGGGTGAAGGTGTAGCTGTCCACCGCATCGGGGAGATTGTCATACGCCTGGGGCACGTCCTCTCCGGCGCCTGCCAGATCACTGGCCTTCATCAGCTCCACCAGGCCCATGGCAGTAGGGCCCTTCAGCGCGCCCACCCGCAGAGTGGTGGGCTCTTCCTGTACAGGCTCCTCCGCCTCCGGCTGGGACTCCTGGTCCTTGCCGCAGGCCGCCAGGCTCAGCAGCAGCGCGGCCGCCAGAGCCAGAGCCGCGGCGTTACGAAACAATTTCTTCATAGGGATGAAACTCCTTTCTTACTCCTGGGCCGGGCCCAGGGCCTCTTCCGGGGCGTAGACGGTTTTCACCGTGATACCCTCCAGCCGTCCGATCTTGCCGGACAGGGCGGAGATCACACTCCCCGGTGCGTCCATGGCGATGCTGATCAAGCTCACGCCCCGGCTGCGGTAGGGCACGCCCATCCGTCCGATGATGGAATCGCCGTACGCGTGAAGCAGGGCGTTGAGGGCGGCCACTGAGTCCCCCTCCCGCACAATGATGGCCATGACGGCCACCCGGTTTTGTTCCATGGATGTTGCCTCCTCCTGCATAAAAAACGCATCCCCTCCGCCGTCAAGCGAAGGGGATGCGGGCAGAGTACATCTGAACGCGGCCTGGACCGCGCTGCCGTTCCCCGTCTTCCGGCGCGGAAGAACTCCTTGCCGTCAGCACAGCGGAATGAATCCGATTGGGTCCGCCGGTGGGAACGCATCCTGCCGGGGACGGGGAGATTATACTATGCTGCCGCCTGCCCGTCAAGGGGCATCAGCACCGGCCGAAGGTATAGGTCAGGTCCCGGATTGCATCGGCCAGAGCGTCGGTGGTCTTCCCCGGCTCCATGCGCCAGCTCCAGTTGCCCCGGGGCACGCCGGGCACATTCACCCGGGCCTCGCTGCCCAGGCCCAGGTAATCCTGCATCTGGGCCACAAACAGCTCCGCGATGCTGCCCTGGCCCGCCCGCAGCAGTGCCCGGCACACTGTCTGCGCGTCGTCCCGCTCCACGCCCAGATACTTGCGGGCGTAGGCTTTCTCCTGGGGCGTGGCGGAATCATACCACCCGGCGGCGGTATCGTTGTCGTGGGTACCGGTGTAGCAGATGCAGTGAGAGTCGGGATACTGGTGGGGCAGGTACGCATTGTCCGGCCCGGAGAAGGCAAACTCCAGCACCTTCATGCCCGGCAGGCCGGAGTCTTTGCGCAGGCGGTGGACATCCTCGGTGAGGATGCCCAGATCCTCGGCGATATAGGTGATCTGGGGGAACCAGCTGGTCAGCACGCCCAACAGGTCCATGCCCGGTCCCTGCTCCCAGGCGCCCTCCCGGGCGGTCTTGGCCCCGGCAGGCACCGCCCAGTAGCTGGCAAAGGCCCGGAAATGGTCCAGCCGGATGGCGTCGAAGAGGCGGGCCGCGCCCTCCACCCGGCGGATCCACCAGCCGAAGCCGTCGGCTTTCATGGCCTTCCAGTCATACAGGGGATTGCCCCAGAGCTGGCCGTCGGCGCAGAAGTAGTCCGGCGGCACACCGGCCACCTTCCCCGGCATATCCCGGCCGTCCAGGAAGAACTCCCGGCGCTCGCTCCACACGTCCGCCGAGTCCAGAGAGACATAGATGGGCAGGTCTCCGATGATCCGGATGCCCAGGCCGTTAACGTAGGCCTTCAAAGACTCCCACTGGGTGAAGAAGCAGTACTGCACCCAGGTGTGGAAGGCGATATCCTCCGCCAGCTCCGCCTTCTGGCGTTCCAGGGCGGCAGGCTCATGGCGGCGCAGGGCCTCGTCGGGCCAGTCATACCACGCCGCGCCGCCGAAGCGGGCCTTGATGGCCCGGTAGAGCGCGTACTCCCGCAGCCAGGGCGTCTGCTCCCGGAACAGCCGCGCCGCCTCCGCCTCCGTGGAATCAATGCGCTCAAAGGCCTTGCGCAGCAGGGCCTCCCGGCCTTCATACAGCGCCGCGTAATCAATCCGTTCCCCCTGAGGCACCCGGGCGGAGGCAAGCTCCTGCTCCGTCAGCAGTCCCCGCTGGGCCAGAGTGTCCAGATCGATGAAAAAGGCATTGCCCGCAAAGGTGGACACACTGGTGTAGGGCGAGTCTCCCGCCCCGGTGGGCCCCACGGGCAGAATCTGCCACCAGCGCTGGCCCGCCCGGTGCAGGAAGTTGGCAAACTCCCGGGCCTCCCGGCCCAGAGAGCCGATGCCGTAGGCCGACGGCAGGGAAAAAATCGGCAGCAAAATGCCGGCTGAACGTTCCATGTTGGATTCCCTCTTTCTTGGCGTAGTCACGGTTTTATTGTATGCGGCCCCGCCGTTTTTGTCAAGTATTACAAAAGTGTCAAAAAACAGCGCACTTCTTTTGGCTGTTTTCTCTCCGCTTTGCCGGAAATCATCTGGAGTTTCCCCCATCTTCCGGCCAAATACGCAGGGCGCGGCGGAACGGCACAGCCCGCAGAGCAAAAAAAGACCGGGCGGCACGCTCCCCGGCAAGGGGACGCGCCGTCCGGCAAAGAGAGGGTTATTTCATCAGCTCGTACATGACGGCCTTGATGGTGTGCATCCGGTTTTCCGCCTCGTCAAAGACGATGGACTGGGGGGATTCGAAGACCTCGTCGGTAACCTCCATGGCCTCCCGGCCGAACTTTTCGCCCATTTCCTTGCCCACCTGGGTCTTGTGGTCATGGTAGGCAGGCAGGCAGTGCATGAACCGGCACTGGGGACCGGCGTTGTCCATGAGGGCCTTGGTGACCTGATAGGGGCTCAGAGCGGCGATGCGCTCGGCCCAGACCTCCACGGGCTCGCCCATGGAAACCCACACGTCGGTATAGAGTACGTCGGCGTTCTTGGTGGCGGTCATGGGGTCCTCAATGAACTCCAGCACGGCCCCGGTCTCCTTGGCAATGGCCTGGCAGGTGTCGATCAGGGCCTGATCGGGCATATACGCCTTGGGGGCGCAGGCCACGAAGTGCATGCCCATCTTGGCGCAGCCCACCATGAGGCTGTTGCCCATGTTATACCGGGCGTCGCCCAGATACACCAGCTTGATGCCCTGGAGCTTACCGAAATGCTCGCGGATGGTGAGAAAGTCCGCCAGGATCTGGGTGGGGTGGAACTCGTTGGTCAATCCGTTGAACACGGGGACGCCGGCGTACTGAGCCAGCTCCTCCACGATGGCCTGGCCGAAGCCCCGGTACTCGATGCCGTCATACATCCGGCCCAGCACCCGGGCGGTGTCGGCAATGGACTCCTTCACGCCGATCTGGGAGCCGGTGGGACCCAGGTAGGTGGAGCCCATGCCCAGATCCTGGGCGGCCACCTCAAAGGCGCAGCGGGTCCGGGTGGAGGTCTTTTCAAAAATCAGAGCCACGTTCTTCCCCTCCAGATAGCGGTGGGGGATGCCGGCCTTCTTCTTGGCCTTCAGGTCCGCGGCGGTGTCCAGAAACTGCCCGATCTCGGCGGGGGTGAAATCCAGGAGCTTGAGAAAATGGGTGTGGTGTTCCATCATAATGCCTCACTTCGTCATAAATTGGGACGGGACTGTGCACAACAGGGGAAGATTTTGTAAATCTTCCAAACTTCTCCCGTTCG
>CABUDN010000111.1 GCA_902490355.1 uncultured Oscillibacter sp.
AGATAAAGGAATGTGACTGGAGTTCAGACGTGTGCTCTTCCGATCTGCTCCGTGATGCCGTCGATGCGCAGATCGAAGTAGGGAGCGCTGCGGTAAACAGACTCCTGGAAAGCACCGTCGGAGATGACGTTCTCGGTGGGACCCTCAAAAACCACATCACCGGACTCAAAGTCGATGATGGAGAAGTTGACCTCATACTCGGTAACCGTCTGGCCGCCCACGGTGAACTTGGAGGTGTCGAACACCTTCAGGCTGCCGTCGTCGATCGCGGCCCAAGCAGCGTCCACAGCCTCCTGAGTGCCCTCGGCGCAGCTCTCGCCCAGGGTGGAGATCATGACGGCGTTGTTGGCATGGCCGGTAGCATAGTCGGCGGGGATCTCCTCACCGGCCATGAACTTCTCCAGAGTGGCCTGATAGAGAACAGACCAGTTATTCTGGGCGGAGGTCAGGGCGGCGTCCGGTGCCACGGAGAGCATGTCAATGTTGTAGCCCACGGAGTAAGCCACAGTGCCCTTCTCCAGAGCATCCTGCACGGCAGAAGGAGCGCCGGTGGAGTCGGCGTGCTGGCCGATGATGACGCAGCCGCGGGCCATCAGGGTATTGGCAGCCTCAGCCTCGCCGGCCAGATCGAACCAGGAGTTGGTGTACTGCACTTCCATGTATGCCTCGGGAACGATGGACTGAATGCCCAGCAGGAAGGCGGTGTAGCCGCAGACCACCTCGGCATAGGGATAAGCGCCGACATAGCCGACCTTGGGATCGGTGACGGTACCGGCGTCCATCAGCTCCTTGAGCTTCATGCCGGCAACCACGCCGGAGACGTAGCGGGACTCATACGTATAGGGGAAGATGTTCTTGAAGTTGTCAAGACCGGATACGCCGGCCTGGTCGCCGGTGCAGGAGACGAAGGTGATGTCCTCATACTCACGGGCAGCCTGGAGCATATAGGGCTGGTGGCCGTAAGAGTCGGAGAAGATGATGTCGCAGCCCTGTTCGGCCAGGTCCACGGCAGCGTCGTAGCAGGCCTGGTTTTCGGCCACATTGTACTTGAAGACCACCTGGTTGGTGTCGGTGGGATCGATGCCCAGAGCTTCGCAGGCAGCGGTGAGGCCATCGATATGGGCCACGTCATAACCGGAGTTCTGGTCATGGACGCAGATCAGACCCACTTTGATGTCAGCAGTCTCACCCTGGCTGGTTTCGCCGCCCTCATCGGCAGGGGTGTCCGATGTTTCCTCCTGGCCGCCGCAGGCGGTCAGGCTCAGGGCCATGGCAAGCGTGAGAAGCAGTGCAAGAATCTTCTTCTTCATTCTGAAATCCTCCTTTACATTGATACACACGGGGTAAGGAATGACCTTATCTACTGTCATCATACAAGCTTACCTAAAAAAATTCAACATGGTTTTGGAACAAATTGTGAAAATCCAGTCAAAAAATTTACTGTTACCAAAAAGCGTTTTTAGAATAATTTACAAATAAAGGAAAATATGCACAAAAAACCAGGAGAGCCACAGGGCTCTCCTGGTGAATCCGAACAAGGTTATTGGCTGATGGCGGTACCGGTTTTTCCCGCAATTCCGTCCTTCGCTTTTTCCAGCAGGGTAATCAGGGCCGTACGGCCAGGCTTGGACTCCGCAAATTTTACGGCAGCCTGTACCTTCGGCAGCATGCTGCCGGGAGCAAACTGGCCCTGCGCAGTGTATTCCCGGGCTTCCTGAGGCGTGAGATGGTCCAGCCAAAGCTGATTGGGCTTGCCGAAATTGACGGCCACCTTTTCTACGGCGGTCAGAATAATCAATGTATCGGCGTCCAGCTCCTCGGCCAGCAGCTCGGATGCAAAGTCCTTGTCGATGACTGCACCGGCACCCTTGAGATGATTGCCCTCTGTCCGGTAGACGGGAATTCCGCCTCCGCCGCAGGCTACGGCAATCTGACCGGCGGCCAGCAGTGCCCGGATGGTGTCGATCTCTACGATAGCCTTGGGCAGGGGGGAGGCCACGCACCTGCGCCAGCCCCGGCCGGCGTCCTCCATGACGGTATTGCCGCGGCGGCGCATTTCCTCCGCCTCCGCTTCCGTCATGAACGTGCCGATGGGCTTGGTGGGATTCTGGAAAGCGGGGTCGTTGGGGTCCACCTCCACCTGCGTGAGGATGGTCGCCACACTTTTGTGGATGCCGCGGTTGAGCAGCTCCTCCCGCAGGGCGTTTTGCAGGTCGTACCCGATGTAGCCCTGGCTCATGGCGGTGCAGACCGACATGGGGGCCATAGGATGGGAGGGATCTTCCCGGGAGAGGGTGGTCATGGCAATATTGATCATGCCCACCTGGGGGCCATTGCCGTGAGCGACCACGACCTCGTGACCTTCCTCAATGAGGTCTGCAATGGCACGAACCGTATGTTTGACAGCAGCCATCTGTTCGGGCAGGTTTTTGCCCAGGGCGTTGCCGCCCAGAGCGATCACAATGCGCTTACCCATGATCGGTGATACCTCGTTTCACAGTGATGTGGCGGAAGGAACCGTCAGAAAAGCGAGCGGGATTTAAAACATCTTCCGCTTGCCGCCCTGATCCATAGCCATCAACGCGGCAACAGGATCCTTGACCTTGCTCATCATAATCATGGCGGCGATAATGTAGGGCTTATAGCTGGCTTCCTTGTACAGGGGCACCAGATAGCGGTCAAACACGGAGTTGTCCACCTCGCCCTCCGGGCAGCTCAGGCCGGTGATGTCGGCGGGCAGGCAGTGGAGATACAGGGCGCTGCCGTTTTTGGTGCGCTTCATCATCTCCTCGGAGCAGGTCCAGTTCTTGTGCTGGGCGTTCTGAGCCAGCAGCTGCTTTTCCAGCGCATCGATGCCGGCCTGGTCGCCTGCCTGATAGAGCTTGGTGCGCTGCTCCATGGCGGCGAAGGGAGCCCAGCTCTTGGGATAGACAATGTCGGCGCCGTCGAAGGCCTCTTCCATGGTGGCGACCTTCTTGTAGCTGCCGCCGGTGGCAGCGGCGTTCTTCCGGGCGATCTCCTCCACCTCGGGCATTACGTCATAGCCCTCGGGATGAGCCAGCACCACGTCCATGCCGAAGCGGGTCATCAGACCGATGACGCCCTGGGGAACAGACAGGGGCTTGCCGTAGGAGGGGGAGTAGGCCCAGGTCATGGCAATCTTCTTGCCCTTGAGGTTCTCCACGCCGCCGAACTCATGGATGATGTGGAGCATGTCCGCCATGCACTGGGTGGGGTGGTCCACATCGCACTGCAGGTTCACCAGAGTGGGCTGCTGCTCCAGGATGCCGTCCCGGTAGCCTTCCTTTACGGCGTCCATGAAGGTCTTCTGGTACTTGTGACCCTCGCCGATGAACATATCGTCCCGGATGCCGATGACGTCGGCCATGAAGGAGACCATGTTGGCGGTCTCACGGACCGTTTCGCCGTGGGCGATCTGAGACTTCTTCTCGTCCAGGTCCTGCACCTGGAGACCCAGCAGATTGCAGGCGGAGGCGAAGGAGAAGCGGGTACGGGTGGAGTTGTCCCGGAAGATGGAGATGCCCAGGCCGGAATCGAAGATCCGGGTGGACTTGTTGCGCTCCCGCAGATCCCGCAGAGCGTCGGCTACGGTGAAGATGGCTTCCAGTTCCTCATCGGTTTTATCCCAGGTCCAATAGAAGTCGCTCTTATACATATTGTTGATGTGCAGCTTTTCCAGATGCTTGGCCAGCTCAATCGTCTTGGACGTTGTAACGCACTCCTTTATTTAAATCATAAATCAGAATTCATGGTGAGAAAACGGTGGGGGAGCGTGCTCCCCCGCATAACTAGATTACTGGATATCGTTATCCGTCAGGCTCTGGCGGAACTCGGTGACGTCGGCCGTCTTATTTTCCGCCTTGTAGAGATTCACGGCGGCCACATACATGGCGGCGCAGGTTACCAGATCCTGCTTCCAGGTAATCTCGTTGGGAGCGTGAGCCTGAGACTCGGCACCGGGACCGAAGCCCACGCAGGGGATGCCGTATCGGCCCTGAATGGCCACGCAGTTGGTGGAGAAGGTCCACTTGTCGGTGAGGGGACGGCCCGTCCGCAGATGCATGGCGTCCTTCTTGGGATCGCTGTCGGCATGGCCGATGCGCTCCGTGCCCCACAGGGCATGGTGGGCATCCACCAGGGCCTGCACGTGGGCGGCGCTTTCCTTGTTGATCCAGGTGGGGAAGAAGCACTCGGTTTCATAGACCTCGCCGGTCCAGGAGGGACGGTCGTACATGTACATGGAGACCTTCACGTCGTCGCCGTACTTCTTCACGCTGGGCAGGTCCCGGATCTCCTGCAGGCAGGAGTCCCAGGTCTCGCCGGCGGTCATGCGCCGGTCGATGGAGATGGAGCAGCTGTCCGCCACGGCGCAGCGGGAAGGAGAGGTGTAGAAGATCTGGGAAACCGTGCAGGTACCGCGGCCCAGGAACTGGGCATCTTCATAATGCTCGGGATTGAATTCGGGATTGAGCATCTTCACGAGGCCCTTGACAGTGTTGGAAGGACCATCGCCGTTTTCGTTGAGGGCCCGGACATCCTGCAGAATGTCGGCCATCTTGTAAATGGCGTTGTCGCCCCGGGAAGGTGCGGAGCCGTGGCAGGAGACACCCTTGACGTCCACCCGGATTTCCATACGGCCGCGATGGCCGCGGTAAATGCCGCCGTCGGTGGGTTCGGTGGAGATGACAAACTCGATCTTCTCCTGGGCCTCTTCCTTGCTGGAGAAGTACTTGTTGACGATGTACTGCCAGCACATGCCGTCGCAGTCCTCTTCCTGCACGGAGCCGACCACCATGATCCGGTAGCCCGCGGGGATCAGACCCAAGTCCTTCATGATTTTGGCACCATACACCGCCGAGGCCATGCCGCCCTCCTGGTCGGAGCCGCCCCGGCCGAAGATGATGTCGTCCGTCTCATAGCCCTGATAGGGGTCTGCCTCCCAGTTGTCGGCATTGCCGATACCGACGGTGTCAATATGGGAGTCGATGGCGATGATTTTGTCACCGCTGCCCATCCAGCCGATGACGTTGCCCAGACCGTCAATTTCCACCTTGTCAAAGCCCAGCTTTTCCATCTCGGCCTTGATGCAGTGCACCACATCTTTTTCCTCGCAGCTCTCACTGGGGTGGGAGATCATCTCCCGCAGGAACCGGGTCATGTCGGCCTGATAGCCTCTGGCCGCTGCCTTGATCGCTTCAAAATCCATCACACTGTCCTCCATCAAATCTGATTTAGTCAACAGGTCCTTACAAACGCCCTTTGGCTTACTCTACCCCTATCATAGCATAAGAAACCTACTTGTCAAACAAAAAATTAGAAAACCAAAAAAATTTTTTGAAAAGCGGTTGATTTATATAAAAACTATGGTATCATGATGATGGAAAGTTAGATGATTTCCATGGAGTTTTGGGGAAAAGGAGGGATATCTACGGAAAGCGGGAAGCTGGAGCTGCTGCGTCAGGTAGCGGCGGGAATCGCCGCCCAGTTCGGCAGCAGCTGTGAAGTGGTGGTCCATGATTTGAGCCGCCATCCGGACCATTCCATTGTGGCCATTGTCAACGGTCATGTCTCCGGCCGGAAGGTGGGAGACGGGGCGTCGGCCGTGGTGTTGGAGCAGATGGAGACCAATGATCCGGAGCCCAAGGATCATCTTTGTTATTTGACCAAGACACCGGATGGGAAGATCCTCAAATCGTCCACGGTGTATATCCGCAACAGCAAGGGCAAGGTCTCGGCGATCTTGTCCATCAACTATGATATTTCCAAACTGCTGATGGTGGAAGATGCGGTGCGGGAGCTGATTACGACCCAGGAGCCCCAGCCGTCGGAGCCGGAACGGATTGTCAATGTCAACGATTTGCTGGAAGATCTCATCGAGCAGTCTGTGGCTCTGGTTGGCAAACCAGTGGCGCTGATGAATAAGGATGACAAGGTAAAGGCCATTCAGTTCCTCAATCAGAACGGGGCGTTCCTCGTTACCAAATCCGGCGATAAGATTGCCAAATATTTTGGAATTTCCAAATACACGCTGTATTCCTATATTGATACGAAGCAACAGGAGGAGAAGCAGGCATGATTGATTTTACCATTCAGAAAGAAGGCTTGGCCCACAACATTGCCAAGGCCAGGGAAAACGGCATCCTCATTCCCACCATTGGACAGATGCAGCACCCTGAGACCATTCCCGAAAAGGTGCAGGCGAAATTGAAGAATGTAGGGATGGGGGATGTGGATCCGCTGAACCTCTTCCGGATTACTTGGAAGAATGAGCCCGTGGAATCGGGCGGGCTGTTCCGCCAGGTGCCCAATTATATTGAGCTGCCCAGTTCCCTGACGGGCGTACCCTGCCGGATTGTGGCCATGGTGGGCAAATGGTTCCCTACGGGCTGCCACAAGGTGGGAGCCAGCTTCGGCTGCCTGGCGCCGCGCCTGGTGACCGGTCAGTTTGATGTGGAGCGGCACAAGGCCGTCTGGCCGTCCACCGGCAACTACTGCCGGGGCGGCGCGTTCAACTCCCGGCTGCTGGGAGCGCAGGGTGTGGCCATTTTGCCCGCCGAGATGTCCCGGGAGCGCTTTGACTGGCTCCACGCCATCGGCGCTCAGGTCATTGCCACTCCCGGCTGCGAGTCCAACGTCAAGGAGATCTTCGATAAGACCAACGAACTCAAGCAGGACCCGCAGTACATGATCTTCAACCAGTTTGAGGAGATGGGCAATCCCCTCTGGCACTATAACGTCACCGGCAACGCCCTGGCGGATGTGTTTGAGGCCATCAAGCGTCCCGGCGACCGGTTTGCCGGCGCCTGCTTCACGTCCGGTTCCGCCGGTACCATGTCCACCGGCGACCGGCTCAAGGAGCTGTATCCCCAGCTGAAGCTGGGCGTGGGCGAGGCGCTGCAGTGCCCCACCATTTTGGAAAACGGCTTCGGCGGCCACCGGATCGAGGGCATCGGCGACAAGCACATCCCCTGGATCCACAACGTGAAGAACACGGATATGGTCATCGATATCGACGATGAGGATTCCCAGCGGCTGCTGCGGCTGTTCAACACGCCGGAGGGCCGGACCTATCTCAAGGAGGAGCTGCATCTTTCCGATGAGCTGCTGGAGCAGCTGACGTGGCTGGGCATCAGCGGCATCGCCAATGTGCTCTGCTGCATCAAGATGGCAAAATACTACGAGCTGACCGAGCGGGATGTGGTGGGCACCGTGCTGACGGACTCCGCTGTGATGTACGGCAGCCGCATTCAGGAGCTCAACGAGCTCCACGGAGCCTATACCGTGCGGGAGGCGGCCATGGACCATGCGATCCACATGCTGGGCCTCAAGACCGACAGCATGATGGAGCTGACCTATCGGGACCGCAAGCGCATCCACAACCTGAAGTACTACACCTGGGTGGAGCAGCAGGGCAAGACTGCAGAAGAGCTCGATGCCCTTTGGTACGATACGGAAGGAACGTGGGATGCCGTCCATGCCCAGGCCAAGGATCTGGATAAACTGATCAACGCCTTCAACGAGGCTACCGGCGTGCTGAAAACGCTGTAACATCCCACACAAAACGCCTCAGGGGGCGGGGCGGATGCCCTGCCCCCTGGTTTCTTTCGGAGAAGGGAGCGCGTATGGGGAGAATGCCGTGGAAGCGGTTCATCTGGGATATCGCCGTCGTCTTGGCTGGACTTATGGTGCTGTTTGGCCTGAAGTGGCTGTTTCATGGCTCTTTTGAAATGGTTCCCACGGAGGAGCAGCAAAGCAAGGCCCGGATCGGGGCGGCGCTTTATCTGATTTTGACGGTACCGGTCCTGGTGTGGTGCATCTTCATGCGTTTGCAGCAGAAAAAATGATCCTCCAAGCTGGGGGATGGAGTCAGTAATGGATTTCGAATCGTTCGATTCATGGTACATACATCGGTTCACCAACAGGTGAAGAAAGCGATGGAAAAGGAGTCATGCAATGAAAAACGTATTGTACGGCAAGTGCGTCAAATGCGGGAAGACTTACCCGGCTACGCCGGACCTGACCACCTGCACCTGCGGCGGCATTCTGGATATTGTCTACGATTATGACGCCATCCGCCGGGAGTTTACCAAGGAGACCCTGGCAGCCCGGCCGGAGCGGACCATGTGGCGCTACCGGGAACTGCTGCCGGTGGAGGAGACCACCGCCCCCACGCCGCTGCGGGTGGGCTGGAGTCCTCTTTATGAGGAACCGCGTCTGGCGGAACAGCTGGGGCTGGGCCGCCTGTGGGTAAAGGACGACGGCCAGAACCCCACAGCCTCCCTGAAGGACCGGGCCAGCGCCATGGCGGTGGCCAAGGCCCGGGAGGCCGGTGCCCAGGTGATTGCCTGTTCTTCCACGGGCAACGCGGCCTCGTCTCTGGCGGGCAACGCCGCTGCGGCAGGGCTGGAGACCTTTATCTTCGTTCCGTCCCGGGCACCGAAGGGGAAGGTGGCGCAGCTGATGACCTTCGGCGCTACGGTGATTTCCGTGGAGGGCAGTTATGAGGAGACCTTTGAGCTGAGCAAGGCGGCCATTGACCGCTGGGGCTGGTATAACCGCAATGCCGCCATCAATCCCTATCTTTCCGAGGGCAAAAAGACGGTGGCCCTGGAGATCATGGAGCAGCTGAACTGGCAGGTGCCGGATTACATTGCCATTTCCGTGGGAGACGGATGCACCATCGCGGGCCTCTGGAAGGGGCTGAAGGACCTGCACGCCATCGGTTTTATTGACCGTCTGCCCCGGCTGATCTCTGCCCAGGCGGCGGGATGCTGTCCGCTCAACCGGGCCATTGAGACCGGGGAGCCGTGGCACCCCATGGAGGAGAACACCCTGGCGGATTCCATCGCCGTGGGCGTTCCCCGCAATGCAGATAAAGCTCTGATGGCCATCCGGGAGTCCAACGGTTTGACGGTCAATGTCTCCGATGAGGAGATTCTGGAGGCCCAAAAGCTGCTGGGACGGACCTGCGGTGTGTTCGGCGAGCCTGCGGGCGTGACCGGCACGGCCGGTGTGAAGAAGCTCTGCCAGCAGGGCGTCTTGGGAAAGGAAGACACCGTGGTGTCTGTGGTAACATAATGTACCTTACGCCAGTGCTGATATTCGAGTAAATAACGGAGCCCATTCTACC
>CABUDN010000112.1 GCA_902490355.1 uncultured Oscillibacter sp.
GGAATACTCTATAAAAATACGATAAATTTTTAGATCGCATTGAATTTTTGTTTTACAAATTTTCAAATAGCTGATATAATTAATAAAAAATTTTAGTTTGGTGTGCAAGCCGCATTTTCCCAAGCCGCTTCCAACACGAACGATTCCAGAACCAGGGGGATTACCATGGGATACATGCAGGATCATAAAGCAATTTACCAGCAGATACTGAGTTTGCTGGAACATCACCTGGGACCAAACAGCGAGATTGTGCTGCACGATTTGACCCCTCCCTATGACAGTACCATCATCGACATCCGAAACGGCCATATCACCGGGCGCAAGATCGGAGACTGCATGACCAATCTGGGCCTGGAAGTCATGCGGGGCACAACCCAGAACGGCGATCACTACAACTACATCACCTACACAAAGCCCTCCAATACCCTGCGCTCTTCCACCATGCACATCCGGGACGAAAACGGCAATGTTGTCGGAGCCATCTGCATCAACACGGATATCACGGACACCATCCGCATGGAGGAATACCTGAAAAGCTACAACGGTCTGGACGGCCATCAGGAAACCGCTCTGGACCACAACGAGGTTTTTCCGGACAGCATCCAAGACCTTCTGGAGCATTTGATCAGCGAAGCAACCGCCGCCACCGGAAAACCGGTAGAGAAGCTGACGAAAGCCGACAAATTGAAATTTCTGGACTATTTGGACAAGAAAGGTGCCTTTTTGATCAGCAAATCCGGCGACCGGGTCTGCGATCATCTGCATATTTCCAAGTTCACCTTATACAAATATCTGGAAATCGTTCGCGGAGAAAACAACGGCAGTGATCTGGATGAGCCGGCGGAGTAAGCCGCCGCAGCTGCGTTCCGCGCGCTGTTCCAATTCTTCACCGCCGCATCCCGGCACAGCTCTGCCAGTCATTGCGCAAAAAAGGACTCGCCGTCTATTCAGACGGCGAGTCCTTTTTCTCTGTTACCGCAGCTGAATTTTAACCGCTTTCCAACTTCTCAGCAGACAAGCGCTTGTCCTTCCCGCTGCAGGAAAGCTGCTGAAGCAGCCAAGACCGCGCCTGAAGAAACTCCGCTTTTTCAGGCGCAATTTGCAGCACGTAGTTGACGCGTCCCAGCAGATGATGCAGATAGTGTTCCTCCGAACCCGGAATTCCCAGACGCGCCATATGGTCCGACACGCCGAATTTCCGGCAAAAACGCAGCTCCTGGCGCAGCCGGCGCCGGTACTCCGCAGGAGCATTGGGCGTTTCGTTGACCACGATCCCCGTCACAACCTGCTGCCGCCCCGCCGGAACAAACACCGTTTTTTTCTCATTGAGAAAAAATCCCCGTTTTCTCAGCTGTTCCCGCACAAAGGCGATCACCGCTTCCGGCTCAAAGGAGCCGGAAAACGTGAGATCATCGCAATACCGGGTATACCGGATCTTCCGGTCCCGGCACCAGGCCGCAGTTTCGTCATCAAACGCACGCAGTACCAGGTTGCTGATTGCCGGCGAGCTGGGCGCCCCCTGCGGCAGTCCATCCCGGTGATAGCAGAGGATGGTCAGCAGAATCCGCAGAGGCTCCCCATAGATCTCCGCCGGAAACGCCGCTTCTTTTACCGAAGCGTAGAGAATGCTATCAAAAAAATGCCTGATATCCAGTTTCAGCACCGCAGGCCTGCCCACATGCTGCGCAGCGTTGCGCACCACGCTGGCACCGTAGCGGTAAGCCATAGCGTAAGGAGACACCGGCATGGGGGCCAGCAGGACCTGAGCAATGCGCCTTTGAATCCTTTTCAGCTGCGGATCCGGAACCGAAAGCAACCGGCAGCTGCCGTCCCGCTTCGGCAGGGAAACCGGGTGATAATGCCTCTCCACCGTATTGCTGACAGCGTACAGAGTACTGGCACGAATCCCCAAATCGCGCTCCAGGGAGGAAAGCTCCCGATAAACAATCAAAGCGCTCTCCCCCCCTCTTGCCTTCTGCGAAACCATACAAACTGTGCATGGTGAGCTGTGCAGCGGTATTTTGCATGCACACCGGCGGTGTGCAGGGATACCGCAAGCAGTCTCGCCTGAGCGAAGCGAATTCGATTGGATCCTTGCAGACCAGCCGCGACCCGCGGCCGGCGCCCGATGGGCAAACACTATTGCTCCGCAGAAGGACTGCCGCGCTGTATGGCTGTCATTATAACAGGCTGTCCACACCTGTCAAGGCTCCGTGCACCGCAGCCCCGTTCTCAATACCCGCGGGCGCGGTCCACCAAATGCGCCAGCGGACGTCCCGCGGCATAATTGGCAAGATCCGTACAGAACATCTCCACATTGGCATCGCATGTATATCCCAGCGTCATATTGCCGGATATATGGGGTGTCAGGATCAGATTTTTTGCCGTCCACAGGGGATTGTCCGCGGGCAGGGGCTCCGGCACCGCAACATCCAGCGCAGCGCCGGAGAGCCTGCCCTCGTTGAGTGCATCCGCCAGCGCCTCCTGTTCTATCGCCGTCCCCCGCCCCACATTGATCACCAATGCCTGCCGGGGCAGCAGCGCAATGCGGCGCCGATCCAGCATCCCCCTGGTCTGTGCCGTATCCGGCAGCGCCATCACCAGCAGTTCCGTCTCGCAAAGAACGGCATCCAGATCCCCAATGGGATAAAGTGCATCATAAACCGCCTCCCTGCTTTTGCCGCTGCGGCTCAATCCAATGATTTTTGCAGCCCCCATGCTGCGCATCCTTTGCGCAACATGACACCCAATGTCCCCCGTTCCCAGAATGGTCACTTCACACCCCCGGATGGACCGAACCGGCAGCGGCGGAGCCCAGATATGGTTTTGAATGGAATCCAGATAGTCCGGCATCCTGCGCAAAAGCATAAGGGCAACCATGACCACATGCTCCGCAATCGTCACTCCATATGTATTGGAATTGCTCAGCAGGCAATCCGGGTTTGCAAAAATCCCATCGTTCCTGCAATAGAGATCCACTCCCGCCGAAGAGGTACAATACCACCGCAGAGTCGGCGGAGCGGCACGCAGCAATTCCGGCGACTGGGCATAAAGGACTTCGCAATGCTGCAGATATTCCTTTGCCTCTTCAAATTGCCCGGTTGTAAAATAGCGCACATGCATCTTCGCAGCCCGGGCGGCGGCGTCGATCCGCTCCCGGTGCGCCTGTGTCAAAAAATCCTGAAAAACACAAATATTTCGTTCCATGCTCTCCCTGCCTTTCACTCAGCGCCTGATGTGCGCATCGGTTCCCTGCTGCAAAGCAGCATGGCCGAGGCCGCCACAATCAGCACATATGCAATCAAACTTTCACCGCTTGGAACCTGATCCAAAATGTAAAATCCCAGTATGCCGGAAAATACGATCTGCGTACAGTCACAAAGAGAGATCTCCCGCGGTGCAGCATAGCGGTACGCATACGTCAGCGCAAATTGTCCTATCGCACAGGCCATGCCCGCAAGCAGCAAAAAAAGCAGCTGTTGTGCCCGCATAGGTGTCCAAAAAAGGACGCTGGGCACCAGCGCAATGGTGGTTGTGGTCAGCGAAAAAAAGAACACAATGACCGACGGAGCCAAAATTCCCACCCGCTGCAGCGCCCGCAGAGAAACAAACGCACCGCCGGAGGTTGCGGCCCCGATCAGAGCAATCAGGCAGGGAAGCCCTCGTGTATCCAGCGAGGGTACAATCAAGAACAAGCTTCCCGCAAATGCCACCGCCATGCACACCGCCTGCCGCCTCCCAATCCGCTCCCCCAAAAAGCAAGCTGCCAGAACAATGGCAAAAAACGGGGCCAGCTTGTTCAGCGAGTTGGAGCTTGCCAGCAGCAGCCGGTCAATGGCATAAAAATTGCAAAATACCGACACGCTTCCGCACAGCACCCGGGACACCAATGCCAGCCGGCATGGCGGCGGCACAGACAATGTCCGCTTGGAAACCACCATGCTGCTTCCGGCAATCAGCAGCGCCACTCCATTCCGGAACAGCGCCTTCTGGAAAAACGGGATCTCCCCTGCCAGGAACACGAATGTACTCATCCAGGCAAAGGAAAATGCAGAAAACAGGATCAACAACGCTCCTTTTGTTTTCGCTTTGAGTTTCATGGCCGACGCCCTCCACGCAGGCATATACACTTGGCCGCCGCAGAGTGGATGCTCCGCAGCGGCCAACATCATCAGGATTGAAAATAGCCGGCATTGGCCAGGAATCGTTTCTGCGGACATCCTCCGGAGGCAACCGTTTCAATATTATGGAGAATACAATCAACCATATCTGCATTCAGATCCTTGCTGCTGCCCCCGGCGTGCGGCAGTACAATCACCTTCTCCATGGCAAACAGCGGATGATCCGCCGGGAGCGGCTCTTCCTCCGCAGTATCCAATGCCGCTCCCCAAATCTCCCCGCCGGCAAGTGCCTCCACCAGCGCCTGCGTATCCACGATTCCGCCGCGGGCTGTGTTGACCAGGACGGCGCTTTTTTTCATGGTTTGAAAGGTCTCTTTTCCGATAATATGATAGGTGCTCTCGTTCAAGGGAAGGTGCAGGCTCAAAATATCCGCCTGGGCAACCACCTCATCAAAGGCGGCAAACGTCACCCCCAGCTCCTCTTCCTTCTGGGCTGTCGCCCGGAACGGATCATAATAGCAGACATGCGCGCCGAAAGCGCGGACCATCCGGCAAACTCTGCTTCCGATATTTCCCAGACCCAGCAGCCCTACACACTTGCCGCTCAGCAGGCAGCTCTCATCGGTAATGTCCTCCTTCCAGCCGCTACCCTGGCGGGCCCGCTCTGCCAAGGCAAACAGCCTGCGGGTGCAGGCAAGCATCAGCAGCACTGCAAGTTCTGCAACCGCCTGCGAATTGACCCCCGTGGAAATCGCCACAGGAATCCCTCTTCTCCCCGCTTCCTCCACATCCACGGTGTCATATCCCACACCCCAGCGGTGGTAAAGCTTCACCTGCGGGCCCAGCAAATCCATCTCCGCCGCGCCAATGGGAATTCCCCGCAAAACTGCGTAATCCGCTCCTTTGGCTTCAGCAAGCATCTCCCTTCTGGTGCAGCAAATCAGTTCATACCGGTTTCGGCAGGCGGTTTTCATCCGCTCCAGGCCATCTTCCGGAAATGTGCCCAGCATTGCAATCTTTTCCATGATACCCTCCGCTCTCCATCAGTCCTCTTTTGACACAACGTCGGGATCTCCAATGGTCTTTTTGCTGAAAAAGCGCATGATGACAGGCGTAAACAGGCCAATCACAACCATCACAAACAGCACAATGGAAATCGGGCGGGAAAAGAAATATCCCACCAAATCGCCCCGGCAGATCAGCAGCACTTGATTCCAGTTTTTCTCGGCCATCGGCCCCAGAATCATTCCCAGGATCATCGGTGCCGTTGCAAATCCCAGTTTCCGGGCAAAGTATCCGATGAGTCCGAAGAGCAGCATAATCGTAACGTCAAAATTGCTGTTTTGAATTGCAAAGGCGCCAATCGTAGCCAAGCCAATGATCAGGGGAATCAAGATGGCATTCGGAATCACGCAGATCCGTACCACATACTTGGCCACCAGCATTCCCAGAACGCCCATGAGCACATTGGCAATCAGGAATCCCAGGATGACGGCATAAGTAATCTCTCCCTGCTTGGTAAACAGCTCGTATCCGGGTGTGAGACCCTGAATCATCATGCCGCCCAACATAATCGCGCAGGTTCCCGAACCAGGAATTCCCAGAGTCAGCATGGGAATCAGCGCGCCTCCGGTTACAGCATTGTTGGCGCTTTCCGATGCGGCAATGCCTTCAATGGCGCCTTTTCCGAACATCTCCGGATGCTTGGAACGTTTTTTTGCACTGTTGTAGGCCACCCAGGAGCCGATATCGCAGCCGGTACCGGGCAAGATTCCAATCAAAATTCCCAAAACGGAAGAGAACCCAATGGTGGGCATAATTTGTTTCATCTCTTTCCAGCTGGGCCACGGAGAGCCTACCGCCAAATCCTTGACACTGCCCTCCAGAATTTTGGTCTGTCCTCCCCGGAGTTCCTCCACAGAAATCATGACCTGCGAGATGGCAAACAGCCCAATCATTGCCGGAACCAGCTGGATGCCGGATTCCAGCGGGATGATGCCAAAGGTAAACCGCGGATATCCGCTGAGCAGATCCATGCCCACCGTGCCGAACAGCAATCCCAGAGCACCGGAAATCAGGCCTTTGACCATGTTTTCACCGGACATGGACCCGATAATGGTCAGGCCAAAGCACGCCAGCAGGAAGTACTCCAACGAACTGAACCAGAGGGAAACTTTTGCCAGCTGCGGTGCAATCACCAGCAGGGCTACCGCGGAAATGGTACCGCCAATCATGGAAGAGATCGTGGAAATTCCCACAGCTTTGAGGCCTTTTCCCTTCTTCGTCAGTGGGAATCCATCCATCGCCGTAGCCGCGGATGCCGGCGTTCCCGGCGTGTGAATCAGGCAAGCGGTCACACTGCCTCCATAGATTGCAGATGTATAAACAGCCGTCAGCATTATCAGACCGGGAGCCGGATCCATTTTAAAAGTCAGAGGTACCAGCAGAGCAACCGCCATGGACGCAGACAGGCCCGGCAGGGCTCCTACAATCATGCCTGCCACCACACCGATAATCAAAACCGACAGGCAGTCCCAGGTGAACAGCTGCGCCGCTGCGCTCAGCAGCATCTGTGTCAACGACATCTTGACTCCTCCCTTCCTAAATGATGCTGACCTTCAGCCAAACCACAAACATCAAATAGATAAACAGCGCATAACCAGCCGTAATGGCCAGGATCAGCCACCAGGGCTTGACCTTCAGAGCAATCATAAATCCAACCAGCATCACGGCGGTCGCCGGGAAATAGCCGAACAGATCAAACAAAACCGCATACACCACGATCGCCGCAAAGGCCACAAGCGGCACGGCAATTTCCTTCCAGTGCACTCCGCTTTCCGCGTCATGATCTTTGGCATATTTCCGCACATCCAGATACAGCATAATCACGGTCAGCACAGTCAGCAAGATCAAACACATGCGGGGAAACAGCGCCGGTGTACTGGGCATTCCCATTGTCTGGGCAAAGAGGAATCCATAAATAATCAACAGCACCACCGAAGTGATGACAGACTCGCGAGCTTTTGGTGACATAGCCTTCTCCTTTCTGAAAGCAAAGACAGGGACCATGCCCTGTCTTTGCCAGAATCTTTTCTGCGGGCCACATGAACTTGTGCGCAGCATGTCAATCCGGGATCATTTCAATCCCAAAAATATCCAGATACAGCTTGCGGACGTCATTCATATAGTTGAGATAGCTGTCGTCTTCCGCCGTCACAAAGTTCGTTACGCATCCCATGGCATTCATCTGTTCAATGGTATCCGGATTGGTAATGGCCGCTTCAGTTGCCTGACGCAATTTTTCCAGAATTGCAGGATCCGTGCCGGGTGCCGTCGCATATCCCCGGGCGGAGAAGCTGACAATCTCCTGCCCCGTCAGCTCTTTTACTGTGGGCACATCCGGAATCAGGTCTGTCACACGCTCAGGTGCCGCCACAGCGCCAATTTTGAACGTACCGCCCTGGTCACCCACCAGAGTATCGCCGATATTGCCAATCAGCAGGTCACAGCTGCCATTCAGCAGCAGCACCTCATTGTCTTTGGAGCCTTCCGTGATCACCGCCGAGAACTTGGTCCCAAAGGCAGCGTTCATCATCTCAGCAAAAGCGTAGTCATCTCCGCCGATGTTCATCTGGGACGTGCCGTAAAGCAGCTCATGCTCTTTGGCATATTCAATGAGCGAGTTGAAATCGCTCCAGCGGGTCTCATCTGTCTTCCAGCAAACCGTTCCATAGTCTGAAACATGGTTGCCCAGCAGGTCAAAATCCGTATGGTTGTAATCGCGGGGATTTTCCGCCTGTTCCTTGCAGATGCAGATGCCCGGAGAGTTGATGACACAGATGGTATAGCCGTCAGGCTCCGTGTTGTGCACCACTTCATTCCAGGAAACATGTCCGCCGGAACCCGGCAGATTTTCCACCACCACAGTCTGTCCCAGTTCCTTGCCCAAAGCCTCGGCAAAAATCCGGCACATCAGATCCGAGGAACCGCCGGCGGAAAATCCGCAAATCAAGCGGATTGTGGAGTCATTGGGCCAGTTGCCCGAACCGGTTGTCTCACCGCCCGCGGAAGAAGAGGACTGACTGTCTTCCCCCGTCTGGGCGGAACCGCCGCAGCCGCTTAAACACAGGGCTGCCAGCATCACGACCGCAAGAGCCAAAGCAAATCTACGTTTCATGTCAATTCTCCCTCTTTCTTTGTCCATGTATTCCCTGCCTGTTATTCGGTATGCGTCAGTGTTGTTCCGCCGTCTTTTCCGGTTCAGTCCACATACTCCACGCCAATGGCCTCCAGCTTCTGGTCCACCCACGGACGCGGAAGAACTCCCTCGTTGGCAATCCGCTCCATGGTCGCAGCCTCGTTGTCATTGAACGCCCGGACCTTCTTGGCAAGCTCCTCCGCTTCATCCGGACGGATGACGATCACACCGTCAGCATCGCCCACCACAATATCTCCCGGATGAACCACTATGCCGCCTACTGTTACCACGCCGCCGATTTCTCCCGGCCCATTCTTGTATGGTCCGTTCGGCGTGACTCCCCTGGCATATACCGGGAAATCCATCTGCGCAATGGAATCGCTGTCCCGGATACTGCCGTCTACGACAATTCCGGCAATTCCGCGCTTTGCACAGTACCGCACCATAATCTCTCCAAAAATGGACCGATTGGGATCTCCGCCGGCATCAATCATAAAGACATCGCCCGGCTGAGCCATATCCATGGCCTTATGGAAAAACAGGTTGTCTCCCTCGGCGACTTTCACCGTAAAGGCGGTTCCCAGCAGCGGCGCCTTGTTGATTGGCCGGATTGTCTGCCGCAGTGCAGCCGTTCGGTTCATACAGTCGTCGATATTGGCCACCGGAAGTCCCCGGAAGCGCTCCACAATCTCCCTGTCCGGACGCTGCAGCCTGGCATTGAGTTCTTCCCCAGCGGCCGCTCTCATGGTCGCCCGTTCCAGCT
>CABUDN010000113.1 GCA_902490355.1 uncultured Oscillibacter sp.
CTCTCATTTCAATACAAATATGAAAGAATACCCCAAAGAGATCCCTGCTCCATAATGGGAACAGATTCACGCGGCCGCGCATGGAGCAGATGGAGATCCCGCTGGGGGGAAGCACGCTGACGGCTCATGACCGCATACATAGAGGCAGACGCGTCTGCAAACGGCCTGCCAAGAGTCGGCAGCATGTGTGAATCTGCTTCCCGTCACAGTCGGAACACACGGCGGGCGGTTCCCTCATGCACCCAAGCGTACGGTTCTTCCGTCAGGTGCAGGGCCTTGTACTTGCCCAATTCCGCACTGGCATTCAGCGGAATATCCGTACCGAACATCACGCGCTCGGCTCCGAGCTCCCGAATAAACGATGGGATCTCCATGACTGTTGTCAAAGAAGGTTCCAGAGTGATATTTGCGATCAGGGCCTCCGCACCGTACATGCCCGCACCGGAATGGGCCAGAACCATGCTCAGCTCCGGATAGGCTTTGGCCACAGGAATGGCAAGGGACGGAAGTCCACAAGGCACGCCGTTTCCGGTATGGATGATTACCGGAATGTTCAATTTGACGGCGGTCTCAAATGCTTTCTGGGACTGCGGAGTCAGCGGGCTGGAGCCATGCACCGCCAATTCCCCACTCCTCAAAATAAGCCAGCCGATCGAGAAAACCCTGCAGCCGCAATGGCTGCAGGGTTCTTTCTTTTCCCTGATGGGATGGAACATGGCGGATTTGATTGCGATGGCTACTGTCTGGCCACTGCGGCTGCAAAAATTTATTTGCATTCAAAGAAAGATTGATATAAGCGGAAGGCATGGATTGGATTTTTCCCTTGACAACTGCGAGATTGCAGCTATAATGCGAACAAACGGAGAGTGTGTGCTCTCAATGAAAATTCCAAATCGTTGGTGGATGAAAGAAACTATGAAAAAAAGAAATCTGTATTTGATATGTGCGTGTATTGGTTTGATGCTGTTAACGGCCTGTACAAGCGGTGGGGAAACGTCCGCAGACGCTTCTGCAGCAGAAGGCAATATGGAGGATCATACGGCCGGGACAGATGAAATCCCTTTGGAGAATGAGCAGGAAGAGACGGCTCCGGAGCAGGACTATGAATATCCGTCAGAAGATGCAGGATCTGTTCGGGAAGAGAGTCGTCTGGGTTACGCCATGACCTATGATCCTACCGTCTTTACCCTGGATGATACAGGTGAAGACCAGGATATCTACACCTACCATACCTCGGAAGCATTGGACGGCCCGGTATATATCGCGATTCAGTCTTATCCGGATATGGATGCTAGGACCTTGGCAGATGGAATTGCCCTGCAGTCAGGGCAGGATGGTGTTGCCGCACAAGAGACGTATTTTGGAGCAGATAATTTGGATACCCAATGCGTTTATTATGAAGAGGATGTAAACGGGGTAACGCAGGTACACACTTTTTACGCGATACCGAAGGGAGAAGGAGCCCTGCTGGTTGAAGTGACAGGCTATGTGGATTTGTCACTGCAGATTCAGGGAAAGCTGGAGGAAATGACGGGAACGTTCGAATTGTTATAATCCGGAAGACCCTGTGGATGCAAAGCGGCACTTCGGTATATTGAAAAGTCCGGCCTTGGCCGGACTTTTTCTATCACCCCGGCATGGACAGCAGATCATAGAGACTGTAAGGAGATGCGGCTCAGAAGAAATACCTGCGGTTTATCCTGCTTGCAGGGTTCTTCCTTTTGTTGTATCCTAAAGAACTCCGGTCTGCCTTGGCTGCTGTTTGGCTGCCGGGCGGCACGGGTTTTCTGATCGGCAATATGATCTCCGGCTGTGCCTCGTCTACCTGGATCTCCTTTATGCTGCTTTTTTCCACATACTACCCCTGCCGGGAACAGCAAACAGCCACCAGATGTACCATTATAGCCTGCAACCTGGGGGTGTGCATCGCGCTTTTGTTCGCTACCTGTTTCTACAGTACCACCAGGATGCGATTTTTGTGTGCGGCGGTATGTTGGGGACCGTTCTGACATCTGCGGCACAGAAAAAGCGGCAAGACGCTTCAGCGGCTGCATTGGTGGGAATGACGGTTGCCCTGCTGTATTATCATCATACCGGTGTGGAAGCCACCAGATAAATCCACACGACATCCGCCGTAGAGGCAGTTCTGAGGACCTGCTTCCACGGCGGATTGTTTACCTATAAATGTCAGGAAAAGGCGCACAGATTTTATATAAAAGATACTTGAATGGGATGAAAATGAATGTTACAATACAATTTTGTAATCATCTGGAAGAAACTTGCAGCCGCTGCGATGTCTGGGCATCTGCCGCTGCTGCATAAAAGAATCCATGTAAGGAAGGACTTACGTATGAAGAATTTCCACAGACGTTTGGCAGCGTCCCTCCTCAGTGCCGTGCTGCTGACCACCGCACTGCCAACCGGCGCTTTGGCAGAGGAGCCGGAGGAGGTTCCGCAAGCCAATGCGGAGCCGGTCTGCACCTGTACGATCCCTTGTACAGAAGAGACCAGAAACGCAGAATGCGCGGCCTGCGGAGCAGATGGAGCCGCTCCGGAGGCCTGCGCGGCTGCCAATGCAGCGGACACGCAGACGGAGGAAACCGTCCCTGTCCAAGAGGATCCCATTGCCCAGCGGAGCGTACAGGATGACGTGGCGTATGTAGACGAAGCCGGAGCTATCCAAACGCAGGATAGCGTCACGGAAGTGACGGCGGATGACACCACCTGGGAGAGCGGCTGGTACGTTGCACAAGGAGACGTGATCATCGATCACCGCGTTGCGGTGGACGGTACGGTTGTGCTCATTCTGGCGGATGACTGCACTTTGACCGTAAACGGAGGCATCAACGTCAGCGCCGGAAACAGCTTCACTGTTTACGCACAGGAAGCCGGTACCGGTGTGCTGATGGCCACCGGCGGCGGCGAACAAGCCGGCATTGGCGGTGCTGAGCAGCAAGGCGGCGGGACGATCACCATCCATGGAGGCAATATCACGGCACAAGGTGGTTCTACAGGCGCCGGCATCGGCGGCGGCAGCAAAGGCAGCGGCGGAACGATCACCATCCATGGGGGCAATATCACGGCACAAGGCGGTTATTCAGGTGCCGGTATCGGCGGCGGCTGGACGGCAGGCGGCGGTATCATCCGCATTACCGGGGGCATTGTGCAGGCGTCCTCGGATGGGGACAATACCGCTGCCATCGGTGACGGAGCTTATCATGATGGAACGGGAACTTCGATTACCATTACAGGGGGAATTGTGACGGCGTCCGGCCGATATGGAATCGGCAGAGGTAACACATCAGAACCGTATCCATCTGCCTACAGGGGGAAATTCTCCATGGCTGGCAACGCCGTGATTTTCACGAAGGGCATTACGGATACCAGTGAACAAGATCAGTGGAATGGCATTGTGTTTTTCAGCACGTCTGGACAGGTTTATGGTGATTCGGTCACGCTGGATACGGACTTTACCATTCCGGAAGGGTATACGCTGACCATTCCGGACGACGGAACGCTTTGCGTGGGAGATGGCGTTACCATCACAAACGACGGTTCCATTGAGAATTATGGTACCATTCAGAGTCAGGGGGACGGAACGATTGCCAACCGCCCGGTCAATCACCGGATGGTTCTGGAGGTTCTGAATCCAGACGGGCAGGATGCGGGGGAGCAGCTTGTCTTTGGACAGGAGGTGACCTTAAAGGCAACCGGAACGAACTTGCCGGCTGAAGGGGAATCGGTGTCGTTTTTTTACGGAACCTATCCCCTGGGAAGCGCAGTTGTAGCCAATGATATGGCGGTTTTGCAGGTCCGGATTCCCGAACATCAGGAACCGGATGTGAATTGCGGAAACGTTGCATTTCAGGCAAAGGCCGGCGAGGTGACCGGGATTCGCAGCGCACAAGTACGTCTGAATGCCTCACTGGGGGCGCCCGTCGTCCAATCGGTGACAGCCGGCAGCATTACGCTGGGAGAGCTGAATATCACCAATAGCTGTGACCTCTACCAGCCGCGTGTGGTCTGCCGGTATCAGGAAGTGGGGAAAGGGGACGTCAGTGAGACTTCGTACCCGCTGATCGAGAATCTGCAGCCGAATACGACCTATTCCGTTTCACTGCGTATCGTAGGGGATGAGCATTACTGTGATACAGATTTTACAGATCCGATCACCGTAACAACATCGCCTGCGCAGACGGCATTTCCTGCAGAAGGATTGGATTTGGCAGATGGAGCAGTTTCTATCCAGGCTGGAGATGAGAGCGGAAAACTGCAGGTCCGGCATCACCATGAAGTTTATAATGTAGACAGTGCGCAAGCCATTCCCATTACCGGAACATGGGAAGGCGAAGATGCGCAAAGCGGAGGCCTGGATATGGAGACCCCGATCTCGGTGTCTCAGGCCGGCAATGTATGGCTCTCTCTTTCGGATGTGAGCATTCAAACGGGTACCCAGAATGACTGGGAAACGGCAGTAGGAATCTCCGTCTATTTCAGCGATGTTCGGCTTACGCTGGAGGGAAACAACCGGATTGGCGGAGTTGGACAGGGGATGACACTTTTTTCCGGCTCACTTGCAATTGACGGAAGCGGCTCTCTTGTCATCGGCAGTCCCGATGCATATGCGCAGGAAGGAATTTCTGTGTATGATGCTGAGATCAGCCTGACCGGGGGACAAGTGGTAGTGTATGATGAGAGCAATTCCACCATGACAGTACAAGGAAAGTGTGCGGTATCGATCCTAAATGACACGGATGATGATTCTGTCCAGGCGGTCCAGGTGTTCCAGGACGGACGGCCGTATACCGGCGGCTGGGGAGCAATCGTTTCTTCTGCATATAACTGGAGCAGCCAGAGCCAGGAAGAGAAGGTCACGCTGCTGCTTCCGGATGACGGTGCCATGTATACAGCGTACCTGCTGGTAAACGGCCAGATGAAGGAATTTCATATTACAACGGGAGAGCCCCAAAGTGTCGTGCCGGTGGAAAACGATCTGCAGATTATCGTGCCGCCTGAAGCGGAGCTTCCGCTGGAGGGAGACGGCAGCGGAAACCTGATGCTCCCGGAAGGTTCCGCTGTGCAAAACGGCAGCGGTCCGGCGGTTACCCTGCCGGACGGCGGTGCCGTAAGTGAAAGCGGCACAGTCACAGGACCTGTGGTGGAGACTGGCGATACCACCATGACTGCGCCGGAAGGGGAAGAGATTGCTGTGACACCCGACGGCACGGCGCAGCTGCCTGCTGGGGCCACGGTTCAGACCGGAGACGGTCCGGCCATTACGGTAAATGGGGAAGGAACGACCGTCACGCCTTCGGGTGAGGTGACCTTGCCCGGCGGCGGCTCCGTCAGCATGACGGACGGCCAGGGGAATACCACGACCATAACGGTTCCGGCTGCAGGCGGCAGCATTGCCCCCGATGGAAACAATGGCATAACCGTTCCTGATGGCTCCACCATTCAGACCGGCAATGGCCCGGCCATTACCGTAAACGGGGAAGGGGCTGCGGTCAATCCGGAAGGGGAGATCGCACTTCCCGGCGGCGGTTCGGCTACAGTGAACGATGGCGCGGGCAACGCGGCTACGGTTACCGTACCGCCTGCCGGCGGGACGATTGTGCCCAATGCCGATGGCAGTGTCACACTGCCCGGCGGCTCCACGGTGCAGACCGGGGATCAGACTGTGACCATTCCGGATGGCGGCGGTACGATCCAGCCGGACGGCGAAATCCGGTATACTGTCACGGTCACCTTTGACAGCCAGGGCGGCTCTGCGGTGAGTGCGCAGGAGGTCATGATAGGCTCTCTGCTCACGCAGCCGGAGCAGCCGGTCCGGAGCGGATATCGGTTTACCGGCTGGTATCAGGACGCGGCCTGCACGGTGGCCTGGAGCTTTGCCGACATGCCGGTTACATCGGACTTGACGCTTTATGCCGGCTGGAAGAAGATTTCCTCCGGCGGCGGTTCCGGAAGCTCCGGCAGCAGTTCCGAAAACAGCGGGTCTGAGAATAAACCCACTGATGAACAGACGGACCAGAGCAATCCCTTTACCGATGTAGCGGAGGATGCCTATTATCACGATGCTGTGCTGTGGGCAGTGGAAAACGGCATCACTGCCGGACTCACGGAGACGGTGTTTGGCCCCAACCAAGCCTGTACCCGCGCCCAGATGGTGACCTTCCTGTGGCGGGCAGCCGGTTCCCCGGCACCTGCGGCCACGGAAAATCCCTTCGCAGACATTGCGCAGGATGCATACTATTATGACGCAGTGCTGTGGGCTGCGGAGCAGGGCATCACCGGCGGCACCAGTGCTGAGACCTTCAGTCCCAATGCCACGGTCACCCGAGCCCAGACGGTGACCTTCCTGTACCGGGCGGCGGGCTCTCCGGCGGTTTCCGGCAGCGGCTTTGCGGATGTGGCGGCAGATGCCTACTACGCGGATGCCGTGGCTTGGGCCGCGGACCAGGGAATTACCTCCGGTACCACAGCGGAGACGTTCTCTCCCGCCCAGGCCTGCACCCGAGCCCAGATCGTCACCTTCCTGTATCGGGATCGGGCGTGAGAACTGATTTTAGGAGTAAACCGTATGGAAAACTTTTCTGTTCCGGAATACCGTTTTGTGTTGAGGCTGGATGGCCGGATTGTGGGATGGTTCCGGGAAGTTGCGGGTTTGGATAATATTATGTGTATTGGACACCGGTGCTTCGTTGGCGTGAGCGGGGATTTGACGTGCAAACGGGGCAGATTGGACGCCGAGCTCTTCGCGGACTGGGATTTTAATGAGAGCTGGGTAGTCCACCGCAAAATGATTACTATCGAACTGACAGATGAAACGGGATGCGCCGTAATGACCTGGGAAGTGACCAATGCCTGGATGAAAAAGGCAACGTTGTCACAGTCCCCCGCAGAGCCGGGAGAGGTTTCCCTGGAACAGATGGTACTGGCTCATGAAAGGATTACAGCTAAGCGGAATTAATCAAAAAAGAAACCGGAGGCTCTTGCCTCCGGTTTCTTTTTTCCTCCCGGAACAGTTCAGGATTCTCGCCCCAGCATCTGCTCCAGGGAATCCGACGCTTGGCGGTCATTTTCCCGCAGGGCATGGGTATAAATGTCCATGGTGGTGGAGGTTTGGGCATGACCCAGCCGGGCGGAGACGGTTTTGACATCCTGATGGGCGCTGATGAGCAGCGTGGCGGAGGTGTGCCGCAGGCCGTGGAAGGGGATCATGGGCAGCGGCGCATCGGGATGGCACTGGTTATACTGTCCGATCAGCGTCTGCAAGGTGTGGTAGGGGGTGGCATAGTGCATCATGCGGCCGTTTTCCTGGGTGAAAATCCATTCTTCCGTCCCCTGCCAATACTCCCCCACCTGGGTGCGGTAGGCAGCCTGGGCCTGGCGCAGCTGCTCCAGCCGCTCCGTCAGGGAGTGGGGGATGGTCACCACCCGGCGGGAGCTCTTGGTCTTGGGGGCTTTGATGAGAATCTTTCCCTTGACCGGCGAGGCGGACTTGGTAATGGACACCGTGTCCTGGTCAAAGTCGATGTCGGCCCAGGTGAGAGCCAGGATCTCCCCCTTGCGCATGCCGGTGTAGATGGCCAGCTCCAGCAGCACCTGGATCTGAAGCGGCGTTTCCCGGCCGCACACATAGGGCCCCACCCGGTAAGGTTTCCCGGTGTCGTCGATCCGCTGGTGACCGGCTACCTCCCAAGTGTGTTCCTGGTGGAGAAAGGCCAGAAAGGCGTGGGTCTGCTCCGGAGTGAAGAACTTGATCTGCTCGGCGGTGTCCCGGACGGCAGGGAGCTTCACGGCACTGCAAGGGTTGCGGTCCAGAATTTCCCACTCCACGGCGGTGCGGAGCATGGAGGAAAGGACTACGTGGGTCTTGTGGATGGAGGCGGGGCGGTAGCCGCCCTTCTTGCCGTCCTGGCGGGCCCCGTCCCGGGTCAGGGAGAGGTAGAAGGCGTTGAGATGATGGGGCTTGATCTCCGAGAGCTTCCGGTGGCCCAGGGCGGGCAGGATTTTGACCTCCAGCTCGTAGCGGTACTTTTCCAGCGTCCCGGCCTCCAGATGGACCTGGGCGTACTCCGTGAGCCACCGTTGGGCAAATTCCTGGAGAGTGGTCTTTTCACCGGCCAGGACCTGACCGTTTTTCACCCGCTGCTCAAAGGCAAAGGCGAAAGCCTGCACAGCCTTTTCCAGTTTCTTGGGAGAGAGATTGGGCTCCGGGGTGAAGGTGGCGGTCTGAAGGAGCTTCTTGCCCCGGATGTCGTAGCCGCAGGAGACGGTGACGCGGTAGCTGCTGCCCCGCTTTTGAATACTTGCCATGGAAATCGTCCTTTCTGATCAAAAAGTTGGCGCCGGAGAACCACATCTCCGGCGCCGTTTGCTTACTGGGCCTGGGGCATCGGTTCCCCGGTGAGGACGCGGACTGCGTTGGCGTAGGAGATGAGGGCGCGGTTGCCGGTAAAGACAGCGGGCAGCAGTCCCTGTTTGACCCAGATGCGCAGGGCGTATTCGCTGACATGGAAGCCCTCCTGGAGCAGGCGGGAGTGGATCTGGGGGATGGTGCCGACTTCGCAATGAGATTGAGTGGTAAACATAATATTTTTTCCTCCTGTTATTTAAAAATTTGAAATGTGCTGAATATCAAAGATCGGATGAAAAAATGGTTGAAAACAGAATGTAAAAATGATAAAATTCGTGCATAAACTGTCAACTAAATCTGTCAGTAGGAGCGGGCAGTCTGCCGGAGGGCCTGCATCTTCGTCAGGTTAAACAAATCACTACGAAGATACATCTTCATCCACAAGAT
>CABUDN010000114.1 GCA_902490355.1 uncultured Oscillibacter sp.
CGAGATAAAGGAATGTGACTGGAGTTCAGACGTGTGCTCTTCCGATCTCTTTTCACAAGGGCAGATCCCGCTCCAGCTCCTTGCGGAAATCCGGATGGGCAATGGCGATGAGGGCCTTGCCCCGCTCATGGCAGCTTTTAAAACGCAGGTCTGCCACACCGTACTCCGTCACCACGTACTGCACGAAGGTCCGGGGTGTCGTCACCACACCGCCGGGCGTCAGGAAGGGCTTGATCTTGGAGTGGCGCACACCGGCTTTGTCCACATAGCTCGAGCGCAGGGCAATGATGCTCTTGCCCTCGTAGGACCACTGGGCACCGATGACCCACTCCAGCTGGCCGCCGGTACCGGAATACTGCCGGGGGCCCACGCTCTCGGCGTTGACCTGACCGGTCAGGTCAACCTCCATGGCGTTGTTCACCGACACCACATGGTCATTCTGGGCAATGTGCAGGGGGTTGTTGACCCAGTCAATCTCCTTAAAGGTAAAATCGGGGTTGTGATGCGCAAAGTCCCAGAGCTTCCGGTCCCCCACCAGGAACGCGCCCACGGACCGCCCCGGCAGCAGCTTTTTGCGGCTGTTGTTCACGATGCCCTTTTGCATCAGCTCCATGACGCAGCTGGTCAGCACCTCCGTATGGACGCCCAGATCCTTCTTTCCCGCGTAGGCCAGGCATTCGCCCACCGCATTGGCAAGCCCCCCCAGGCCAAACTGCATACACGCACCGTCCGGCACCAGCTCGGCAATATGGCCCGCCACCAGACGGTCCGCCTCCGTAGCCGGAACCGGCACATTTTCCGCCGGCATCCGGTCTGTTTCCACAATGGCATCGGCCTCGCTGACGTGGAAGAGCAGGTGCCGCTCCCCCTCGCTGACCATGGCGGGCATATGGGAGTTGACCTCCACGATCACCACCTCGCACTGCTCCAGCACCGTCCGGTGCAGGTGGGAGCCCCACAGGGTCCGGCTCATCCAGCCGTTTTCATCCGGCGGCGCACACACAATCACCGCCACCCGGGGATGCCGGGAGGCCATCCAGGCCCCGGTCTGGCTCAGGTGGGTGGGCACAAAGTGCACATTCCCCTGGGGCACCAGGGTCCGGTCTCCGGCAAAGAAATTCACATTGTACTCCACCAGATCCCGGTTTTCCGGACGCAGCAGCGCCGTGTCCGTGGGAGCAAAGAGGGAGTTGAGCTCAATGTGCCCGCCGATGCTGCGCAGACGCTGCGCCAGGGCCTCATCCACGGCATAGGGCCAGTTGGCTCCGCCGGTGGAAACCACCGTGTCTCCGTCCTGCACCAGCTCCGCTGCCTTGGCCGCTGTCATCCGGCGTGCCTCGTAATCCCGTCTCCAGTCCCCGCAGCTGCCGCGGCTCCGGGTAGGCGTCAATTCCGTCATGGTCGTTCTCCTTTTCCCTTTTTTTACATTCCGCGCTATTGTATCCCATTTTTTTGCCCATTGCAACGGCATTTGGTTCAAAAAATTCATCTATTTTTGAAAAAATCACTCTTGCACCCGGCATTTCTGCGTGCTATACTGGGGGCGTTAGTTGAATCAAACTTTGGAGGTGTCATTTTGCAAAAACGCAGTCACAAACTCCTGGCATCCATGCTGCTCCAAAGTGAGCATGGCTTCCGGGCCAAGCGCTACGAGCTGGCCTTCCTGTTCGGTTCCTTCCAGCCGGATTGCAATCCTCTGACCTATTTGAAGGGCTCCCGCCGGGCCCGCAAGCTCCGGGGCCATAATTTCTCCAACTCCCGGCTCTATATCGAATCCCACATCAAGCTGCTCCAGGCTCGTTCCCGCTGGAACATCTGGCAGTACTATACCCTGGGCAAGCTCACCCATTATCTGGCCGACGCATTTACATATCCCCACAATGAACACTACCCGGAAAGCCTCATTGCCCACCGGCAGTACGAGGCCGATCTGCGGCAGTATCTGGCCGATTATCTGGAAAACCGCACCCTGCGGCGGGCCCAGGCCCGGCAGGATCTGGTGGACGCTATTTCCGAACTCCATACGCAGTACATGTCCACCGTCACCGACATGCGCCGGGACGTGCAGTTCATTCTGCGGGCCACGGAGCTGCTGATGGCCGGCTGTCTGCCTGCCGCCGCCTGATTTCTGTGGAATCCGCACAAAAGTATTTTTCTCTTTTCCCTTTGCTTTGGAAAAATTTACAGTTTCCATTTTTCCGCTGAAATGGTATGCTTTCAGTATCCAAGAGAACCGAAAGGAACACGCATATGATGATCCGTTCTGCTCACGCCGAATACCGCTACTTTAGCTTTACCTATTTTTACGGTAAGGCTTATTTCGGTTTGGCTGAAAGCAGGAACGTGTGACAGCGGTTTTGTAAAAAACTGGCAGTCTAACGACACCCGTGGCCGAACCGGCCACGGGTTTTTTGCATGTTTTAGAATTTTCAGGAGGAGGAATTCATCATGATTGTCATTCTCAAACACAACCCCAACCGCGACCAGCTGGAAAGCCTGATCGCCTGGCTCCAGGACAAGGGCATCATCATCCACACCAGCATCGGCGAGGCCAACACCATTCTGGGCCTGGTGGGCGACACCTCCCAGCTGGACATCGACCTGATCTCCGCTCTGGACATCGTGGAGGATGTCAAGCGGGTGCAGGAACCCTACAAAAATGCCAATCGCAAGTTCCATCCTGAGGACACGGTCATCCCCGTGGGGAACACCCAGATCGGCGGCGGCAACCTGACCATCATGGCCGGTCCCTGCTCCGTGGAATCCGAAGAGCAGGTCGTCGCCATCGCCAAGGCCGTCAAGGCCAGCGGCGCCACCATGCTCCGGGGCGGTGCCTTCAAGCCCCGCACCTCCCCCTACTCCTTCCAGGGCCTGGGCGCCACGGGCCTGGAGTATCTGAAGGTGGCCCGGCAGGAGACGGGCCTGCCCATTGTCACGGAGCTGATGGACCTGAGCCAGCTGCCTCTTTTCAAGGATGTGGACGTGATCCAGATCGGCGCCCGGAACATGCAGAACTTCGATCTTTTGAAGGCCGTGGGCCATCAGGACAAGCCCGTCATGATCAAGCGGGGCATGTCCGCTACCTATGAGGAGTGGCTCATGAGCGCTGAATACGTCATGGCAGGCGGCAACGAAAACGTGATTTTGTGCGAGCGGGGCATCCGCACCTTCGAAACCTACACCCGCAACACCCTGGATCTGGCCGCCATCCCCGTGCTGCGCAAGCTGACCCACCTGCCCATCATCATCGATCCCAGCCACGCCACCGGCAAGAGCGCTCTGGTGGAACCTCTGGCCAAGGGCGCCGTGGCCACCGGCTGCGACGGTCTGCAGATCGAGGTCCACAACGACCCGGCCCACGCCCTGTGCGACGGTCCCCAGTCCCTGCGGCCCGAGGCCTTCGACGCTCTGGCCAAGAAGCTTTTGAAGCTCCACGAAATGATGAAGACACTGGAGGATTGATCCCATGAACGTCGGAATTGTGGGCCTGGGCCTCATCGGCGGGTCCATGGCCAAAAGCACCAAGGCCCGGACGGGCCACACCGTCTGGGGCACGGATCTGGATAAGGAAACCATGACCATGGCCCGGATGTGCGGCGCCATCGACGCTCCCCTGACGGAGGAAAATCTCCCCCAGTGCGACCTCATTTTGGTCGCCATCCGGCCCGGAGCCGCGGTGGAGTGGGTCCGGACCCATGCTCATCTCATTGCCCCCTCCGCCATTTTGGTGGATCTGTGCGGTGTCAAGCGGACGGTGGTCTCCGCCATCACCCCCATTGCCCGGGAACGGGGCTTTGCCTACATCGGCGGGCACCCCATGGCCGGACGGGAGCGGGGCGGCTTCACTGCCTCCTCCGAGGATCTGTATGTGGGGGCCTCCATGATCCTCACGCCGGACCAGCGCACGGACATGCAGCTGCTGGAGACCCTCAAGGCCTTCTTCCTGGATCTGGGCTTTGCGGGACTGACCTTCTCCGATCCCGAGGAACACGACCGGATCATCGCCTTTACCTCCCAGCTGGCCCACATCGTCTCCAGCGCCTATATCAAGTCCCCTGAGGCCCAGCGCCGCCGGGGCTTCTCCGCCGGCAGCTTCCAGGACATGACCCGGGTAGCCCGGCTGGACGAGGACATGTGGACGGAACTGTTTCTGGACGATGCGGATTACCTGACCACCGAACTGGACGAACTGATTGTCCACCTGCGGGAGTATGCCGACGCCATCCGCGCCCGGGACGCCCAGGCCCTGCGCGCCCTGCTGCGGGACGGCCGGGAAAAGAAGGCCTCCGCCGGCGGGAACTGACCTTGGTTTTGTCATCCTACATTATATAAAGGAGTGAGACGATGCCCTCCTCTCTTCATACGATCCCTGTGCATACCGCTCCGCCCTATCAGGTTGCGGTAGGTTCCGGTCTGCTCGCGGCCTGCGGTCCCCGGCTGCGGGAGGTGCTCTCCCCCTGCCGCATCGCGGTAATTACCGACTCCCATGTGGCTCCTTTGTACCTGGAACGGGTCTGCACCAGCCTGCAGAGTGCGGGCTTTTCCGTGGTCAGCCGGGTAGTACCCGCCGGAGAACAGCACAAGACCCTGGCCACTCTGGCCCAACTGCTGGAATTTCTGGCGGAGGAACACCTGACCCGGACAGACTGCGTGGCAGCCCTGGGCGGCGGCGTCATCGGCGACATGGCAGGATTTGCTGCGGCGGTTTACCTGCGGGGCATTCCCTGCGTGCAGCTGCCCACCACGCTGCTCTCCGCCGTGGATTCCTCCGTGGGCGGCAAAACCGCCGTGGATCTGACGGCCGGGAAGAATCTGGCAGGCGCCTTTTTCCAGCCTGCCGCCGTGCTGTGCGATACCGATTGCCTTTCCACCCTGCCGCCGGAAATTTTGGCCGACGGTGCCGCCGAGGCCATCAAAACCGGCGTCTTGTGTGACGAGCATCTCTTTTCCCTCTTTGAATCCGGCTCCCTGGACCTGCCGGAGATCATCACCCGGTGTGTTTCCTACAAGGCCGGCGTGGTGGAGCGGGACCCCACAGAGCAAGGTGAGCGGAAGCTTTTGAATCTGGGCCACACAGTGGGTCACGCCATTGAAGCGTGCAGCGGCTTCTCCATCCCCCACGGCCACGCCGTGGCAGCGGGCCTTGCCGTCATGGCCCGCGCCGCCCAAACCCTGAGCTGGACCAGCGGTCCCCTGGCGGAGCGGATCACTGCCTGCCTTGCCAAAAACGGGCTTCCCACCAGCACGGACTACTCCGCCGAAGCCCTGGCCCAGGCGGCACTGTCCGATAAAAAACGGACGGGCGACTCCATCACCATGGTCATTCCCCGGCAGATCGGCGTGTGCGAATTGCGCAAGCTGCCGGTCAGCCAGCTGCAGTCCCTCATTGCCGCGGGCCTGGAGGTGTAAATGGACGTTCAGATTACCCCCCGGCACCTCTCCGGCACCGTGACTCCGCCCCCCAGCAAATCCATGGCCCACCGGCTGCTCATTGCCGCCGCCTTGGGATCCGGAATCAGCACCGTCCGCGGCGTCGCCATGAGCCAGGATGTGGAAGCGACCCTCCGGTGTCTGACCGCCCTGGGCGGCTGCTGGCGTCAAACCGCCCCCGGCACCCTGGAAATCACCGGGATCGGCGGCCGCCGGAGTGCTCCTGCTCCGGCCCTGCCCCACCTGGACTGCGGAGAATCCGGCTCCACTTTGCGCTTCTTTCTTCCCATCGCGCTGGCAGTGGCCGGAGGCGGCGTCTTTACCGGTCAGGGCCGCCTGATGGCCCGGCCCCAGGGCCCATACCTGGACCTTTTCCGGGAGAAGGGCATTTTCTATGAACAAACGGACGGCGCCCTCACGGTTCGGGGAACGCTGACGCCGGGCGAGTACCATTTGCCCGGCAATGTCTCCAGTCAGTTTTTTACGGGATTGCTGTTTGCCCTTCCGCTGCTGGACGGGCCCAGCACCATCGTCCCCACCACTGCCGTGGAAAGCTGGGACTATATCCTCATGACGCTGGATGCCCTGACGGGCGCCGGCGTGACCGCCGCGGAGCCCCGGATTCCGGGCGAAGCGTTTCGGGTCTCCCCTTCTGCCTACCAGCCCTTTGACCGGACCGTGGAAGCGGACTGGTCCCAGGCGGCCTTCTGGTACGCCGCCATCGCCCTGGGCTCCCAGCTGGAGCTGACCGGGCTCAATGCCTTCTCCGTTCAGGGAGATATGGCCGTAGTGCCCCACTTCCTGCGCCTGACACAGCCCGGAGACCGGGAGATTGACGTCTCCGGTATTCCGGACCTGCTGCCGCCCCTGGCGGTCATGGCGGCGGTCCGGTCCGGCACCACCCGCTTTGTCAACGCCGCCCGGCTGCGGATGAAGGAGAGCGACCGGCTGGAGACCACCGCCGCCCTGCTCACCGCCCTGGGCATTTCCGCCCAGACAGGGCCGGATTTTCTCACCGTTCAGGGCGGTGCCATCACCGGCGGCACCGTGGACGGTGCCAACGACCACCGCATCGTTATGGCCGCAGCCATTGCCGCCACTGCCAGCTCCAGCCCGGTGACCATCCGGGGCGCGGAAGCAGTCGCAAAGTCCTACCCGGATTTCTGGGAGGTCTATCAACGCCTGGGAGGTGTGATCCATGTCCTCTGAATTTGGAAACTTGCTGCATGTGAGCGTGTTCGGCCAGTCCCACGGCCGGGCCATCGGCGTGGTGGTGGACGGTCTGCCTGCCGGGGAGGCCATTGACCTGGCCGAACTCCAGGCCTTTCTGGACCGCCGCCGCCCGGGGAAAAGCGCCCTGTCCACCGCCCGGAAAGAGGGGGACGTCCCCACCTTCCTCTCCGGGCTGGAAAACGGCCGCACCTGCGGCGCACCTCTGTGCGCCGTGATTGAAAACAGCGACCAACACTCCGCCGACTACGGCGGCCTTACCGATACCCCCCGTCCGGGTCACGCCGACTTCACCGCCGCCGTCAAATGGGGCGGCGCGGCAGACATGCGGGGCGGCGGGCACTTCTCCGGCCGACTCACCGCACCGCTGTGCATTGCCGGCGGCATTGCCAAGCAGATTCTCGCACGCCGCGGAATCTTCGTGGGAGCGCATCTCAGTGAGGCGGCGGGCATTCCCGATACCGCCTTCCCCCTGCACCCCACACCGGAGCTGCTCAGCGCCGTGGCCGCCAAGGACTTCCCTGTTCTGGACGAGGAAGCCGGAGCCCGGATGCAGCAGGCCATTCTGGAGGCCCGGCAGGAGGGCGATTCCGTAGGCGGCATCGTGGAGTGCGCCGCCATCGGCCTGCCCGCCGGACTGGGTGAGCCCATGTTCGGCGGCGTGGAAAACCGGCTGGCCGCTGCCCTGTTCGGCATCCCCGCCGTCAAGGGCGTGGAGTTCGGCGCCGGCTTTGCCGCCGCCCGGCTCCGGGGCTCGGAGAACAACGATCCCTTCACCATGGACCACGGCCGGGTGGAAACCGTATCCAACCACGCCGGCGGAATTCTGGGCGGCATCACCAGCGGGATGCCCATAATCGTGCGGACGGCGCTCAAACCCACGCCGTCTATCGCCCGGCCCCAGCAAACTGTCTCACTGCAATCAGGCGAAGAAACCCAGCTGCAAATCCGGGGCCGTCACGACCCCTGCATTGCCCACCGGGCCGTCCCGGTGGTGGAGGCCGTCACCGCGGCGGTTCTCTTAGACTTACTATTGGAGGGCAATCATGGAACTTTCTGAAATTCGCAAGCACATTGACGAGGTGGACGACCAGCTCTTGCAGCTCTTCCTCCAGCGGATGGATCTGGCCGATCAGGTCGCCGCCTATAAGAATGAACATCACCTGCCCATTTTGAACCGGGAGCGGGAGCGGGCCGTGCTGGCCAAGGTCACCGAACAGGCCGGTGAGCGGGAGCGCTATGCCTATCACCTCTTTTCCACCCTCTTTGAGCTGGCCCGGTCCCGGCAGGCCGAACTGATCTCCGCCCCCACCCGGGTCGCTGCCCAGGTCAAGGCCTCCCTGGAGGCCGGCAGCGCCGTGTTCCCCCAGACCGGCCTCATCGCCTGTCAGGGCGTGGAGGGCGCCAACTCCCAGGCCGCCTGCGACCGTCTGCTGCCCCGGGGCAACATCGTCTATGTCAAGACCTTCGAGGCCGTGGCCGCAGCCGTGGAGTCCGGCCTTTGCAAGTTCGGCGTGCTGCCCATTGAAAACAGTTCCAACGGCTCCGTCCGGGCCGTCTATGAGCTGCTCCAGGACCACCGCCTCAGCGTGGTGCGCTCCACCCGGCTGTGCATCCGGCATGAGCTGCTGGCCCTGCCCGGCGTGAAGATGTCCGACATCACGGAGATCTACTCCCACGAACAGGCCATCGGCCAGTGCGGCAAGTTCCTTGCCGGGCTCAACGGCGTGCGGGTGATCCCCTGCGACAACACCGCCGTGGCCGCCAAAATGGTGGCTGAGAGCGGCAACCGCCACGCCGCCGCCATCTCCTCCCATCCCTGCGCGGAGCTCTACGGCCTGACCTGCCTCAATGATGCCATCCAGGACAGCGACAACAACTACACCCGCTTCTTCTGCATCTCCAAGGATCCGGTGATCTATGCCGGTGCCAACCGTATCAGCCTGATTCTGGCCTGCAACAACCGCCCCGGTGCTCTCTACGAGATTCTCTCCAAGCTGGCGGCTCTGAACATCAACATGACCAAGCTGGAGTC
>CABUDN010000115.1 GCA_902490355.1 uncultured Oscillibacter sp.
ATAAAACGTGCTGGAAAACGTATGCCGCATCGGGTAGAACTGAGGACGGAGGTGGCCATGGCCGAGCTTCTGCGCAGCCGCACTGCCCTGCCGGTCATTCTCTGGGACGAACGGCGCACCACCATCGACGCCCACCAGATTCTCATGGCCGGAGGCAAGAACGCGAAAAAGCGCAAAAAAGTGGTGGACGCCGTGGCGGCATCTCTGATTCTGGAGGGTTACCTCACCTATAAAAAGTCCCATCCGGAGGGATAAACAATCCCCCGGCCTCATGAAGAGGCCGGGGGATTGTTACATTCGCTTTTCATAATAGAGGTTGCATCCCAGCAGAATTCCAAAGGACACCAGCACCACCAGCCATACCGTCACCAGGGCGGCCAGCAGCTCCGGCATCCGCCATGCCCCATATGCCGCCGCCAGTATAATTCCCGCTGCCATACACCCATGAACCAGAATTCGATAGGCCCGCCAGGCACTTGTTTGCACTACCTGCCGGTCCCGTTCGTCCGGACGGGGCATCTGCATATTTTTGTCCATGGAGAGGAGAAGATCTCCGCCGCCCAGTGCTGTCAAAAGCAGAGCGCTGACGGCCAGCTTCACGGACACTCCTTCCGCTGCCATGGCCGCACCGCAGATCACAGCCAGAACCAAGCAGGCAATTCCGCATACAAATCGTTTCTTCTGATAGAGTTTCATACCGCACTCCCTATTCCCGCTTTTCATAATACCACCAGCCGGCCAGGCGGACCGCCAGAATCGCCATGTACAGCACCAGACAGCCCAGGAATATCCCGATGTACAGCTGCTCATTCGTGATCCCGTACCCCACGGCACTGCCGGTCATCCCTGCCGCCAGCAGCCACCACAGTACCCGGCAGCAAAGGGCCTGGGAGCGCAGCTGGACCCAGCGGCGACGCTCATCGTGGTCCTCCACCCAGTCCTCCTGGGACTGTTCCTTATTGAGGCTGCGCAGAATCATACCGCTGCCCAGCAGCACCAGAAGAACGGTCAGTATGCCGTCCTTAACGTCAAAGCGCTCCCAGCCTTTTACCGCACAGGTCAGCGGAAGGGCCAGACCCAGCGCCAGCTCCAGCACTCCGCTGCAAAATCCCTTCCGGTTATAGATCTTCCATTTCATACGCCCGGTCCTCCTCTTCCTTGTTCTCCGGCAGGCAGTACAGCTCCTCCATGGTGGTGTGCAGCTCCAGGGCCATCCGGTAGGCCAGCAGCAGGGAGGGATTGTACTGCCCCTTTTCCAGGGAGATAATCGTGCGGGACGAGACGTGCACCCGCCGCGCCAGCTCCTGCTGGGTCAGCCCCGCCTCTGT
This sequence comes from uncultured Oscillibacter sp., assembly GCA_902490355.1. Lineage (GTDB taxonomy): Bacteria > Bacillota > Clostridia > Oscillospirales > Oscillospiraceae > Oscillibacter. The sequence continues at coordinate 1,329 of CABUDN010000115.1, forward strand.
CCGAAGCTCCCGCACCCGGTTTTTCACATTCCGTCCTCCTCTCCTGTTTTGAATATTTTATCAACCGCCCCAAACATGAAGTTTCCTTCACGTGAAGGATACTTCATATTTTAGCAGATTTTCCTCCGCTGTCAAGTTCTGTTTTTCGGCGCAGACATCCATCCGGAGGAGCCGCACCTGACGGCGGGTCTTGCGGACACTGTCCTCCCGGCGCAAAAACCCCCCGGAATCCCAACGATTCCGGGGGGTTTTCATTCGATTTTACGCCAGGGCCATGCCGCCGCCGGGCAGACGGCGGATCCCTGCGGAAAAATAGGCCGTCATCACCCGGGCCAAAGCCTCCGTATCCCGGACGCCCGCCACCTCGCAGCAGCTGTGCATGGCCAGCTGGGGCAGTCCGATATCCACCGAGGGGATGGACAGATGGGACGTGGAGATATTGCCCAGCGTGGACCCGCCGGGCAGATCCGCCCGGTTGCTGTAACGCTGAACCGGTACCTCCGCCCGGCGGCACAGATCCCGGAATACCGCATCGGACAAAGCGTCGGTGGTGTAGTGCTGGTTGGCGTTGTACTTGACCACCACACCGCCGTTGAGCACCGGGAACTCCTGCTTGTCGGCATACTCCGGATGGGCCGGATGCACGGCGTGGGCATTGTCCGCCGAGATCAGGAAGCTCTCCGCCACGCTGGTCTGATACGCCTCGCCGGTGCGGCCCAAAGCCGCAGCCGCCCGGGAAAGGACATCCGTCAGGAACGTGGAGTCCGCCCCCTGCCAGGTACCGCTGCCCACTTCCTCATTGTGAAACACGCACAGCACCGGCATGCTCTCCCCCGTTCCGGCCGCCAGAAAACCCTGCAGACAGCCGTACACGCACTGGAGGTCATCCAGCCGGGGCGCACAGAGAAACTCTCCCGCCGCGCCCACGCAGGTTCCCCGCATCCGGGGATAGAGGAACAACTCCGTGGTCACGAGATCCGCTTCTTCCACATCGGCCTCCGCGGCGATCAGGCGCCGGAAGGCGCCCTTGTCTTCCATGCCCAGCAGAGGCAGCAAATCCACCGCCGGGTCCAGGGCCGCCCCTTTGTTGACCGTGCGGTCCATATGGATGGCTACGCTGGGGATCACCAGCAGATCCCGGTCCACATTCACCAGCCGCGGCTCCACACCTGCCGCCGTCCGCACCAGCACCCGGCCCGCCACAGACAGAGGCCGGTCCAGCCAGGAGCGGTAGATGCCGCCGCCATAGGGCTCCACGGAAAGCCGCACCGTCTTGCCCGCGCCGGAGACCTCCGCCTCCTCCCGAATTTTAAAGGTGGGCGAATCGCTGTGGGCTGCCGCGATGGCAAATCCCCGCCACGGTCCCTCCGGCACCCGGAAAGCCGCCAGGGACGCCTGGCCCCGGACAACAAAATACCCCTGTCCCGGTGTCAGAGTCCAGGGCTCGTGCTCCTCCAGCGGCCGGTATCCCGCCGCCGTCAGCTTCGCGGCCAGTTCCGCCACGGCGTGATAGCAGGTGGGACTGCGGTCCAGAAAGTCCAGCAGATCCTGGGTCCAAGTCTTGTCCATACGTGCCTCTCCTTCCCCGCCGGGACACCCCAGCGGATTCCTGATGTGTCGTCTTATGCGTGATGATAGATCTTCTTATCCAGGGCGAAAATGCGGCCGCTGAAGGCGCCCTCCGGCACCTGGGCCAGCTGCTCGCGGTAAATTTCCATACGGCTGTCGATGATGTCGATTTCCGAGAGCAGCTCGCTTTCGGCACACATGGGCCGCACCGCCGCGCCGTATTCCGGCTCGCCGTGATGGGAGAGAATCATGTGCTGGAGCAGCACCGACTTCTCCTCCGGAATTCCCGCCTCCCGGGCGGCATCCGCTGCCTCCTGCGCCCCCATGACCAGGTGGCCCAGCAGCTGGCCCTTGACGGAATAGTCCGTCACCAGGCCCAGCTCCGAACGGGCAAATTCCTGCTCCTTGGCAAAGTCGTGCAGCAGCGTTCCCGCCAGCAGCAGATCCCGGTTGATGACCGCACCGTACTGCCCTGCCAAAAAGTCCGCCAGGCGCAGCATATCCCGGGTGTGCATCAGAAGGCCCCCCACAAAGCCGTGGTGGACACTCTTGGCCGCCGGAATCGTCCGCAGGGCCTCTCCGTGGCGCTCCAGCAGAATCCGGCACACCGCCTGATAGTCCCGGTCCTCCATGGACGCGACAAACCGCTCAATCTCCTGCCAGGCCGCCTGAGAATCAATGGGCGCCGTGGGCACCAGGGCGCTGCGGTCCACCGGGTCCGCAGGCTCCGCCAGACGAATCCGGTCCAGCACGATCTGGGTAGTGCCCCGGTACTCCGAGACGGTGCCCCGGATCTTCACGATCTTCCCCTCTCCGTCGGCCCCCACCGGCCCGGCATAATCCCAGGCCCGGACCTCCACGCTGGCATCCTTATCCGCCAGGGTGCCGCTGAGAAAGGGCTTGCCGTTGGTACTGGTCTTGACGGCGGCGTTTTTCAGAATGTAAAAGCCCTCAACATTGTCTCCGGGCTGCATCTGTGCAATGGGTTTATTGTATTCCATGGCTGTGTACCTCCTCTGTTGGTATGCGTTTTCCGCCCCATTGTAGCACAGCCCCGTGCAAATTGCCACCGGCAATCTTCAATGGCCCTCCCAGGCCTCCTCCGGGTGCTCCGACTCATAGTGGCGGCACAGATCCATGAAATCCCGGGCCGCCGGGGTGAGGAACTTGTCCCGGTGGTGGATGATGCGGAAATGCCGGGTGAAGTCCAGTCCCTCCACCGTCACCTCCACCACCCGGCCCCGGGCCACATCTCCCGCCGCAATCCAGGCCGAGAGGACACAGATCCCCAGCCCCCCGATAACCGCATTGAGCAATGCCCGGTTGCTCATGGCCTCCCAGGCAGGGGTAACGGAAAATCCCGCCTGTCCCACCGCCCGCTCGAAGGTCTCCCGGGTGCCGCTGCCGTGCTCCCGCAGCAGCAGCGGCTGAGAGCGAAATACTTCCTGGGACAGGACCTGACCCGGGCGGAAGGGGCCGTCCGCCGGGCACAGCACCGCCAGGCGGTCCTCCATGTATGCCTCGGCCACAATGGACGGTGTATGCACCACACCCTCCATCAGGGCAAAATCCAGGGTGTTGTCCAAAATCTTCTGCTCCAGCTGGGACGAGGTGGCCACCGTCACCTGCACCTCCATGTCCGGATACTGCTGCCGGAAGGCCTTGACGTACCCCGGCATCAGCTGGGACCCGATGGTCAGGCTGGCCCCTACCCGCAGCACACCTAAGGCGTCCCAGTTCCGCAGCCCCTTTTCCATCCGGTCAAACAGCTCGATGATGTGGCCGCCGGACTCCCGCAGACGCACCCCCGCCTCCGTGATCCGCAGCCGCCGCCCGATGCGCTCGAAGAGCTTGACGCCATAATACCCCTCCATCTCCCGAATGGCCAGGGTCACGGCGGGCTGGGTCATATGCAGGGCCTCCGCCGCCCGGGTAACGTGGCAGTCCTGCTCACAGACCTCCAGAAAGATGCGGATATGCCGCAGCGTCATGGTCTCTCCCTCCATTCATTATGTTTTTATTATGAATATAATTTTATAATATTATTTTTATTATTGTTTTGCAAGGTGTATGATAGGACCGCAAAGGAGAGATGTACATGAATGCGGAGAAAAAACCGTATCGGACCTTGTTTTTGTCCACTTTTCAGCTCAGCGCCTTCACCTTCGGCGGAGGCTATGTCATTGTACCTCTGATGAGGAAAAAATTTGTCGAACAGCTCCACTGGATTGAGGAGCAGGAGATGCTGGACCTGACCGCCCTGTCCCAGTCGGCGCCGGGCCCCATCGCCGTCAACGCCTCCCTCCTGGTGGGCTACCACGTGGCGGGCATCCCCGGGGCACTCATCACCGTACTGGGAACCGTGCTGCCCCCGCTGATCATCATTTCCGTGATCTCGGTGTTCTATGCCGCTTTCCGGGATAACCCCATCGTCAGCCTTGTGATGCTGGGCATGCAGGCCGGCGTGGCGGCGGTAATCTGCGATGTGGTGGTGACCATGGCCAAGGGTGTACTGAGCCAGAAGCGGATCATCCCGGCGGTGATGATGGTGCTGGCCTTCCTGGCGGCGGTCTTTTTGGATATCAACCTGGTGATCATCCTGCTGGTATGCGGCTGCGTGGGCGCGGCGGAAACCATTTGGCGGGACAAGCACCATAAGGAGGAACAGGCATGACGATTTATTTGGAACTGCTGTGGAGCTTTTTTCAGATCGGCCTGTTCAGCATCGGCGGCGGCTATGCCGCCATGCCCCTGATTGAGCATCAGGTGGTGGACCTCCACGGCTGGCTGAACATGACACAGTTTGCCGACATCGTCACCATCTCCCAGATGACGCCGGGCCCCATCGCCATCAACTCCGCCACCTTTGTGGGCACCCGGGTGGCGGGCCTGCCCGGAGCCATTGTGGCCACGGTGGGATGTGTGCTGCCCTCGTGCATCATCGTGCTGTTTCTGGCCTTCCTCTATGAGCGCTACCGGGGATTGGGCGTGGTCCAGGGCATCCTGGCGGGACTGCGTCCGGCGGTAGTGGCCCTGATTGCCTCGGCGGGCCTTTCCCTGCTGGCCCTGGCGCTGTGCGGCGAGGGCAGCGTCTCGGTGGAGAACATCCAGTGGCTGTCCGTCGCCATTTTCGCCGCGGGCTTTGTGATCCTGCGCAAGTGGAAGCCGGACCCCATTTTGGTCATGGTGGCCTCCGGCGCGGCGGGACTGGTCCTCTATTCCTTGGTATGACCGGAACCGGAACTCCGCGCAAAAGCAAAAAACAGCGGAACGGATTTTCATCCGTTCCGCTGTTTTTGTTCATTTACCGTCGGTCCGGCAGGAAGCACAGCTTCCCCGCTGCCCGGCTGGCGTTGAGATCGATGAGCCTCTGGTTGGAGCTGCCCCGGAAGCGCAGGGAGATATCCTTGAGCTCCTCCACAAACCGGCCGTCCACCAGCACATCCAGCAATGAGAGCATCTCATCCGTCACCTCACAGCGGGGATGGGTGCCCTCAGTGGTCAGCTCTTCATAGGTAAAGCCGCTGAAGCCCCAGATGGTCTTGTCCGGATACGCCGCCCGCACCCGCCGCAAAAACGGCACCAGGCACCGCTGGTTTTCCGGCTCAAAGGGTTCGCCGCCCAGCAGAGTCAGCCCGTTGATATAGCTGGGAGAGAGCATCTTGAGAAGCTGCTCTTCCGTCTGCTGCGTAAAGGGCTGGCCGTAGGAAAAATCCCAGGTCTGGGGCTGGAAACAGTTTTTACAGTGGTTGGTACATCCGGAGACGAACAGAGTCACCCGCACACCCTCTCCGTTGGCGATATCGCAGTTTTTGATCTCACCATAGTACATAAACAGCCCTCACGCTCCTTGAGCCGCCCCGGCCCGTTTTTGGATCAATGTTCTTCCGGGGACCTGTGCCTCGGAAAAAACTGTGCGCAGCAGGACATGCGCCTGCTGCACACACCAATACCTGTGGCCGCAGCGGCCACAGCCGCCCGCTCTGTGAGCGGGCGAGGGGGTATCGCAAGGATGACGCTGCCGTCCTTGCGTATCCAGGGGGGCAGCGTCCCCCTGGAACATGCTTACAGATGCAGCACCCGGTCCCGGATCTCCTGGGTACGGCCCTGGTTCCAGAACTGCGTGCCGATGTAGCCGCAGGTCCGACGGGCCACATTCATCTTGTCCTGATCCGTGTTGCCGCACTTGGGGCACTTCCAGATCAGCTTGCCGTTTTCCTCCACGATCTGGATCTCGCCGTCCCAGCCGCACACCTGGCAGTAGTCACTCTTGGTGTTGAGCTCGGCGTAAATGATATTGTCGTAGATGAACTTCATCACCTGAAGCACTGCCTCCAGGTTGTTCTGCATGTCCGGCACTTCCACGTAGCTGATGGCGCCGCCGGGAGAGAGATGCTGGAACTGGGCCTCGAACTTGAGCTTGTCGAAGGCATTGATCTCCTCCGTGACATGGACGTGATAGCTGTTGGTGATATAGCCCTTGTCGGTGATGCCCTCAATGATGCCGAAGCGGCGCTGGAGGCACTTGGCAAATTTATAGGTGGTGGACTCCAGGGGCGTACCGTAGAGGGAGAAGTCGATGTCGCTCTCCTCCTTCCACTTCTTGCACGCGTCGTTCATGTGCTGCATGACGGACAGGGCGAACGGCGTGGCCTCGGGATCCGTGTGGCTCTTGCCCGTCATGTACTTGACGCACTCATAGAGGCCCGCATAGCCCAGGGAGATGGTGGAATAGCCGTGATAGAGCAGCTCGTCGATGGTCTCGCCCTTCTTGAGCCGGGCGCAGGCGCCGTACTGCCACAGGATGGGGGCTACGTCGGACAGCGTCCCCTTGAGCCGCTCATGGCGGCACAGCAGCGCCCGGTGGCACAGCTCCAGCCGCTCGTCAAAGATGGACCAGAACTTGTCCACATCTCCGCCGGAGGACAAGGCCACATCGGGCAGGTTGATGGTTACCACGCCCTGGTTAAACCGGCCGTAGTACTTGTGCTTGCCGGGCTCATAGTTGCCGGCATTGGCGATGTTTCCGATGCCCGCATCGGTGAACCGGTCCGGCGTCAGGAAGGACCGGCAGCCCATGCAGGTGTACACGTCGCCCTTGAGCTCCTGCATTTTCTTGGCAGAGATATAGTCGGGCACCATCCGCCGCGCGGTGCACTTGGCGGCCAGCTTGGTCAGATAATAATAAGGAGAATCCTCGTGGATGTTGTCCTCCTCCAGCACGTAGATGAGCTTGGGGAAGGCCGGGGTGATCCACACGCCGTCCTCGTTCTTCACGCCCTGGTAGCGCTGCTCCAGAGTCTCCTCAATGATCAGGGCCAGGTCCTTGCGCTCCTGCTCGTTCTTGGCCT
>CABUDN010000116.1 GCA_902490355.1 uncultured Oscillibacter sp.
AGGTTGCCAATTGGTACGGAATGTTCTTGCATGAAAGTCAGTATCTGGAACCGGGACTCAAGGATGTGGCCAACGCCATCCGGGCCTGCGGCGAGCCCATCACCATTCCCTCGGATATGGGGCGGCTGCTGGAAGCCTTCCATCAAAAGGGGATCCATCTGGAATAAAAAAGGGGAGAGCCGTCCGGCCGGACGGCTCTCCCTGATCACTGTATGGGTTCATACGATTTTCTGCAGCAGCTGAGGCAACTCTGCGTCCTTTTGTTCCGCAAAGTAGCGGATGATATCCTTCCGAGTGACGATGCCGTTGAAATTGCCCAGGTCATCTACCACTGGAATGAAATTCTGATTCATGGCGCTGTTGAGCATTTCCTCCATGCTGACGGTGATGCGGACGGGGGGATAAGTATCCTTCTGCAGGATATCCCGGATTCGGAGCTGCTCCAGATCTTTCATGGAACAGACCTTGCGTTCCTCCGGTACTTCGTTGAGAAGCTGCCAGAGGAAGTCTCCTTCGCTGACGGTGCCTGCATACCGCCCGTCCCGGGTAATGACGGGGATGGCGGTATAGCCGTGGTGACGCATTTTTTCCAGACCCTGACGAAATGTATAGTCATCATAGAGATAAGCGACACGGCTTTTGGGGAGCAGAAAATAAGCAATGTTCACTTCGCAGCCTCTTTTCTCGATTGCGGCGGAGCCGCTTTGTTTGGATTACGCTTCCCTAATTTTACTATACAAGAACGGGCTGGAAATTTGGTGAACAATTTATGAAATCTGCCGGGGTTAGGCCTTTACTTTTGCTGTTTCGGCTGATATGATATCAATGTGATAAATGCAACAAAGGAGGCATGCAATATGCTGACACAGCAGGAGCTGGAGCGAAGCCCGCTGTTTCAGGGGATCAGCTATGACGAATACCGTCGGATGCTGACGTGTTTTCAGGCGGTACAGAGATCCTACCGGCCGGAGGAAATGATCTATGACTTCTCCAAGCCGAATCAAAATGCGGTGGGGATCATAGAGCGGGGGGCGGCGTCCCTGATCCGTATTGATGCTGACGGCGTAGCTACGGTACTGGAGGAGCTGCACGCCGGCGGAGTGTTTGGAAAGGATTTGGCGTTTGCCGGTTCCCGGGAAGACAGCTTGGAAGTAGTATGCCGGACGGCTTGCGATGTCCTGTTTATTGACTATCCGCATATCCTCAAGCGATGCGAAAACGCCTGTTACCACCACAGCCTGCTGGTGCAGAATATGCTTCGGCTGATGGCGGATAAGGCGCAGTCGCTCAGTGAACGGGTGGATGTGCTCTCCCGCCGGTCTATCCGGGAGAAACTGCTGTGCTATTTTCGCCAGCAGTCGGAGAAGGAGGGGACGGATACCTTCACCCTGCCGTTTTCTCTCAGCACCCTGGCCGATTACATTGCAACAGACCGCAGCGCCATGATGCGGGAGCTCAAACGTCTGCGGGAGGAGGGGACCGTTTCTTCTGACGGCAGACGCTTTACACTGCGTTCGTAAACAGACTTCACAAAAGCCACAAACAATTTGTGAAAATTTTGGCGTATTAACGGCAAAAAGGAATTGACGCTCCCAAACGAGTGTGTTAAAATGCAGACAATGTGTCGTATGGCGGGATACAGATCTCCGTAACTGCTACAAATCGAACATTCGGGAAAGAAGGAAAACTATGTATCGTATTGTGAGAAAAGAGGCACTCCGACCCACTGTTACCCTCTATGAGATCGAGGCGCCCCTGATCGCCAAGAAGGCGCAGCCCGGTCAGTTTATCATCCTCCGGGTGGATGAGAACGGCGAGCGCATTCCCATCACGATCAATAACTACGACCCCGAAAAAGGCACGGTTACCATTATCGTGCAGACGGTGGGTGCTACCACGGAAAAGCTCAGCCACCTCAACGAGGGTGACTGCCTGCAGGACTTTGTGGGTCCTCTGGGCAAGGCTACGGAGACCGAAGGCAAGAAGAAGGTCTGCGTGGTGGGCGGCGGCGTCGGATGCGCCATTGCGTATCCTGTGCTCAAAAAGTTCCATGACAGCGGCGCGGAGGTCCATGCGGTCATCGGCTTTAAGAACAAGGATCTGGTGATTCTGGAGGATGATTTCCGTAAGTCCAGCTCCGTGCTCAAGGTCTGCACGGATGACGGTTCCTACGGCCAGAAGGGTCTGGTTACCGATGCGCTCAAGGAGCTCATTGAGGCGGGCAATCAGTACGACGAAGTGTTTGCCATCGGCCCCATGGTGATGATGAAGTTTGTCTCCAAGACCACCGAGCCCTATGGCATTCCCACCACGGTTTCCATGAGCCCCATCATGATCGACGGTACCGGCATGTGCGGCGGCTGCCGTTTGAGCGTGGGCGGCGAGATGAAGTTTGCCTGCGTGGACGGCCCGGATTTCGACGGCCACAAGGTAGACTGGGATCTGGCGGTCAAGCGCAACCAGATGTATCATGACTTTGAACTGCACAAGCATGAGGAGACCTGCAACCTGTTCAAAAAGGAGGCCCAGTAATCATGGCCAATATGTCGTTGAAGAAGAATCCTATGCCCTCTCAGGACCCCAATGTCCGCAACAAGAATTTCGATGAGGTGGCACTGGGCTATACGGAAGAGCAGGCACTGGACGAGGCACAGCGGTGCCTGAACTGCAAGAATAAGCCCTGCATGACCGGCTGCCCGGTTATGGTCCATATTCCCGAGTTTATTGCCGAGGTGGCCAAGGGCCATTTTGAGGAGGCCTATCAGATTATTTCCAACACCAGCGCCCTGCCCGCTGTCTGCGGCCGGGTCTGCCCGCAGGAAAGCCAGTGCGAAAAGTACTGCGTCCGGGGCAAGAAGGGCGAGCCGGTTGCCATTGGCCGTTTGGAGCGGTTTGTGGCTGACTGGCACAATACGCATACCTGCGATGTGCCGCCCCGTCCCCAGCCCAACGGTCACAAGGTGGCTGTGGTGGGTTCCGGCCCTGCCGGCTTGACCTGTGCCGGCGACCTGGCCCGGAAGGGATATGATGTGACGGTGTTCGAGGCCCTCCATCTGGCCGGCGGCGTGCTGGTTTACGGCATTCCCGAGTTCCGTCTGCCCAAGGCCATCGTGCAGAAGGAAGTGGACGGCCTGAAGGAAATGGGTGTGACCATTGCCACCGATACCGTCATTGGCCGGACGATCTCCATTGATGAACTGATGGAGGAGCATGGCTTCGAAGCGGTGTTCATCGGCTCCGGTGCAGGCCTGCCCATGTTCATGAACATTCCCGGTGTGAACTACCGCGGTGTCTATTCCGCCAATGAGTTCCTGACCCGGATCAATCTGATGAAGGCCTATCGGCCCGATTCCGATACCCCCATTCAGCACCCCAAGCGCGTGGCCGTCGTGGGCGGCGGAAACGTGGCAATGGACGCAGCCCGTTGCGCCAAGCGTCTGGGTGCCGAAGTGTACATCATTTACCGCCGCGGCATGGAAGAACTTCCCGCCCGAAAGGAAGAGGTAGAGCATGCCGAGGAAGAGGGCGTCATCTTCAAGACCCTCAATAACCCGGTGGAGATCTTTGCCGACGAGAATGACGATGTCAACAAGATCCGCTGCATCAAGATGGAACTGGGTGAGCCGGATGCCTCCGGCCGCCGCCGTCCCATTGAGGTTCCCGGCAGCGAGTTTGATATTGATGTGGACTGCGTGATTATGGCTCTGGGTACCAGCCCCAACCCGCTGATCAAGTCCACCACCAAGGGCCTGGAGATCAACAAGAAGGGCGGCATTGTGGTGAACGAAGAGGGACTGACCTCCCGTCCCAATGTCTATGCCGGCGGCGACGCCGTCACCGGTGCTGCCACGGTCATTCTGGCCATGGGCGCCGGCAAGACTGCGGCCAAGGCCATTGACGAGCAGCTCAGCGGCAAGTAAAAACAGCAAAGAAACGATGCGGACCTATGGCCCGCATCGTTTTTTATGAAGTTGGGAGCGGCGGTTCTGTACGCTGTTGAGCAGTGCTGTGCTGCCAGCCTCCCTGCAAAAAACTGTGCCCTCCGGGATGACCGAAGGGCACAGCTTTTTTATAGATCTACAACGGTGACATCATGGCCGGTATAGGGCAGGAGCTTGTCCAGCACATCCCGGGTTTTCAGCTTGAGACTGCTGGTGCAGATGCAGGGGTGGCAGCTCAGGTATTCTGCCTCATAGACCTCCCGTTCCATCAGAAGGCGGACACGGTGGTCCGGATCATTCATCAATCCCAGAATGGTGGCGGAACCGGGCGTGCAGTGCAGCAGTTCCCAAAGTTCCTCTTCCGGCGCAAAGGACAGCCGGGCCGAGCCGATCTGATGGGCCAGATCGTTGCTTTGGAAAGCCTTGTGCAGTACAATGCACAGCAGATGAAACTGCACTTTCTGTCGGATGCAGAGAAACAGATTTTTGCAGATTGGTACGCCCAGAACCTCACTGACCGCGGCACATTTTTCCATGTTATCCGCCGGATCGCTGGAGACCCGGTCATAGGGGATCTCCAGCTTCTCCAGCAGGGAGAACGCGGCCTCTTCTTGCGGAAGGAGGTCGCCGTCAGGACGAGTATTATGAAAAAGTGAAGAGATCTGCATACCTCAGCCCTCCTGCAGCAATTTTTCGCCGGCACGATAGATATCTCCGGCACCCACGGTCAAAATGAGGTCCCCGGGCCGAGCAAGCGCCCGGAGCTGGGCGGTGACTTTGTCCAGCGTAGAGCAGTAGACGGCTCCGGGAATGTTCCGGCACAGATCGGCTGAGGAGATGCCCAGAGTATTCTGCTCCCGGGCAGCATAGATCTCCGCCAGAATGGCTACATCCGCCAGCTTCAGCTCTTCGACAAAGCGGTCAAAAAGCTTGGCGGTGCGGGAGTAGGTGTGGGGCTGGAAGGCCACTACCACACGCTGATATCCCATATCCCGGGCAGTGGTCAGCAGGGCATGGAGCTCATCGGGATGGTGGGCATAATCATCATAAACCTTGGCACCATTGTATTCGCCCTTATACTCAAACCGGCGGCCTGCCCCGGTGAAGGAGGCCAGGCCTTCCTCCACGGCCTTGCCCGGCAGACCCAGAACGTAGGCGGCGGAAGCTGCGGCCAGGGCGTTGAGTACATTGTGATGGCCGAAAACATGAAGATTCACATGAGCGTACAGTTCTCCGTGGATCAGAATGTCGAAGGCAGGGGCGGTGTCCACATCCGTGAGATTGACTGCAGTGCAGTCCGCAGGGTGGTCCATTCCAAAGGTAAATACCGGATGCTCCAGACCAGCCACAGACTCCATGGCGCCGGTGTTGTCTGCGTTGACGATGACGTGTCCGCCGGTGGGGACCAATTGGGCAAAGGTATGGAAGGAGTGCTCAATGTCCTCCAAGTCCTTGAAAAAGTCCAGATGATCCGCTTCCACATTCAGGATCACGGCCACAGTGGGGAAGAAGCAGAGAAAACTGTTGCAGTATTCACAGGATTCCAGAATGATGGTATCTCCGTGACCCACCCGGTATCCGGAGTGGAGCAGGGGGAGCGTGCCGCCGATCATCACCGTGGGATCAGCCTGGGCGGCCATAAAGATATGGGTACACATGGAGGTGGTGGTCGTTTTGCCGTGGGTGCCGGAAACGCACAGAGCGTTGGGATAATGCTGCATAATGGCACCCCACGCCTGGGCACGCTCATAGACGGGAATTCCCCGGGCTACAGCGCCGGAGATTTCCGGGTTTTCATCATGCACGGCCGCCGTCCGGACGACGAAGTCGCAGTCCCCCAAGTTTTCCGCGCTGTGACCGATGGACACATGAATCCCCAGCGACCGCAGATGTTTCACGGTATCACTGTCCGTCATATCGGAGCCCTGCACGGTCAGTCCCATGCCCCGGAGAACCTCGGCCAGGGGGCACATGGATACACCGCCGATTCCCACCAGATGCACCCGTTTGCCGGGGACCAGGTAGTCGCGGATGGGAGTGGAGTTGTTCATCATGGCAATGGACTTCCTTTCAAAAACGCTTTCCGCATTGCACAAGCAGGAAAAGCGTTGTATAATCATAAGCAACTTATTATAGTACACAGAACCCGAAAATGCAACCGAAAGGAGGGACTTTCCCATGGAAAACCTGCCGAAATCCGTGCAGATTGTGCTCCGGCGGCTGGAAGAAGACGGCCGGGAGGCGTGGTGTGTGGGCGGCTGCGTGCGGGATTCCCTGTTGGGGAGAACTCCGGAAGACTGGGATGTAACCACCAGCGCCTTGCCGGAACAGATCATGGAACTGTTCGGAACGCAGGCGCGGCCTACCGGTTTGCAGCATGGGACTGTGAGTGTCACGCTGGAAGGGGAAACAGTGGAAGTGACCACCTTCCGGGTGGACGGAACCTACCACGATCACCGCAGGCCGGATCAGGTCACCTTTACCCGCTCTCTGGAAGAGGATCTGCGCCGCCGGGACTTTACCATCAATGCCATGGCGCTGAATTTGCGGGGAGAGCTGCGGGATCCCTTCTGCGGCCAATCGGACTTGACTGCCGGGGTGCTGCGCTGCGTGGGGGAACCGGAACGGCGCTTTGAAGAGGATGCACTGCGGATCCTGCGCGGGATGCGGTTTGCGTCGGTTCTGGGACTGCGGGTGGAAGAAGCCACCGCCGTGGGGATTCACCGCTGTGCACCGCTTCTGGCGCAGATTGCGCCGGAGCGGATTGCAAAGGAGCTGATGGGGCTTCTGGTAGGGGCCCGGGCAGATGCCGTGCTGCGGGAGTATCCGGATGTAATCGGTGTCTTTTGGCCGGAGATTTTGCCCATGGTGGGCTTTGACCAGCGCAACCGGCATCATTGCTATGATGTCTGGGAGCACACCCTCCACGCGCTGTCTGATACGCCGCCGGATCCCATCGTGCGCTGTGTGATGCTGCTCCATGATATTGGAAAGCCAAAAACCTTTACACTGGATGCGGAAGGACACGGGCATTTCCGGGGGCATCCTCTGGTCAGCCGGGACCTGGCGGAGGAAATGCTGCGCCGCCTCAAATGCTCCAATGCGTTCCGCCAAACCGTGACGCGCCTGGTGGAATGGCATGACCGTGGAATTTGTCAGGACGAGCGGACACTTCGCCGGGCACTGTATTCTCTGGGAGAGCAGGATTTGAAGCGGCTGCTGGTCATCAAGCGGGCGGATAATTTGGCACAGGCTCCCGCATTTCAGCAGAGGCAAGCCGAGCTGGATTGGGCGGAAAAGGAACTGACGCGGCTGCTGGAAGAACGAGCCTGCATGTCGCTGCGGGATCTCGCTGTCAACGGAAAAGACTTGACAGGCATGGGACTGCGGGGACCGGAGGTCGGGGCCATGCTGGAGACCCTGCTTAGCCGCGTGGTAGACGGGGAACTGCCCAATGAGCCTGCGGTACTGCTGGATACCGCCCGGCAGCTGCAGGCATATGCGCTGGCCCGGAAGGACCAGATCCTGGAGGGAAAGTAAAGACGGTCATGGACACATTATGGACACTGTATCACGCAGAAATACCATCATTTTTGGAAAAGTTTTCTTGCATGCCTCCGGTTATGCGGCTGCGGGACGTGGGGATGAACTGCGGATGTGAATATACGGCGTTTCCGCGGTTCGTGAAGATCGGGCCCTATTCCCGCTATGACCACAGCCTGGGGGTTGCACTGATTGTCTGGCATTTTACAAAGCGGAAGGAACAAACCCTGGCTGGACTGTTTCATGATCTGGCCACGCCGGTATTTGCCCATGTCGTGGATTTTCTCAACGGAGATCATCTGCGCCAGGAATCCACGGAGGCGGGAACCCGGGAATGCATCGCCGGTTCGCCGGAGTTGATGGAAGGACTGGCAGAGCTGGGACTGACCGTGGATCAGGTGGCAGACTACCATCGATACCCCATTGCCGACAATGATGCACCGGCCCTTTCCGCTGACCGGTTGGAATATACCCTTGGAAATCTGCTCAATTAC
>CABUDN010000117.1 GCA_902490355.1 uncultured Oscillibacter sp.
GAGATAAAGGAATGTGACTGGAGTTCAGACGTGTGCTCTTCCGATCTCCTTTTTCTGCTTTTCCTTCTCCCGCTCATGGGCGCCCACCTTCCGGCAGGTCTTTCCGTTGGTGCCAGGTACCACCCGGTTGCAGTAGCGGGTATCGTATCCGCCCATCGCCAGAAACCACCGGCGGCAGTGAGCGCAGCGCCGGGGCAGATTTCCGGCGGCCATCCCTTTGTACAGGTCCATGTACAAAAAGCTGGGAAGGCTCTCAAAGGTCATCTGCTCCGCCAGCGTCGGTCGGCGGGTTTTTGGGTCCATCACGGGGACCAGGGAGATGTTCACGGGAAACGTAAAGGAGAGCATGTCCAGATCTACCGACGGGTCCTCCCATACCTCTCCTTCGTCCTCCATGTCCTGCTTTTCCTGTATCGCGTCTTCCATCGCATCCCGGTACCGGGCATAGGCCCGGATATAGTCCTGCCGCTTTCTGGACGACAGATTCTGAAAGAACTCATCCAACATCCACTGCGTATTTTTGACAAAAGCCTGCAGCTCGTCCTCCAGCCGCTCCAGCTTCCCCATCCACCGGGTATACCCCTCGTTGCGGAGCGTCCCCGGGGTCAGCATCTCATCCAGCAGATCCGGGTGCTTGCGCAGATAGGGAATCAGGCTAGGCAGCCGGTGACCCTCCACCATCAGCTTGTTGTAGACTGGCAGCTTCCCTAATACCTGCCACAACTCCAACATGGTATGGAACGCGGTAGCCTCACTGGACGCATCTCTGGCCGCCAGGAATACCTGGAAATCTTTCTGAAATCGCTTCAGCGGCTGACGGATCTCCGCGGCTCTGTTCCACCCGCACTCCATCATCTCCACGGCAAAGGTCCCCAGGGGATAGTGCTTCCCGCCCACGATGCTCTCGTCCGGTGTGAAATCCACCCGAAAGTAATCCACCGTATCCTGATTCATGTAATACATCAGTTGCCGTCCCCTCCCTCTGTACCCGATAGAGTTTGAATCCTTTACCCAACTTGCTCTCGTGAGCGCAAAACTGTTCCTCCAGGCCTTGCAACGGTTTGCGTATCTGTTATACTGGCCTTGTACCCGATCAGTATATCACGCCTTGATTTGGTACGCAACCCCTGCACCTTGACAACCACATCCCAACACCGGAGAGCAAATGCTCCAGGGACAGTATCGCCGGGACTTCGCTGGTTATGTGACAGCGAACGAGCGTACCGATGGAGCAGGGAGCGCGCCGGTACGGGGCACTCAAATCACAAGGAGGTGAAGAGCGATCATCCACCGCAGCAAAAGGAAAACCGCCAAACTGCTGCAACAGTCTGGCGGCACGCCGCGTTTCGAAAAACACAGCTTCCATCTGTGTTCAGTCTAACAGAGAGCCTGCCGAAACGCAAGATTTTCTTCCTCTGAATTTCAAAAACCATCAGGAGGTTCTCATGCCAACGAAAAAACTCAACACCATTGATGCCGACACCCTGCAGACCATCGCCTACGAGCCGCTCACCTTCCTTGTGGAGGATCTGCTGCCCCAGGGACTGCACTTGCTGGCCGGTGCGCCGAAGATTGGAAAGTCCTGGCTGGCGCTGTGGCTGTGTCTCCGGGTAGCCCAGGGTGAGCCCCTCTGGAGCTTTCCTACGCACTCGTGCGAAGTCCTCTACCTCTGTCTGGAGGACAGCTTCCAGCGCATCCAGAGCCGGCTCTTCGACCTCACCGAGGACGCGCCGCCCACACTACACTTTGCTGTGATGGCGGAACAGCTCCACAGCGGACTGGTGGAACAGATCGAGCAGTTTCTCAAAGAGCACCCGGCCACAGGTCTCATAGTCATCGATACGCTACAGCGCATCCGGACCATGAGCAACGATGCCAATCCCTACGCCAACGACTATCGGGACATCGGTGTACTCAAAGCACTGGCAGACCGGCACCGCATTGCCGTGCTGCTGATCCATCACCTGCGCAAGCTGGGTGACGACGATCCCATGAACATGATCTCCGGCACCACAGGTCTCAGCGGTGCTACGGACTCCAACTTCGTGCTCCGCAAGAGCAAGCGGCGGGAGAACACTGCCACCCTCTACTGCACGGGCAGAGACATCGCCTACCGGGAACTGTCTCTGGAGTTCAGCAGTGAGACCCACATCTGGAATCTGCTGGCGGACGAGTGTGAACAGCTGGGAGAATCGCACGGACGCATCCTGGCACTTCTCTCCACGCTGCTGCAGGAGGAGACTGAAATCTGCGCCCCTGCCAAGGTGCTGCTGGAAAAGATCGACCCTTCCGGTGTAGAGGGGCTGACGCCCAACAGCTTCTCTCACCAAATCCGCAAAAGCGTTGATGCCCTAAGGCGCAGTGGCATTACCGTGTCCTTTCGCAAGAGCAACGGAGAACGGCTCATCTGCCTGCGGAGGGCCGATGGTGTCGATGATCCCGCTGCCGCAAAGAGCGTCCCCATCGACCCTGTGGGGGCCACCGCAGCCCCTTTGCAGGGCTCTCCCGCCTGATGGGGCTCTGTCCCCTGTCCCCAGCGGAAAGGCCGCCGTTGGCCCTCAAACTGCGGGAAAACGAGGAAAGCGACGGGGATGCGGGTCTCCGCCGTCCGCTGCATGACAGCAGGAGATTCGGCGGAGAGCAAGCATCGCCTTTGGCTGTTCACGCCCGCCCACATGCGGCCACGCACAGCCTTCGGCATCTCTTTGCGGGCAGAAGCCCTGCACCCACTCCAAGTTGCGCACACTTCTGTGGAAGTACGAAAAACCGCCTCCGGCGGCACAACTTCCAGGGGGCGAAACGATTTGAGACAGGAGGTAACTCTGTGAGCAAGAAACCCAACCGAACGAAATCCGTTCCTCTGACGTTTTATGTGACCGAGGCAGACTCTCAGCGCATCCACCGCAAGGCGGAAGCGTGCGGTGTAAGCCTTACCAAATACCTGACCGACTGCGCTGTCGGCAAGGAGATCATCCGGATCGACGCGCTGACGGAGTTCACAAAAGCCCTGAAGGCCCAGGGCAACAACCTCAACCAGCTCACCACCTTGGCCAACATGGGACGAATTACCGCCGTGAATGTCCAGGAGGCCTGTGCCCTCTATGCCGACATCCAGCGATCTCTCAAGACACTGCTGGAGAGGACGGTGTGACACATGGCCATCGTCACAGCTGTCAACCGTCCCCGTGGTCAGACCCACGGCGGCATGAGCGCGGTGCTCCAATACGTGATGAAGGAGGAAAAGACCGCCGATCAGGGCCGCCATCTGGTGACCGGTGTGAACTGTCAGGCAGACTCCTGCTGCACCGAGTTCATCAGCACCAAGCTGCAATACGGAAAAGACGGCGGCCGCATGTACTATCACTTCGTCCAGTCCTTCCATCCGGAGGAACCGGTCACACCGGAGCTGGCGCACCAGATCGCACTGGAGCTGGCACAGCAGTGGAAGGACTACGAGGTCATTGTGGCCACCCACACGGACCGCGAGCACATCCACTCCCACTTCATCGTCAACTCTGTCAGCTTCCAGACCGGCAGGAAGCTCCACTTTGAAAAGGCGGACTTGACGCAGCTCCGTCAAGTCTCAGACACGCTGTGCATGCGGTACGGTCTGTCCGTCTGCCAGCCAAAGCGCCAGCAGACGGTCTCCCGTCCCACCCAGGCGGAGTACCAGATCGCTGCCAGAGGGCAGAGCTGGAAGGTGCGGCTTGCCATGCAGATCAATGAAGCCATGAAGTACGCCGTCTCCCGGGATCAGTTCCTGGAGCTGATGGAGAGCGAGGGCTACACGGTTCTCTGGACAGCAAACCGCAAGAGCATCACCTACACCACCCCCGACGGCTACCGCTGCCGGGATTACAAACTCCATGATATGAAATATCTGAAAGGAGCGATGGAAGATGAGTTCCGCATTCGAGAAACACACTTCGCCCATGGACGAGCTGCTGGCCATGCAGCAAAGTGCGCTCCAGGCGAATTTGAACAAGGCATCCAATATACAAAAAGCCGTTACACTGACGGAGGCCAACTGGATGGGTCTGACCCAGGCCATGGAGCTGACGGGGAACTCCATTCTCAAGGCCCAAGAGACGCTGGAGCGTCTCCCTACAACTCAGGAGATGGAAACACTGCTGGCAGGACAAGCCAGCAATCTCACGGCAGCACACACCGAAGCGGTGCAGCAGATCCAGAAGACCGTGCAGGAACTGTTGGAGGCCAGCAGAGAGAACCTTCGGTGGATGCAGGAAGAAATGCAGGAGACCCGCGCCGCCAGCCAGCGGGAGAGCGAGAAGCTGCTGAAGGAATTCCAGTCACAGGCTGGGAAGATCAGCGAAACATACTCCTCGCGTCTTTCCAGGGCAGAGGATACGCTGCGAGAGTCCGCCAACTCTATCAGATGGAAGATGTACATCCCCACCATCATCCTGGTGCTGTGGGAGTTGGTGCGGCATCTGTGGCTGCGGGGATGAGTCTGCTGGAGGACTCCAGTGATGACCCGGAGGAGCGCCGCCGGCAGATGGAGGCTCGTGAGGCCGCGCAGAATCTGGGCGCTGTCATCGGCCTGGCCGCCGGAGCCGTCGGTGCGGCAGCCGGGCAGCGCCAAAAGGACACACCCAAACCGGACGAGCCACAGATGAAACAGACGCTGGGGTAACACCCCTCTTGAAAAATTGG
This sequence comes from uncultured Oscillibacter sp., assembly GCA_902490355.1. Classification (GTDB taxonomy): domain Bacteria; phylum Bacillota; class Clostridia; order Oscillospirales; family Oscillospiraceae; genus Oscillibacter. Next base: position 4,675 of record CABUDN010000117.1, read on the forward strand.
AAGAAAGGAATCAGACACAACTATGGCAAGCATCAAGCAGCTTCAAACACGAAAATATAAAATCACCGTCAGCAATGGGTACCGGCCTGACGGAAGGAAAATCAGCCGGGCCAAGACCATCACCGTGCCGGACACTGTCCGCAAACAGCAGATCCCCCAGTATGTGGCGCACGAGGCGGAAGAATTTGAGCGGCTGGTGAAAAACGGATTCTGCGAGGACAGCAATATGCGCTTTGAGGAATACGCCCGCCGGTGGCTGGACCGGCAGTCCCGGTACGCCCCCAGCACGCTGGCCTCCTACCGCCGGATGCTGGAGGTGGTGTTCCCCTACATCGGTGCCATCCCCCTCTGCCGCCTGCGGCCCATCCACATGGAGAATCTCCTGGCAGAGCTGCGGAAGCGGACCTGTCACGGGAAGCCCGTCCAGGAGACAACCGTCCAGAAGTATCTGACGGTAGTGTCCGCCGTCCTCAGCGACGCCAAGCGAAATGAGATCCTGGAAAAGAATCCTGCCCGCATGGTGGCACTGCCCCAGACTCAGCGGTCCATTCAGCGCGTCCCGTCCCAAGCCGAGGTGCAAAAGCTCCTGGCCGCACTGGCGCAGGAGCCCCGGCACTACCGGATGTTCTATCTGCTCTCCCTGTACACCGGCTGCCGGCGGGGTGAGCTGTGCGCCCTGCAATGGTCCGACTTCACCTTCAGAAAAGACTCCCTTCTTCTCACCATCAGCCGCTCCCGCAGCAATGTGTCCGGCAAGGGTATCGTGGAAGGCTCCACCAAAAACGGCCGCAGCCGGGAGATCTATCTCTCCGGTGATCTGTGCGGGATTATCAGCAGCTATCATCACCGCAAAAAGATGGAGGCCCAGCGGGCCCGCCGCAAGCTCAGCCCCTACCTCTTCACCGACGAACACGGGCAGCTCATCCACCCCGACACCTTCACCAAGCGGTTGCGGAAGATCTACGAGTCCATCGGCTTCCCCAAAGAATACCACCTTCACACCCTGCGCCACTACTTCGTGACCGCACTGCTCCACTGCGGCGTGGACAAGCAGACTGTGGCCGATCTGGTGGGCCACGGTGACACAGGCTTCCTGGAGCGCACCTACTGCCACCCCCAGCAGGCACAAAAGGAACAGGCCGCTGACACCATGCTCACGGTGCTCCGCCCTGACGGCAGCCCCATCTTCAACCTGGCCGCGGCGTGTATGGAAAAGCGACGGGGTGCGTGATTGTCGATTTCGTAGAAAAATGGTGTTTGCAAAAATTGTGATGGCTTTTGACGGGAGCTTTCGGTATGTTGTGTTTGCCAAACAGACCTCAGCTGGACTGAGGCCAAGGAAAGAGAGGTCAACACCATATGGCAAGCATCCGAAAACGGGGTAACAGCTATCTCATCGTGGTCTCCATGGGCTATGACTACAAGGGAACACGCATCAAACCCCGACAGAAAACCGTTCATCCACCCGAGGGGCTGACGCCAAAACAGCGAGAGAAATGGCTCCAAGAACAGGCGGTGCTCTTCGAACGATCCTGCCGGGATACCCCGGAGGAAACTACAAAGCCCATCACTCTGGCCGCCTACATCGATCTGTGGCTGCGGGAGATCGCCCCCGGCAAACTGGCCAAGTCCACCATCCGCCGGGACCAACAGGACATTGTCCGTATCCTCCCTGCCCTGGGCCACTACAAGCTCACGGAACTGCGGCCAGAGCACTTCCGCACCTTTTACGCCCAGCTCCGTGAGACCGTCAGCACAGAAACCAAAAAGCCACTCTCCGAGTACACCGTTGAGGGCGTGCACGCTACGCTGTGCAGCATCCTCTCCGATGCCGTGGAGGGTGGCTTTCTGCGTCATAACCCCGCCTGGCGCACCTATCGCTACGCGGGACGAAAAACAGAGAAGAAAATCGCTGATGCGGAGACTGTGGGAAAGATCATCTCCGCCCTGGAGGACGAGAGCATCAAGTATGAGACCTACTTCAAACTGGTGATTGCCACAGGCATGCGCCGCGGCGAGTGCTGTGCCCTGCAATGGGGCGACATTGACTGGGAACAGCGCTCCATCCACATCCGCCGGAACGCGGTGAAGGTGACGGATGTGGAGATCTTCACCAAGGCTCCCAAAACCGTCTCCGGGGACCGGTATGTCTACTTCTCTCTGGAGATGGAGTCCCTGCTGAGAGAATACCGCCAGGAGTGTGCGTGGGAGACAGAAACCTACGATGGCAGAGAGCTGGAGAATGAGGACTTCCTGTTCCGCCGTAAGGGCTGCCGCCTTCCTATGACGCCCTCTACCTTCACCTGGCGGTTTAAGCTAATCCTGAAAAAACACGGTCTGCCGGAGTATCTGAACGTCCACTCCCTGCGGCACACCAACGCCAGTCTGCTCATTGCAAACGGAACGGACGTAGCCACGGTGGCGGGCCTCCTGGGCCATAGCCAGCCATCAACCACGCTGGACATCTATACTCATGCCTTCGATAAGAACAAGCAGGCAGCTAGCAAAGCGCTCCAGGAGGGGCTGGAAATCTGAAAATGTTACCCGTAATGATCAAGAGGCAGGAACAGAATTGGTTCCTGCCTCTTTTTTGCCTATAATATAAAACCTTACAGCTCCTCAGCCCTAAAGGCCGTATAGCCCTCATAGTAGTAGCTGTGGTCGATGCCTTTCATATAGACGTCCCGGCTGTCGATCTCGCCCGTAAGTGCGTTTTTCAGGATGTGCTTAATCTCCGTATCTCGAATCGGACTGCGTTCCATGGCCAGCAGATAATCCTCTTTATCCACGCGGCTCCAGTCGACCACCTGATGCAGCTGAGCTTTCAGCAGCAGATCCAGCCAGATGCGGGTGCCGCGTCCGTTGCCCTCCCGGAAAGGGTGGGCAATGTTCATCTCCACATACTTCTCGATGATCTCATCAAACGTGAACTGCGGCATCTTTTCAATATTGGAAAGGGCCGCTTCCAGGTACATCACCGGAGCAAAACGGAAATTGCCCTTGGCGATGTTGACAGATCGGAAGAGCACACGTCTGAACTCCAGTCACATTCCTTTATCTCG
>CABUDN010000118.1 GCA_902490355.1 uncultured Oscillibacter sp.
AACGGGGTGCGCTTCGTCTATGGACTGAGCCGAACCTTGCCAGAGAATATGAGGCCGGAGCCGCCGCTCCAACAAACGGACACGGTCCCTCCCGCGCCGCAAGTTGAGGCCTCCGGCACACCTGCTGCCGAATGGCAGCCTGGTACGCCGCCGGAATCCGCTCCCATTCCGGCTCCTGCCGAAAAAGCGGCCGCTTCTCCGGCACCCAAATCCCGGAAAGGGCGGAAAAAAGCTTTTGGAATCGCCGCCGCAGTGGTTTTGCTGGCAGCGGTCGCCATCTTCGTCCTGCCCCGCGTGCTGGGCGGAAGCGGCGTGAGCCTTCCCGGCAGCGCTCCGGATCTCCACGTCACGGCTCCCGGAGACGGGGAGACTGTGATCTTCTCCGTACAGGAGGATGAGAACGGCGTGTGCCAGGTTACCCAGGAACTGGTGCAAAAATCGTTTCCCAGTGTCGCGTACATCAACCTGGACGGCGTGCCCAACATGGGCAACGACATTGACGACTATCTCATCAACAGCTTCCAAATGTCCATGCTGGTCACCAGCCACGGCGAGACCGGCTCGGAAGGGGAGTGGGGCTCCTTCAACGCCAATGACGATCCCAACAGCCCCCTCTGTCTGCTGCTTTTTGACGAAAACACCCATCTGATGGGCCACGCCGTGGGCGTGCCGAAGAAGGCGGGCGGCGGCGTCTGGCAGCTGGAAGTCACTCTGTGCGACTATGACTTTACGGCGCTCTACGAGGAGCAGCTGGCCGCCTTCACCGCTCAGCGGGAGGAGACCTTCGCCCATTACATCGCCCCGGAGGACATTGCCGACTCCGGCGCCAAGTACTTCCTCACCGGCTACAACACCGGCCGGGGACCCACGCTGCTGCCCGGCGACTCCCAGGCCTATCACCTCTGGGCCCAGTACACCTCCGGTTATGTGGAACAGCACTGCCGGGAGATGGACCGGCTGATGGACCGGCTTCCGCGGGACGACCGGTGGCGCTGCTTCTTGTTCCTGGATGCGGACTATCAGCTGTTGGGCTATACCATGATGGACTCCACCGGCCAGGGCGGCCAAGCAGCAGACACCGACATTGTCCCCCTGGGCACCGTGGAGCTGATCGTGCAGGAGGACAGCAGCGGAAATTGTGAGTTTACCGAAGAACAGCTTCGCCGGCTGGTGCCGGAAATGGACTTTTTCAACTTCGGCGGCTATATGCCGGATCTGGGCGGGGATGTCAAGGCATACGTCAAAGACAGTCTCCACATGGCCTGGCTGGTCACTTCCCAGGGGCAGGAGCAGGGCGGACACATCTCCGCCACCTGGAACCTCTCGGAGGACCATATCTTCACCCTGCTGCTCTATCGGGACTTTACCACCTTGTGCGGCTACTTTGTCGGCGCTCCGGAGAAGCTGGGCAACGGGCAGTGGCGCATGGAGATCACCCTGTGCGACTATGACTTCACGCCCCTGTATGAGGAGCAGGCTGCAGGCTATCAGGCCGCGCCCCAGCTGCCGGAGATTTCCCAGGAGGACATCGCCTCCTGCGGCGCAGCCTGGTACATCGAGCCGGTGGATCAGTTTTACGAGCAGAACAGCTTCTACCAGCGCCTGAAGTTCCAGAGTCTGTGGAGCCGGGTCACCTCGCCCTATATGAGCCGGTTCTGCATGCCCATCACGGACCTGCCCAACAGCGCACGGTGGGCTGCGCCGGAGCGGCCCTTGACGTTTTTGCTCCTCAATGACAATATGCAGTCTCTCGGTTATGTGACCATCACCGACGGAGAGCGGATCGCCGCCCTGGACCTGACGGCTTCCAACCATTCCGCTTCGCCTGACACCGTATCCCTGGACCTGACGGCGGACGGCGAGTACTGCACCCTTACCCTGGAGCAGGTGCAGCAGGTGGTCCCCCAGGCCCAGTTCATGGAGTTCCGGGGCATGCCCGACCTGGGCAGTATCGAGGAATTTCTCAAGGTCAGCGACCAGATGGCCTGGCTGGTGGCTTCCGACGGCACCCGTTCCATGAAGCAGAGCTCCGGCCGCTTTTCCGTGCAGAATGGGCGGATTCCCTTCCGGGTCCTGCTGCTTTACAGCGGCCCCACCACCCTGTGCGGCTATTTCATCGGCCAGCCCACCCCTGTGGGCGGGGATACCTGGCGCATGGAGATCACTCTGTACGACTACGACTTCTCCAGCCTCTATGAGCAGCAAAAGCGGGACTTTGCGCAGACCTCACTGCCCCAATATATCGCTCCCGAGCAGGTGGAAACCAGCGGCGCAGTCTGGTGCATCGACAGCTTCTATCTTACCGACAATGATGCATTTTCTCAGGCAGTACAGCACTATGGCATGTGGAGCCGGGAACAGTCCGCAGGAAAGGAGCGCTTCTGCAAATCCATCGACGATCTGGAGGAGTTCCAGCCCCAGAGCGGCGGAAAAACCACCTGGGCGTATCTGCTGCTCCTGGACAAAAACTACCGCACGGTGGGCTACACCATTTTGACCAACTGAACAGGAACCCAGCCCCCTCCGCTATCAAGCGGAGGGGGCTTTCTCTCTCACGGCGGCGGTTTCCCCCACGGCACGTTACGCCTGTGCCGCCAGGTAGTCCGCCATCCGCACGATCACCGTGCAGCCCTGCGCCCGGTTCATGCAGTTGCTGCCGCCGAAGGTTCCATCCGCCTGACCGTTGAGCAGGCCCAGGGCGTAGCACACCGACACGGCCTGCCGATAGCTCTCGGGAATGGCCTCCCAGTCTCCCACCGCAAGCCGGGCCTTCTCCAGCGTCTGGGCATCCGGGAGCTCCACCTCCAGCGCCGCCAGCAGGCGGTAGAGCATCTGGGCCATATCCAGACGGGTGATCGGCGTGTTCAGCGTGCCCTCCCAGCTGCCCGACTCCAGATATCCCCGCTCCATTGCGGTCCCCGTCAGGATTCCCTGGTCGCGGCAGACGAAGGTTCCCGGCTGCCACCACGCACCGCCATACCGGCCCAGCTCCTCCGGGAAGAACGCCCGGGCCAGCATGGCGTCAAAATGGGCATTGGTCACCGTGGCGGAAGGGTGGAAGGTCCCGTCGGCGTATCCGTTGACGATTCCCGCATCGGCTGCCCGGGTAATGGCCCCATGGGCCCAGTGGGCAGTCGGTACATCCCGGAACGTATGCGTCTGCTGCGGCTGCTGCGCGCTCTCGCCGGACTGCTCTTGTCCCGCCTGTCCCGGCACGGTGTTCTCCTGTCCGGGCACAGCGGGCTGTTCCGGACGGGCATCGTTCTCTGCCTGCCGTCCCCCAAAGAACGTCACTTCATAGGTAAAGTCCGGAACGTCCTGCCCGTTGCGCGCCTGAAGCCCCCGGATCTGGACCGTATAGGTCCCGTCATAGGTCTCCACACCGTCCGGCCGGAAGATGATGCAGCAGCCGGTGCCGTATCCGGCATTGGAGACGCTGAAAAATCCATCGCTGCTGCCTGACCGGAAGGTCCAGGTCCGGCCATCCTCCTCCCGGGTGAGGGTGACGGTGACCGACGCCTTGTTTGCATCTGCATACAGCTCCGGATTGAGCGTCACGCTCCAGGCGGTCCGCCCATCCATCAGCTCTTCGGGGAAATTCCCGGAGGCAGGCCAGGAAACGAAGTCATATGCACAGCCGCTGCCGCTCTTGTCCATGACCTTTTCCGCGGCATAGGCCCCGTAGCCGCCTTCTCCAAGGGCAAATCCAAAGCCCACCTTCCCCAGCACGGGATTGAGCTGCCAGCGGCGGTGACCCACACCGGCGATGTTGGACGCGTCGCTGTCCTCCATCCAGCTGTCCACAGATCCCACCAGCGTGTATCCCGCACTGAGATTGCTGGTGGACGAGGCGCTGCGGGCCTCTTTGTAAAAGTCATCGCTCATGCCGGGAAGCTGATCGGGATAATGATCCAGACTCCCCTGGGCCGCCTGAATCACCGCACCGTACTGCGCGGAGCGGCTGAGCTCCATATCCAGCTCCACGGCGGGCAGTCCCGCAATGCGGCGCAGAGCGTTGAGCCGGTCCGCCGCCGCCTGCAGCGCATCTTTTTCTACGGTTCCGCTGGAGAAGGGAACACGGGCAGAGGGTGTCTGCACAAACATGTTTCCTTCATACTGCAGCGGCGCCTGCTCCAGCAGCTCCTCGATTTCTGCCTGCGAGAGCTTTTCCAGCTCGGTGCTGCCGCTGTCGCGCAGACCTGTGGCTGCAGCGGCCGGGCTCTCCTCCAGACGGGGAATTGCCACCGTGTGCACGTCGCCGCACCGGGAGCACCGGCAAAGCTGTTCGCCCTCCTGCTCCACAGTGGCAGGCCGGATCACCTGCTGCACGACATCGTGGTGCCCCAGGGCCGGCAGGACTTTTGTGACTTCACACGCGCCGCACTGCAGGCACGTCCGCTCATACTTTCCGTCCTCCGTGCAGGTCGCCGGTACGGACTCATACCGCCAGATGTGCTCCGTACAGCTCCCCTCCTGGGCGCCGGAGCCCGCTGCGCCGTTCAGAGGCGGGATCTCTTCCGTATAGGTCTCCCCACAGGCGGCGCAGGTATAGGTCCGCACCCCTGCCGCTTCCTCCGTGGCGGGCACCGTCACGTCACTGGTATACGCATGGGAGAGCTTGGCCGTGGTCTTGAGCACTTCCACTTTTCCACAGCTCTTGCAGGTGCGCAGCCACCGCCCCTCGCGGGTGCAGGTCGCTGTTTCGGTATCGTAATACCAGGTGTTGTGGGGGCAGCTGTCCGCCTCCTCGCCGCCGGGTTCCTGCGATTCCGCGGAGCCGGCGTCCTCTTCGGTGCCGCTCTCCAGAGGCGGAATTTCCTCCGTGTAGGTATCGCCGCAGCGGGAGCAGGTATAGGTCCGCACCCCCGCCGCTTCTTTTGTGGCCGGCGTGGTCACCGTATCGGTATACGCATGCCCCAGCGCCGGAAACTCCACATTCAGCTCCCGCTCTCCGCACAGCACGCAGTAGTAGGCGTTATAATCCCCCTCCGTGCAGGTGGGAGCCTCCTTGTGATATTCCAGGATGTGCTTGCCGCTGTTATTTTCCGGACAGACATACGTATGGATCCGTTCCCGGTAGGTCGACTCCCCGGTCCGTTCACTGAAATAGGTGCCGCCCTCCACCCGGGTAAAATCCCGGCCGTAGGCGTCCACTTGTTTTTGCACCGCTGCCGCCGGGGTTCCCAAAATACCGGCCAGCAGCATCGCACCCATCAGCGCAGAAGCCGCGCGCTGCAAATATGTCTTTTTCATTGCAGATTCCTCCTTTATTTCCACTCCACAGACATTGTTTCAACGGATGAGCACAGTATATCCCGCGTGAGGCCTGCGTTTTTTCAAAAAGTGTAGAAATCCGGAATCGCGTTCCCTCCACCGCCGCCCGCCGCCCTTGACGGACGTACCGTACAGGCTTAAACTATTATCTGTATATTCACTTCAGTCTGATTCCTGTACCGTTGTCCCAGCAATTGGAGAAAGGAGCGCTGCCATGCCGGAGATGGGAGGCGTCCGGGACTATAACCGAATCCGCCGGTTTTTGAGTCACATCTACTTATATGGATTTTTCAGCCGGGAGGATTTTGCCCGTTCCGGCATCGGCAGTGCCAAGGACTATGACTACGGCATGAAGCTGATCCGGGCCATCTTCCCCGACAGCGAACAGGCAGCCCTTTGGCGGGACGGGCGGAAATATCCGCGCTTTGTCCGCACATATGAGGGCAGCGGAGAAAACCGCATGACGGATTCCTATCTCCTTCACGCCCTGGATACCGAAACCGATCTTCCGGAGCTGCTGATTCTGCTGGCCGCTTTGGCCGCTTCTCCCCGAACGCTGGAGCAGCTGCGGCGCAGTGCGGAGCTCCACTGTGACGATGAGGAGTCGGACTGCTACTCCCGGGTGCGCCGCCGGGTCCTGGAGCTGGAACAGTACGGATACCTCCAGAAGCAGGGCCGCACGTTTGCCCTTGCCCATGACTGGCTGCGGCAGCTGGAAAACGAGGAGCTGGAAGCACTGGTACAGTTTGTCCGCTTTGCCGCCGGAACGGCGTATCCCCGGGTGGCCGCCAGCTTTCTGCGGCGCAGCGCGGAGCGGGAGATGCACCGCAGGGGACTGCCGCTCCCGGCGCAGTCCCTGCTGCTGCGCCACAATGTCAGCGCCTGCGTCTTTGATGAGGACATTGTCTGGCAATTGCAGGAGCTCATTGCCGCGCGCCGGGGCGCCGTGATCACCATGGGGCGGGGGAGTGTCGAGTGCCTGCCCATCGCCCTGCGGATCGACATGCGGCTTGGCCGCTGGTATGTGCTCTCCATGGAGCAGCGCGGTCCTGTGATCCGCCGGGTAAGCGGCATCCGCAGCGTAAAACCGGCGCCCGCAGTGCCGCCGGAACAGTGGCAGGAAGCCCGGCAGGCCGTCACGGCCCGGTTTGCCCGCTGCGGCTGCTCCGGCGCCATGCCCGCCGGGGAACCGGTGCTGGTCCGGGCGCGGCTGAACTTTTCCTCCGCACCGGGCCTGCAGAATCAGTTTGCCCGGGAAATCCGGCTGGGCCGGATTGTGGAGCGGGAGGACGGCATTTATTACGAAGCAGAGGTCAACGATCCTCTGGAACTGCTGCCCCTGCTGCGGTCCTATGCGCCGTGGCTGCAAGTGCTGCCGGGCGCCCACACGCTGGATCAGAGGCTGCGGGAGGATCTTGTGCTGATGCGTCAGGCAGCGGAGGGAGCATGCGATGAAACTGTTCAATAAATATCAGAGCCGGGCGCTGCAGTTTGCGCTGGATCTGCTCTCGCAGCTTCAGTCCGCCGCGCTCTCTTCCAATCAGGTGCAGGCCCTGGCCCAGCAATGGGGATTGGACTACGCCGACCAGGTGATTCAGCCGCTGTGCCGGGCCGGATTCCTGGAGCAGACTGCCGACGGATACCGCCTGACGGCCGAAGGCGCGCTTCCCAGACTGCCGCTGAGCGCCGCGGAACGGAGCACGCTTGCCGCCCTGCTTCAGATTCCGGAATCCCAGCTGTTTTTGGAACCGGCACTGTGGGAACGCCTGGCCGCCCTGTGCGCCGGGACACCGGCTCCGCCGTCCGTCCAGCGGTATGCCCCTGCCGGGGAACCCCTTCCCCAGCATCCAGGGCCGGAGGGCTTCCGCACCCTGCTCAAAGCCGCTCAGCGGCGCTGGCTGATTCGTTATACCTATTACTCCCGGGATCACCAGACCATCCCCCGGCAGGCCCAAGCCCTGCCCTGGAAGCTGGAATACAGCGCCTATGACCGGCGCTGGTGGGTGATCCTCTACGATCCCGGACAATCCCGCACCATCAAGGCCCGTCTGGACAATCTGGAGGAGATCCGGCTCCTGGGGCCCTCCGGCGTGGAGGACGGGGAAGTGGAGGCCGCCATGGACCGCCTGCTGGAACCGGAGCCGGTGGTGCTGGAGGTCCGCAGGACCCGGGGAACGCTGGAGCGGTGTTTTCTGGTACTGGAAAACCAGCTCTTTGAGCGGACCCGCCAGGTCTCCGAGGACTGCTTTTATGTCAGCTTCCGGTACTACCGGTTTGACCGGAGCGAGATCCTGCGGCGGCTTTTGTACTTAGGCCCCGGCGTCCGGCTGATTTCCCCGCCGGATCTGCGCCAGGCTCAGATCGGAAGAGCACACGTCTGAACTCCAGTCACATTCCTTTATCTCG
>CABUDN010000119.1 GCA_902490355.1 uncultured Oscillibacter sp.
AGAACCGGCCGGTGGCGATCTGTCACCGGCCGGTTTTGGTTTAGAGCAGCCCCTCCAGAGTTCGTGTGAAGGAGTCCAAATCGATGGGGGAGGAGAACCGCAGGGAGCAGGTGTATCCGCCGTCAGACCAGACGGCCAGGGACCAGTCGGTCCCGCTGCCGCGAAGGGTGGCGGTGACTCCGTTAACGGCAATTTCCCGGGAGGCGGGGTAGTCGGTATAATCTCCGGAAGGGTCTTCGTTCCCCGGAGTCATCCGGAAAGTCATGTCCTGGGTGTCGCCGGAGCAGCGGATCTGTGCGGTGTTCCCGCTCAGAGCGGTGTATGCGGTCTGGGTGACAGGGAAGGGGACATCTTCCGGCTCCGGGACGGAAAAGCCCACCAGTTCACTCAGTTCCTCCGCCGAGGAAGCGGATTGGATCTGTAATCCCCCACTGGAGACGGAGCCGGTTGGCGGCGTGGATGTCTGGCGGGGAAGCGCCAGGAAAATACCGGCAGTGAGCATGAGAGCCAGACACGCCGCAGGCAGCATGGCCCGCCAGACCGAGTGCCGGGGGGACCGGGAGACCTCCGTCCGCAGCCTCTGCCGGATGCGTTCCTGGGCAGGAGCGCTCAGCGTGATGTGAGACATGATCTCGTTATAGGCCTTCTGATAGGTCATAGTTGTCTTGAAGCACCTCCTTGAGCCGGATGCGCGCCCGATGGAGATCCGAACGGACGGTGGACTCCTTCCGGGAGAGAATCCGGGCGATCTGCGCGGTGGAATACTCCTCCTGATAGAACAGGTGCAGCACTTCCCGCCAGCGTACCGGAAGAGCCGATACCGCCTCCCAGACGAAGGCCAGATCCGGCCGTTCCTGGGCGATGAGTGTTTCCTCCAGAGGATCTGTGCGGCGCAGGCGGTTGTAACGCAGGCGGTTTTTGCTCAGATTGGCTGCCACGTGCAGCAGCCAGGCCTTTTCATGCTCCTGCGTCTCAAACTCCGGCGCGCTGCGCAGCAGGCGCACCAGGGTTTCCTGCAGGATGTCTTCCGCGTCCGACTGGTTGCGCAGATAGGAGTAGGCCAGACGGAGAACGGATTGCCCGTAGGTACAAAGAGCGTGTTCTGCCAGGGCCGCGGACCGCGCGGAGACGGGCGTTTCCCTGGCGGGAAGGAGCATCAAAATCCGGGTGTACAGATGCGCTGCCAGGCTCTGCGGCAGCGGCCGCGCCCCGGGGAGAAATTGGATCAACGCACAGCCCTCCTTGCTGCGCCGGAGAGCGGGAAGCGCTTCCGGCGGAATGTTACGCCACGGATTCCGCCATCGCCGTCATCGCCTCAGGGGTGAGATCCGCGTTGGTGGTGATGGAAAAAGTATACCCGTCCCGGGTCCAAATGGCAACCCGGGCGCAGTCGCCATCTCCGCGCAGCTCCAGGGTGATGCCGTCGGCATCTACAGTCTGCGTCCATTCGTAGGCGGTGAAGTCGCCGCTGATATCGCTGCTGCCGGGTGCTTTGCGGATGCGCAGTTCCTGATCGCCGCCCTGAACGATGACCTCGATCATGGCGTTTTCTGCCGCCCGGAAGCACATGGAGTCCATCCAGTTGGGAATACGGTCCGGCATCTGCAGGGAAAAGCCGGCGACGGCTTCCGCCTGTGCCAGTGTGTCGTATTCTGTGAAAGGATTGGCCAGGGAGGTGCTGCCGGCAGAGGGGGCCTGAATGGAGATGGTGCCGGAATCCGTTACCGTGACGGCGCCTTCGCCCAACAGAGCGTCAAAGAGGGCCACGGGGACGTATGTAACGCCGTTTGCCACGTACGGCGGGGCACCCAGGGAGAAGGGGGCGCTCATCCCCACCAGACCGTCCCTGCTGGTGGTGAGGGTATAGCGGTCTTGTCCGATTACCACCCGGGTATGCAGGGTGCCGTTGTCCACCAGGACTCCGCCGTCATCCCAGGTGACGGTAAAGCCCAGGGGCTCCGCCACGGCCCGCAGGGGAACCATGAGACAGGCGTTGACACCGGTGGACTGCCCGTCTGCCTCCACGGGGAAGGTGCCGGTATAGGCACCGGCAGACGCACAGAGGACTCCTGTCAGGGCCAGGGCCATCAGCAGGGAACGAAACCATTTCATAAAAACCATCCTTTCAAATTTGAAAACCTGAGGGAAAGCGGCGGATTGCCGCTTCATCTTCCATACACCTGGTGGCGAGGATTTGTTGCAGGCGCGAAAAAACTTTTTTTCAGGCGGAACTTTTTCCAGTCTCCCCCGTCTAATTCCACAAACAGCCGGGGGGATCCGGCCAAGAGGAGGAACACCATGAAAAAGTTATTTGCCCTGCTGACGGCGCTGGCCTTGATGCTGAGTCTGGCGTCCTGCGGCGGTCAGAAGTCTGATCCGGAGAATGATGCGGAGAACATCCAAAATGAACAGACCGACTCCACCGAACAGGAGGACACCGCGCCCGAGGAGACGACCCCGGAAGAGGGCGCTCCGGAGGAGACGGAACCGGAAACGGATGGAGAGCAGATGCCGGAGGAACAGCCCGATGAGCAGCAGCCCGCTCCGGAAGAGGAGACGCCGCAGGCGCAGGAGGGGATCACGCTCAGCCGGACCGATTTCACTCTGTTCACACAGGGCAGCACCTATCGCCTCAAGGTCACCGGCGCGAAGGATTCGCCTGTGTTTGCCAGCAGCAATCCTGCTGTGGCCACCGTGGCGGAGGACGGCACGGTGACGGCCGTGGCGCCGGGTACTTCTCAGATCACGGTTACCGCCGGGGATCACACCGCCACTTGCGTTGTGCGCTGCCGCTGGGAGAACCCCGCCGCCGAGAAGCCGGAGCAAAAGCCGGAGAAGCCCACTGATAATACTTCCAGCAATTCCGTGGATCTGCAGGCTTTTTATGACGACATGACCAGCACCTATGAGTTCCAGGCGCTCCAGGCTTTCAGCGGAGAGATCCTGGACAGCTACTATCCTGGAATGAGTGATGTGGACACCAAGCAGTGTCTGATCATGGGCACCATGATGAGCATGAATAACGGCGAGTTCTGCCTGGTGGAGGTGTCCAACAGCAGCGATGTGGAGACGGTCAAGTCGATTCTCCAGAGCCGGGTGGACTATATGGCGGAGAGCGGTGCCTGGTATCCCGGTCCTACGGAGCTGTGGACCAACAGCAGCCGGGTGGTTTCCAACGGAAACTATGTGATGATGGTGGTGCATGAAAACTGCGACGACATTGTCGACGCGTTCAACGAATATTGCGGCTGAGCAAAAACTGAAAAAACACCGCGCCGTGGATGTCCGATTGTTCGGCACCTGCGGCGCGGTGTAATATTCTTCAAATGAGCGCGCCTTCGCTGTGATCCCGCAGGGGAAGCTGAGCAAAGATGGCGGCTTCCAGGGCCTCGTAGGCCGCAGGACCGCGGGACCGGCGCAGCTGCTTGTCCAGCTTTTCGCCGCCTTCAAACAGGTGGATGAGATAGAACCAGACTTCCTTCATCCGCTGGGAGGCTGTGGCAGCCTGCCCGTAGAAGTCCTGGTAAGATTGATAGAGTTCCCTGGTAAAGGCCATGAGCTCTTCCCGGGTGGCAGGAGCGCCGCCGCGAAGCTTGCGCAGCAGAGCGGGATCCGCCACTGCGCCCCGGCCGATCATGAGAGCATTCAGATCCGGGATCTCGCGGCGCAGGGATTCCACCTCTTCCACGGTTCGCAGATCTCCGTTGTAGCACACCGGGTTGCGGCTTTGGCAAAGGGCCTCATAGAATACATCCCGGTGCACGGGACCCCGGTATTTTTCCTTTTGCACCCGCGGATGGATGGTCAGACAGGCAATGGGGTAGCGATTGTAGATCTCCATCAGCCGGGAGAATTCCGCCGGGTCCTGGATTCCCAGCCGGGTTTTGACCGATACCGGCAGATGAACGTGGGAAAATACTTCGTCAAAAAAGCGGTCCAGCCCGTCGGGATCTGCCAGAAATCCGGAGCCCTTGCCCTTGGCGGTGACGGTGCCGGAGGGACAGCCCAGGTTCAGATTGACCTCTTGGTAGCCCATCTGTTCCACCAATTCCGCTGCCCAGAGAAAGTCCGGTGCCCGACGGGTCATCACCTGGGGCACCAGGGGCAATCCGTCGTTGGCCTCCGGGTCCAGCTCCCGCCGGTCTCGCTGGGTGAGAATGTGCTGGTCGGTAGGGGAAAAGAAGGGAATGAAATACCGGTCCGCACCGCCGAAGTGCCGGTGCCATACCCGCCGGAAAACCACCTTGGTGATGCCGTCCAGGGGGGCGAAATCCAGACGCGGCATCATAAAAGGGCCTGCTCCCACTCTGCCTGGCGGAATCCCACCAGGACGGTGGACTCTCCCACCAGAAGAGGACGGCGGACCAGCATGCCGTCGCTGGCGAGCAGTTCCAGCTGAGCGTCTTCATCCATGGTCGGAAGCTTGTCTTTGAGCTCCAGGGACTTATAGAGAAGTCCGCTGGTGTTGAAAAACCGCCGCAGAGGCAGGCCGGAACGGGCCTGCCAGCCCCGCAGTTCCTCTGCCGAGGGTCGGTCGGTTTTAATGTCGCGCAGGGTATAGGCAATGCCGTGGGCATCCAGCCAGTCCTGAGCCTTGCGGCAGGTGGAGCATTTGGGGTAGCAAATGAACAGCATCGTGAAAACCTCCTTGGCCGGCGAGTGTGCCGGCTGTATCGTGGGTGTCAGTATGCGCTGATATCCAAAGACGCGTCATCCTCGCCTTTTTCAATGGATCGGATTTCCATAAAGTAATGGGTGTCGGGACCGACATCCACCCGCACCCGGTCTCCGGCCCGGTGGCCCATCAGGGCTTTGCCTACGGGAGATTCCTTGCTGATAAGGCCCTTGAGGGCATCCTGACGCAGCGTCGTGACAATCCGCAGCACCATCTCTTTGTTTACCATCTCGTTGAACACCGTGACCTTATCAAACAGTCCCACAGTGTTCTCCTGGGTTTGGGGCACCTGAATCACCTTGGCGGTGCGGATCATCCGCTCCAGATAGCGGATCCGGCTTTCGTTGCGATTTTTCGCCTGTTTCGCGCATTTATATTCAAAGTTTTCGCTCAGGTCGCCGAAGGCCCGGGCGGTCTGGACTTCTTCAATGAGCTGAGGGCGCAGGACCCGTACCCGATGGTCTATTTCGGCCTGCATTTTCTGAATGTCCACTTCCGTCAATTCGTCGTACATGCACTCGTTCCTCCGATCTGATTTACTGGGGCGGCATTGGCCGGGCCACGGCAGAAGCATACCACGCATGGCCTGTAAACGCAAGAGGAAGCGGTTTGATCCGGATCAATGGGAGCCTGCGGGGCCCTTGGATTCTCTCTAAAACAGGAAACGGGAATCACTCGGACAGGCACCGTCCGCCGGAGAAAAACGGGACAATCATCGTCGCCGTTGACGTTTGTTTATTGGAGATGGTGGATGGCTTGGATGCCGCTTTTTGTGTGTAAGCATAAAAAACGCGGCCGCAAAGCGGACTTTGCGACTAGGTGAAACGGGTGAACAGTTTTGAGGACATACAGGGCCGGGGCCCCACACAGTGGGGCGGTGCCTGTGCGCCGTACAAGCGTTTTGGGCCGATGGCCCAAAACCTTGGCGGAGGGCGAATTCATTTCGCCCGAGCATTGTAATCAAAAGAGTGGAGCCGCCCTCCGGGCGGCGAAACCCAAAAAGAAGGACACGCCTAGGCGTGTCCTTCTTTTTGGAACATCGCAACACTATAGATGCACCAATAATGATTTTCCATTTCTAAAAATAAAGTCAGAAATTTACACTGACTCAGAGTTCTCCCGTTCTTGAATAGACCTCGCTCATATCATAGGCATCCAGAAGTGTTAAGGCGCAAATGCAATACTTCCCGATATCAATAATGACATTCCAACTTGATTTTCCCTTTTTTCCATCAAGTTTAATAAACGGAAGATACACTCTATCTTCATAATCATAAATAATTTTAGAAACTTTTGACTGCGGTACAAAATCCTTTGCATGGATAATTTTGTTGCAGGCCTCTCTAAAAGATAAATCAACTTTATCCTCACCAGGAATTGAAGTCAATTGCCCAACACTACTAATTGGATAGGAAATAGTTTTTCCTGCCGCTCTGAATAGTTCGTCAATTAAGCGAAGTTTTACCGCCGTTCCAATCAGCAGTTCTTGAATTAGCTTCCATTCAGTATAAAATATGCCCGTTCCCGGAAGATACTCTGACAATAGATCATGGTTTTTTTCACTCGCATTTATTATGCTTAATAGACACACAACATCGCGTTCGATTGCCATTTCATCGAACAAATATCTACTCATAGCGTATTCACCTTGCTAATAGACTTTGAGCCACGCAAATAACCCATTTTTGCTATCAAATCTTTACGAATAAATCTTTCCGGATAATTGTATCAAAGGAAAATAACTTTATCAATATAAAGCATTTGCGTTTCAGCACATGTACGGATTTTAATCTTTATATTTGAAAGATCTATTGCCGTGTTTTGTGAACTCTCTATACACTTAAAGTACCATAAACGGTGAAAAAGTGAAAGGAGATCACATAATGCGTTACAGTGAGGAAGAAAAGCGAACATTGGTCAGCCTATATTACAGCGGCAAGACTGTTACAGAGATCTGTCAGGAACACCAGATTTCCAGAAGCACTTTTTACAGTTGGATTCAGGCTTATCGTCCTGTTGAATCCAAGAACAGCACCCGTACAGTTACCCCAAAAGAGTTCGACAGTCTTCTCCGCCGCTGCGAAAAGCAGGAGCAAATCATTGCGGTTCTGAAATCTATCCCTGCGATCGCCAACGCGACAACGCAGGAGAAGCTTGCGGTATTGGAGCCGTTCTATGGCCAGTTTAGTGTCCATGTTCTTTGCGAAGCATTGGATGTTCCGAGGGGAACCTTTTACAACCACATCAAACGGAACAAACGGGGCAACAGCTCCTATGCCAAACATCGGGAAGAGCTACGAACGGCAATTCAGAAAATCTTTGAGGAAAGCAGACAGACATTCGGGAGCGAGAAGATCTGTGCCGTGCTTCATGAGCGAGGCTATCGAGCTGGCACAACATTGGTACGGGAACTTATGAGTGAGATGGGGCTGAGCAGCGTATCCACCACCTCTAAACGACAGTGGAAAAAATCCAACAGCTACGAGCGGAAGGCTAACATTTTACAGCGACAATTTCATGCAGAGGCTCCGAACTGTGTTTGGGTCAGCGATGTTACCTGCATGAAACTGAAGGATCGGTATTATTACCTCTGCGCTATTGTTGATTTATATTCCAGAAAAGTAATTGCCCATAAAATATCCACCCGCAACAGTACACAGCTGATTACAGCGACACTCAGAATGGCCTACGACATCCGAATGCCGGGAGAAAATTTGATCTTCCACAGCGACCAGAGCAGTCAATATACATCCCATACATTCCGTCAGCTGCTGAAAAAGTTAAAGATCACACAGTCGTTCTCCAAAGCGGGAACGCCCCATGATAATGCCGTGATGGAATCCTTCTTCGCTGCGTTCAAGAAGGAGGAGTTTTACCGCAGTGCGTACGGCTACGAGG
>CABUDN010000120.1 GCA_902490355.1 uncultured Oscillibacter sp.
TCAGCCTGGGCCGCACGCCTTCTCAACAAGTTTCCTGGTTGCTTTACGGGCAACTACATGATGGATGCCATCATCAGTCCCCGGGTCCAGCCGGAGCTGTCGCCCAGGCAGTGCAGACCCTTGAGGCTGGTATTGAAATCGGTGTCCATCTTCACCCGGTTGGAGTAGAACTTCAGCTCGGGAGAATAGAGCAGCGTCTCATAAGAGGCAAAGCCCGGCACCACGTAATCCATGGCCTGAATGAAATTGATAATGTTCATCATGGCCCGGTAGGGCATGGCGGCCGTGATATCGCCCGCCACGGCGTCGGGCAGGGTCGGCCGGATGTTGGACTGCGCCAGCTCCTTCTGCCACGTCCGCTTGCCGTCCAGAATATCGCCGAAGCGCTGCACCAGGATCTGACCGTTGGCCAGCATGTTGGTCAGCTCGCCCACCTTCTGGGCGTAGGCAATGGGCTGGTTGAACGGAACGGAGAAATTGTGGGAGCAGAGAATGGAGAGGTTGGTGTTGTCGCTCTTTCTCTCCTTGTAGGAATGGCCGTTGACCACAGCCAGGTTGTTGTCGTAGTTCTCCTGGCTGACGAAGCCGCCGGGATTCTGGCAGAAGGTACGCACCTTGTTCTTGAAGGGCTTGGGATAGCCCACCAGCTTGGACTCGTAAAGCACCCGGTTGACGGTCTCCATGACCTCGTTGCGCACCTCTACCCGTACACCGATGTCCACCGTGCCGGGGGCATGGGCAATGTTGTGCTCGGCGCACAGCTTTTCCAGCCAGTCGGCTCCCCGGCGGCCGGTCGCCACCACGGTATGCTTGGCGTAGATCTCCAGATCTGTCTTTCCGTTGGAAACGGAAACACCTTTACACTCGTCGCCTTCCAGGATCAAATTGCTGCACTCGTAGCCGAAATACATCTCCACACCGTTTTGCAGCAGATACTGCTCAATGCGGTAATAGATGTCCTGCGCCTTTTCCGTTCCCATGTGCCGGATGGGGCAGTCCACCAGCTTGAGTCCGGCCTGGATGGCCCGGCGGCGGATTTCCTTGCGCTCGTCCTCGTGGCCCAGACCTTCGATATGCTCATCGGCACCGAACTCCAGGTAAATCTGATCGGCATAGTGGATCGTCTCCTGAGCCAGATCCTCCCCGATCAGCGTGGGCAGGTCGCCGCCCACCTCATAGCTCAAAGAGAGCTTGCCGTCGGAAAAGGCGCCGGCGCCGGAAAATCCGGTGGTGATATGGCAGTAGGGCTTGCAGTTTACGCACTTGTGGGTCTTGTCTTTGGGGCAGTGCCGGTTCTCTACCGCCTGTCCCTTCTCCACCATCACAATTTTCTGGCGGCTCCCCTTTCGGATCATCTCCAGGGCTGTGAAGATACCGGCAGGACCGGCTCCCACAATGACAACATCTGCGTTCATCGCTTCTTCTCCTCACTTCGCTGATAGTTCCACCGCATGCCGCACCAGCGTATAAGGCGGCACGGCCTTCGGCAATTTCATACGGAATATCATCTGGGGCGTTCTCGGCTCTTCCAAAACCGCGCCCGTCTCGTCCTGCATCTGTCCCACCGTCATGGCAAAGGGACGCAGGTCCGGCCCCACCAGTTCCACGGTGTCGCCGGTGCGGAATTTGTTGCGCAGGGAAAGTGTGGCATTGCCTTCCGGGTCGCAATCCACGACAAGTGCTACCACTTGCCACTCCCTGACATATCTGGAATTGGCATAGTACTGTCCCGGCGGGCCGTAGTAGAAACCCGTGGAATAGGGCCGGTGGCTCACATGCTCCACCTCATCCCGCCAAACCGGGTCGATCTCTTCCCCCGCGGCGACGGCATCCAGTCCGTGGCGGTACGCTCCAGTGACAATGGCCGCATAGTAGGCGGACTTGGCCCGCCCCTCAATCTTCAAACTGGACAGCCCGGCCTCCGTCAAATCCCGGAGATGGTCAATCATGCACATATCCCGGGAGTTGAGAATGTAGGTGCCCTGCTCGTCCTCTTCAATGGGGAAATACTCCCCCGGACGCTTTTCCTCCATCAGGGCGTACTGATACCGGCAGGGCTGGGCGCAGGCGCCCCGGCTGGAATCCCGCCCGGTCATATAATTGGAGAGCAGGCAGCGCCCGGAGTAGCTCACACACATGGCGCCATGGACGAAAGCCTCGATCTCCAGCTCCGGCGGCGTTTTCTCCCGGATCTCCCGGATCTCCGCCAGCCCCACCTCCCGGGCCAGAATCACCCGGGAGGCCCCCAGGTCATACCAGGCCCGGGCGGTTTCATAATTACAGATACTGGCCTGTGTGGAGATGTGGCGCTGGCAGCGGGGGGCGTATTTCCCTGCCAGAGTAAACGCCCCCAAATCCGCCACGATCAGCGCATCCACACCCAGTTCGTTAAGCTGTTCCAAATGCTCCGGAAGCCGGGCAATTTCATCATTGCGGGGCATGGTGTTGACCGTGCAGTGCACCCGCACGCCGTGGCTGTGGGCAAAGTCCACCGCCTCACGCATCTGCTCGGGTGTAAAATTGCCCGCAAAAGCCCGCATACCGAAGTCTGTTCCTGCCAGATATACCGCGTCCGCGCCATAGAGCACGGCCATGCGCAGCCGCTCCGGATCCCCCGCCGGAGCCAACAGCTCCGGAATCTTTCTCTGATCAGCCCGCATAGTCGTCACTGTTCAGGAAGGCGTTGTGCTCCGCCAAAGTCTTGGAGAAGTGGTGCTTGCCGTCCTTGCCCAGCGCGTAATAGTAGTAGTCGCTGGAGGAAGGATACAGCGCGGCATCAATGGCGGCTTCACCGGGGTTTGCAATGGGTGTGGGAGGAAGTCCCTTGTACTTGTAGAGGTTATAGGGAGAGTCCACTGCCTTGTCCTCATTGGTGATGGCACCTTCGTGATCCGGCAGGGCATAGAGCAGCGACGCATCGATCTGCAGCAGGCCAGCCGTCTCATAAGAGGGGTTGTCCATCCGGTTATAGATGACCGAGGCGATCATGGACTGGTCGCTGCCATCGGTTTCCTTTTCAATGAGAGACGCAATGGTGATGATTTCCTCGAGGCTGTATCCGGAAGCTTCCACCTGGGCCAGCCGGTCTTCATTCATCTTCCGCTCAAAGTTGCTCAGCAGCTTGCCCAGCGCGCCTTCCGGATCATGTCCCACATAGAACTCATAGGTGTCGGGGAACAGATAGCCTTCCAGACGGCTGATATCCTCCGAGTCGTTATCAATGAACTCATAGTCGAAATCCGCTGTTTTGGCTGCTTCCAGCAGGGCCTCTTCCGTATTCACCCCATTCTTTGCCAGCAGGGCAATGGTCTGGGAAACGGTATAGCCCTCCGGAATGGTAACCCGTACCGTGTCGGCATTCATATTTCCGGAGGAACTGCGCATGCCGTTGATCAGGGCCCGGTAATCCATATCGGTATTGAGCTCATAGGTGCCCATACCGACCTGTTCATCCGCATTATAGAGCGCTGCAAAGAGGCGGAAGAACCATTTATAACGAATCAGGCCCGCATCCTCCAGCTTGTCCGCGATATCCCCCATGCTGTCCTCAGCAGAAACCTCCACCGTCACCTTGGTAATGGTTCCCCGGTTGAATGCGCAAAAATCCGACATCAGCAGCCAGCCGATTCCCGCCAAAAGCGCGGAAATCAGCAGCACGCACAGAAGATACATCAGCGGATTGATACGGCGCCGGCGCCGACGGCGGGCAGTGCCTTCCTCGCGGCCCGCTTGCTCTCTGCGGGCACGGCGCACCTCACCGGCATCCCAGCTGGCGGTATCGCCCTTTTTAAAATCAGACATCGAAACCTCCATTCCTTTCCGCCCCGGCAGTGGCCGAAACGGATTCCACTTTCTTGTCTTTGAAAAAATTTTCCCACGGTCAGGCCCCCTTTGGGGAATCTGACGCATAGAATATCTCGAAGTGAGGTGACCATCCTATGTGCTTTCACAACGGAAACAACGACTGTTCCTGCCTGTGGCTCATCATCATCGTCATCCTGATTTGCTGCTGCTGCGGCGGCAGCGCCTGGGGTTCCGGCAGCTGCGGCTGCGGAAACGCCCGCAATGACGGCTGCGGCGTGTGCTGCTGAAACCGTTATGCCAGACGGAGCGCCAAATGCGCTCCGTCTGCGCATGGAAACATCCGGGACAGCCCCTCAGAGCAACGCCTTGACGATGCCGTACACCTCTTCATGAATTTCCTGGGGCGTGCGGGGTTCTCCCCCCGCGGCACAGTTGATGACTCTCCAGCCGCACTCCTGCACCACTTCTGCGGCATTGGACCGGCACCGGCGCAAATAGGCCTCGTCCCGCTCATGGATATCCGCATGGGTTCCGGTCTGGGCCTCCCGGGAGCGCATCATCCGCTCCGTGATCTCTGTGGGCATATCCAGATAAACCACCAGATCCGGACGCGGCAGTCCCAGACGCGCGTACTCCAGATCGAACAGCCACTCTAAAAACGCGCTGCGCTCCTGCGGCGGCAGCTTGGAGGCCTGGTGCACCGCATTGGAGGTGGTGTAGCGGTTGGCTACAATCAGTCCGCCCTCCTGGTAGAAAGAACCCCAGTCCTGCCGGTAGGAGGCATAGCGGTCCACCGCAAAGAGCATGGATGCCGCATAGGCATTCACTTCTCCGGCCGTCTTGCCCAAATCGCCTTCCAGATAGCGCTTTGCCGGCTCCGCAAAGGGATTTCCATACCGGGGAAAATCAATTTCCCGGTAGGCAATTCCCTCCCGCTCCAGCCGCTGGCAGAGCAGTTTGGTCTGCGTGGTCTTGCCGGAACCGTCCGTGCCCTCAAATACAATTAGCTTTCCATTCATCTGCGGCGCTTCTCCTGCTTCACATGCACCAAAAACAGCGGCAGCTTCATCATCCTGCCGATCCGGCGGGGCTCCCGGCACAGCCGGTACAGCCACTCCAAACCATGATCGGACCAGAACTTGGGTGCCCGCTCCGTGGTACCGGAAAAAATATCCAGGCTGCCGCCCAGGCCGCACAGCAGCCGGGCCCCGGTGGCCGGACCGTTTTTCTCCATCCACAGCTCCTGCTTGGGCGCACCCAGACAGACAAACACCGCATCCGCGCCGCTTTGGCGAATCTCCTCCACCACCGGCGCATCCTCCTGGAAGTAGCCGTCATGGGTTCCGGCGATCCGCAGTCCCGGATAGGCCTGGGCCAGCTTCTCCCCGGCCATCTTTGCCACGCCCGGCTTGGCGCCCAGCAAATAGAGGGACATTCCCTCCTGCGCCATCCGTTCCATTAAACCTGCGGCAAATTCAATGCCGGGTGTTTTTTCCTTCAACGGCGTACCCAGCATACGGGCGCCTTTGATGACTCCCACACCATCCGGCAGCACCAGATCCGCACTGTTGACAGCCCGGCAGGCCGCGGGATTTTCCCGACAGACCTCCACGATCTCCGGGTTGGGGGTCACCACATAATGGCAGCCCTGGCTGTGCAGCAGCTCCATTCCCCGGTCAATCGCCTCTTCCATCGTCACATTATCAAATCCGACGCCCAAAACGTCGATGCGCATGGAATCACCTACCTGTAACATACTCATACAGATTCGTATTATACCACACCATTCCAACTCCGTGCAACCAAAATCCACCGAAACCCCGGAATTTGGACAAGAAAAAAGAGAGGCAATCGCCTCTCTTTATCCTTTGGATCAAAGCTTCTCCTTGATCTTGGCGCCCTTGCCCACGCGGCCGCGCAGATAGTACAGCTTGGCACGACGGACAGAACCGTTGCGGACAACCTCGATGGTGTCGATGGAAGGAGAATGGACGGGGAACACCTTCTCCACGCCGATGCCGTAAGAAATGCGGCGAACGGTGATGGTCTCCTCAATGCCGCCGTGACGCTTGGCAATGACGGTGCCCTCAAAAACCTGGATACGCTCGCGAGAGCCTTCCTTGACCTTCACGTGCACACGCACGGTGTCGCCGATCTCGACGCGGGGCGTCTCGTTGGCCAGGGTTTCCTTGTTCAGTTCCTTAATGAGATCCATGGATACTTCCTCCTATAATATAGGCGTTCATGCCGCAGATGTACCTGCACGCAGCTCTCTTGGCCCGTGCGCGACAGAGGACCGCCCTTTGTAGCCCTGATAGTGTATCACATGGAATGTACAATTGCAAGCATTATTTTACAAAAATCCTCTGGTTGGAAGCGCTTCCTCTTCATATCCCCGCAGACATCGTACCGCAACGGCAGCCGCGCCCACTGCCGGCGGCAGCAGCCACAAGCTTCCTTGTGTGACCATCATCAGGCAAACTGCTGCCGCGCACAGCGCCACCGCAAAGCTCCCTCCAATCCAGCGAACAGCCCATGCACCTGCTGCCGGACCCGCTGCCCAGGCGGTGCACAGATACAACGCCCTTCCCCCATCCAGCGGATAGATCGGCAGCAGGTTAAACAGTGCCAGCACCAGATTCGCTCCCATTGCCCCGGCACTCCCCGTTCCAAATGCCCGCATTCCCGCAGCCAGCAGACAATTGGCCCCGGGGCCTGCCAACACCACCAGCAGCTCCCGTCCATAGGGAAGGCGCGCACTCCCGGTTTCCAGAACGGCCCCCAGAACGCCGATCCGCAAAGCCGTACATTCTCCCCCGCACAGCCGCAGCATCAGGCAGTGCCCTGCCTCATGGACCGCCGCCGCCAGCAAAATGGTCCCCAGCAGACTCCATCCATTTCCTGCAGCGAACCAAAAAAGCAACAGGATAAATCCGGGGGAAATCCGAACCGCGCTTTTAAACCGTCGAAACATAATAGATCGGGTTGAGATATACGCCATCTTTGTGCAGCTCAAAATGCAGATGCGGACCAGTTGCGATACCCGTCTCCCCTACTTCTGCAATCTTCTCCCCTTTCGACACCGTCGCCCCGGAAGATGTGACAATTCTGCTGCAATGGGCATACAGAGTGGAATAGCCGCCGGCATGATCGACAATGCAATACTTTCCGTAGCTGCTGCTCTCCCCCACCGCCTTCACTGTTCCATCGGCAAAGCAGGCAATCTCCGTCCCGGTATTGGCCGCCAGATCCACCCCATAGTGGAAGCGCTCTTCCCCCTCCACCGGATGCTCCCGATACCCAAAGGGAGAGGTAAGCGTGCCGCAAATGGGAGAGCAGTAATCAAATCCCAGAATAGCCTGCTCCAGACTGACATTCTCCGGCAGATTCTGATCGGAATACAGAATGTATGCCAATGTGGAGACCTGTTGTTCCGGTGTGGAGTTCTCCGCCGGAGCCTCTTCTTCCTGTGAGGAATAGGTATGCAGCCGGTTCAGGGCAGCCTCCCCCGGTATGCTCTCTTTCAATTCGATGCCGCTGCTGTGCGCTGCGGTTTCCAGAGCTTCCCCTGCCTCCGGCTCAAAAACAGCCCGATATACTTCCTCAGCCGCGCCGGTCCAGTCTTCTTCTCCTGAAAACGTCCGGCCCACGGCAGAAAAGACTGCCTGTAAATCCATATTTTGCTGCAGCGCATCGGAGAGCGTAGATCGGAAGAGCGTCGTGTAGGGAAAGAGTGTAGATCTCGGTGGTCG
>CABUDN010000121.1 GCA_902490355.1 uncultured Oscillibacter sp.
CGAGATAAAGGAATGTGACTGGAGTTCAGACGTGTGCTCTTCCGATCTGCCAGATGCCGTCCACCCCCAGGAGCGGGGGAAAGGCAAGAACAGCGACAATCTGAAAAACCAGGGTGCGCAGGAAAGAGATCAGAGCAGAGGTCAGACCGTCGTTGAGGGCGGTGAAAAACGAGGAGCCGAAAATGGAAAATCCGCAGAACAGGAAGGAAACCGAGAAAATGGAAAATCCGCGGAGGGTCAGAGCCAGCAGCTGCGGGTCATATCCCACAAAGAGGCGCGAGAGGGGGGAAGCCAGCAGCAATGCGGCAGCGAACATGGCGACGGCGAACAGAGAGAGCAGAATCAGACTTTTTTTCAGCAGACTGTGCAGCTCGCCGGTGTGCCCGGCTCCATAGTGATAGCTGATTACCGGGGCGGTGCCCAAAGAATAACCCAGGAAAATAGCCTGGAATACCAGGTTGACGTACATCAAAACGCCGTAGGCCGCCACGCCGTTTTCTCCGGCATAACGGAGCAGCTGGACGTTGTAGAGCATGCTTACAATTGATGCGGAGATGTTGCTCATCAGTTCGGAGGAACCGTTGAGACAGACCCGCAGTAGCGCACGGCGATCCGGTTTGGCCCAGGTCAGATGCAGCCGGCTGGTGTTGGGGCGCAGAAAGTAGACGAGGGGCAGGATTCCGCCGACGCATTGACTCAGGGCAGTGGCGGCTGCCGCGCCCCGGAGTCCCCAGGAGAATACTGCAACAAACAGAGCGTCCAACACCACGTTGGTCATGCCTGCTGCCACGGTTACATAAAGACCCAGCTTTGGCTTTTCCGCTGTGGCAAACAGACACTGAAATTCAAATTGAAGTACATAGGCAGGAATGGCAGCCAGAATGACCTGCCCGTAGAGGATGCTTTGCTCCAGCAGTTCGCCTTGGGCACCCAGTGCTGCGGCGATGGGGCGCAGCAGCAGAAAACCAGCTGCGGACAGAATTATGCCGCAGGCAAGGGACACCCATACCAGCATGGAGAACAGGCGATTGGCTTCTTCCGGCTTGCCTTCGCCCATGGTCTTGGCGATCAAGGCACCGCCTCCGGTGCCGAACAGAAACCCGACACACCCCAGAATCAACAAAAACGGCATGATGAAATTCACAGCGGCAAAGGGCGTCTTTCCTACAAAATTGGAGACAAAAAAGCCATCCACCACTCCATAGATCGAGGTAAATACCAGCATGATGATGGACGGAAGGGTATAGCGCAGAAGGCGCGAATAAGAAAAATGGTCGGAAAGGCGAATCATAGACTCCTCTTCCGGCCGGCAGCACATGGGGCCGGCCTATACGCGTTGTATCAAATGCAAAATCTTTGGGCAGCGCTTCCGGGAGGAAGCTCACAGCTTGGCGGCTCGCTCCCGCAAGGCCAATAAAAACCGCTCCGTCAGATCCATGTACTGGGCAACTTCCTCCGGCGCCCAGGAGGCAAGAATTTCGTTTTCCATGTTCAGAATCCGCATGGCGGTTTTCTGGGCAAAACCGGTTCCCGCTTCCGTCAGGCACACAGTTTTTGCCTTTCGGCCTGCGGATTCCAGATAGATGAGGCCCTGGGCCTCCAGCTTGCGCAGGGCAGAGTTGACCGTTTGCTTGCTCAGCCCGCTGCACAGACAAATGTCGCTGATGCGGCAGGGACCGCCTTCGCAGCAGAGCGTGTAGAGAATTTTGGATACACTGTCGGACATGCCCAACTGATAGGATAGGTCATGGTAAACAGCTTCCAGCTCCCCCAGCAGGTGGTTATATCGTTTGAGTTGTGCGTGAGTGTGCTGCATCGCAATGTCCTCCATATTGTCCGAAATCGTACCATTGCATTTTAGTACGAAATCGTACAAAAGTCAAGGGGGGGAGACTGGGCAGAGAAAAACCGCACGGCCTTGCAAGCTGCAAGGCCGTGCGGCGAATTGAAGGATTAACGATAGTAAATTCCGAGAAACTGTTGGTGCGGTTGTGTAAAATCCCCCAACTGGATGTCCATGCTGATTTCAAACGCCCGGTCCCAGGGGAAGCGGTAATTGTCCAGCGTGATGCTGCCCCATCCCAGCTCCGCATAGGGCTGCCGGGAGGAATAGGCGGAGATGAAATTGCTGTGTTCCAGATTTTCAATGACGGGAGCCGTCTCGGCCGTCATGCCGGATTTCAGCCGGGCCAGGATTGCCTCCCGGTCGATGTCGGGCTGCCAGAAGTTGTCGGGGTTGCCGGCCAGATCGTTGCGCACGAAGGCCAGAATGTCCTCACGGACAACATTTTTATAGCAAAAATCCTTCAGGACACTGTCTGCCAAAGTTTTGGCGAAGGCGCTTTCCGTGGCGGCGGTGGGGGTGCCGGACTGGAGAAACGCATACCGGGCAATGCCGTGGCTGACCGCGGTACCGGTGACGATGGCCATGTCCAAAAAGCCCGCGTAGCTCAAAAGCCAGCCCAGTTCGGTCCGCTCTGTCAGGGCATCGTGGAAATCGGTCCCGTACAGGCCGTTGCCCGCATCAATCAGAATCACAGGCTGCTTGGCCTGGCGGCAGTTGTTGAGGTCGTCAATCAGCTGATCGTAATAAGCGGCTTTCTGGGTCTCATCGGCAGGCTGGGTCAGGACCAGCACACTCAGTTCTGCCTCCGCGGCGGAAGTGAGGGTGAGATCGAAGAAGTCTGCATGTTCAGCCACGATGGTCTCCAGGGGCTGATAGTCATAGGCACAGGCTGGTTGGTCCTCCATCCCGCCGTAATAGCGGACGGATACCTTGGCGCCGGACCAGTTGGTTTCTTCCAGGTAGAGCTTGGTGACGACTTTGAAAGCCAGATCATCCACACCGGAGAGCAGGGCATCCCCCTCCCGCAGCAGGCTGCGCAGGTAGGCAATCTCATTTTTCTGGATGCTGTCTTCCTCCGAGGAGTCATCAATGCCGATCAGCACCCGGAACTGCGCGCACTCCGGCTGGTCCACCAGTTCCATCATTCGGCTGGACAGCTCCAGCTTCCGGGACCGGGCGGAGAGGTATTCATCCACTTCCCACTGCTCCAGGCCAAAGTCCGCGGGATCGAGCAGGCTGCCGCTGCCGGAGAGCCGGTAGTCTGCCTCAATGGCCTCCACGGTAAGGGCGTCTCCGGTCAGCACGGGGCGGCCCTCCATGCCGTAAGCGCGCAGGGCGTTGTAGCCTTCCAGGTCCCAGTGGTCATAGCCCACGGTGGGGGCCAGACGCATGACGCTCTCCAACAGCCAGACCCGGTTGTTTTCGTCAGCGGACAGGGTTTGAATCAGGGACTCCAGCAGTTCCAACTCCGTCAGCTCGGTTCCATCCGAGAGGGTGATGACCTCATGGTCGGCCATGGAGCGGGAATTGACCAGTCCGCCGGAGAGCAGCTGGTCCATAGAGAGAATGTACCGGTCGCACCCGGCCGCCTCCTGGGCCAGCACCCATTCATAGAGATCCGCCCGGTCCCCGGACTGTGTGCCGTTTTCATTCAGGGGCTGGCCGCTCAGACGGGTCCGGTAATCATCCGTTTCCGGCATCAGCAGGGTATAGCCCAGAGATTCCGCCAGATAGACCACCCGCTCCACGTTGTCCGGGCGGTCGTCCAGCGGGACATAGGCAATGGCCGGAGCAGAGTCCTCAGCCGGTGCCAGGGTTACCGGCTTTGCGCCGCATCCCGTCAGCAGACTGCAAAGCAGGATGAGTGCCAGTAGCTGTCGTTTCATCAGTGACTCCTTCCAAAAAGAGCGGAGCCATTGGCCCCGCTCTTTTTTCAACACGGTAACTTACAGACCGAACGCACCCAGGTTCAGTCCGCCGGTGACGCTCTCCAGACCCTTGTCCATCGCCTCACCGGCCTGACGCAGAGCCTCATTGACGGCGGAGACCACCAGGTCCTGGAGCATCTCCACATCCTCGGGATCGACAGCCTCGGGCTTAATCGTAATGGAGAGAACTTCCTTCTTGCCGTTGACCCGGGCTTCCACAACACCGCCGCCCACGCTGGCGGAGAATTCCTGGGCTTCCACAGCCTCCTGTGCAGCATTCATCTGCTCCTGCATCTGCTGGATTTTCTGCTGCATCTCAGCCTGACGCTGTGCGCCAGACACCTTACCGTTGGTAAATCCACGACGGGCACTGTATCCCATGATTTCTGATCTCCTTTGTATAATTATTTGATTTCAATATTGTCAAACCGGCTGCCGAACTGCAGCAGATTTTTCAGATTTTCTTTGGGGGCGGACTGCGGCGGTTCCCCCACGTGAAACAAGATGCGCGGAGCGGTGCCGGTGGCCCGTTCCGTTTCCTCGCTCAAAACACCTTTGACCCGGTCGTTATCCAACCGTCCCAGAGTGATTTCGTCCGGTGCATAGATTGTCAGCTGGCCGTTTTCCCATGCCCCCTGACACATGTCCAGAAATGCCCGGTACATAGGAGGCAGGCGGCCCTTGCAGCTCTCCGACAGTGCGCGCCACCAGTTGGCGTCGCACACGGAATTGCCCGCTGGGGCAGGGGAGGCTTCCGGTACGTCCAAAATCCGCTCGCCGGGTTCTTCCGGCAGCGGCGGTTCCGGAAGATCCAGCACCCGTTCGCCGGGCTCTTCCGGCAATGGGGGTTCTTCCGGCAGTGGCGGTTCTTCCTGAGGGGGAGGTTCCTTCGGTCCGGCGGCAGCGGCTTGCTGCGTGCTGGAGGGATTTTCCCAGGGAGGAAGATCGTCAGCAGGGGGCGTGCGTGGAGCGGACTGCCGCACAGGAGTGGTTTTTGGCGCGGCCTGGGCCGCAGTGCCGCTGCGCAGGATCTGCCCGCGTGCGGCGGATTCCTCCAGGCGCTGAATCCGGACCTCCAGGGCGGTCAGGTCCCCGCACAAGGATTCGTCGCACAGACGCAGCAGGCATAATTCGGCATCCATTCTGCGGTTGGCACTGAAGTAAAGGTCGGCAGATGCCTTTTGCAGGGTGGAGGCCAAATATAAAAGACGGTTTCCCGACGCGTTTTGTTCCAGTCGATCCAGAGTGGCGGTATCGTATCCGCCGCTGAGCAGCGCTGCACCGCCTTCGGGGGCTGTACGCCGCAGCAGAAGGTCCCGGGTCAAAGTGGACAGCTCACCGAGCACGGCGCCCACGTCCTTGCCGCCGGTGTACAGCTGGTGGAGCAGCAGCAGCGCGGCTTTGGAGTCCCGGCGCAGGATATGCTCCATCAACTGGGCGGTCTGCAGATTTCCGGCCAGCCCTAAGACTTCCAGAACGGAGTTGCTGTCGATCTGGCCGCCGGAGGCTGCGCACTGATCCAACAGGGACAGCGCGTCCCGCAGGGCGCCGTCGGCCAGCCGGGAAAGCAGCTCAGCACCGTCTTCCCGGAGATCGATTCCCTCCTGGCTGGCTACATACTGCAGCCGGGCGGAGATGTCCGCCGGGGTGATGCGGCGAAAAGAAAAACGCTGGCACCGGGAAAGAATGGTCGCAGGAACTTTGTGCAGTTCCGTGGTGGCCAGGATGAACATCAGATGTTCCGGCGGTTCCTCCAAAATCTTCAGAAGGGCATTAAAGGCCGGAGTCGAGAGCATGTGGACCTCATCGACGATGTAGACCCGCTTGCGGACATTGGCAGGGGAGTAAATGGCTTCGTCCCGCAATGCACGGACCTGATCCACGCCGTTGTTGGAAGCGGCGTCCAGCTCCAGTACGTCCAGAAAGCTGCCGCTTTCGATTCCTACGCAGGAAGGGCACTGGCAGCAGGGATCTCCATTTACCGGATGCTCACAGTTGACAGCCTTGGCCAGGATTTTGGCGCAGGTGGTTTTTCCCGTGCCGCGGGTACCGGTGAAGAGATAGGCATGGGACGTACGTCCTTCTGCTACCTGCTTTTTCAGCGTATCGGTAATATGGGATTGTCCAATGACGTCGGAAAACGTTTTAGGCCGCCATTTACGGTACAGCGCCTGGTACATGGATTTTTTCCCTCCCGGAACATGCGAGTCCTCCGCATGCAGCTGCGGAACCGGCACCCTCGCGGCACATGGGACATCCCGCTTAATGCTGCTCGGTTCCCCGCCTGACATGATTCACGGGGTCCCATTGCGCGAGACCGGCTCCGCAGCTGCATGCGGAGGACTTATCATAATAGCTTTTACATTTTACTATATCCGGCGGGAATTGGCAACCGGAAATTTGCTTCTTCCCAAATTTTCTTGTAATTGTGAAAAACGTGCTTTACAATTGCAAAAATTATGGTATAATACCTCTTGTCGTCGGAATTGCAGGTATGGTTCTGATGTGAAAATCAGGTACTTGGGCTCGTAGCTCAGCTGGGAGCGCAAAGGGTTCGGTTTTCTGCCACATCTATAATTTCATATTGCTTTATTCTTCTGTTCCGCTTTTGGAACTGTTGATTTGGGCCTATAGCTCAGCTGGGAGAGCGTACGGTTCGCATCCGTAAGGTCGTCGGTTCGATCCCGATTAGGTCCACCAAAACTGGAAATCGCCGCAGTGAAAACTGCGGCGATTTCTCATTTGACCACAGAAATACCACAGACGGATTTCTGTTTTGACCACTTAGCGGGCACCCCCTTTCGGGAGTGCCCGTCTTTTTTGTT
Source organism: uncultured Oscillibacter sp. (assembly GCA_902490355.1). Taxonomy (GTDB): domain Bacteria; phylum Bacillota; class Clostridia; order Oscillospirales; family Oscillospiraceae; genus Oscillibacter. The sequence continues at coordinate 6,600 of CABUDN010000121.1, forward strand.
TACAGCGGCCCAGAATTTGAGGAGCTTTCTTTGGAATCTGGGATATGACGGTGACCCGGCCAGCGCCTACGGCCACTTTATGCACCGGACGCTGTTCCTCAAGCGCATAGAGGAGGTTCTGAGTTCCAGAGACCTAAAACCGAGCCAAGATATTTTGTTATCCTTCAAACTTCTCAATCCGGCAGAGCCCCATTTCCCCCCACGGGCCGCTGACCATCTTGCCCAGGGCCGAAGAAATTCGTATGGCGTGCTCTGCGTTAGCCGCGATCAGGAAGTAATCTCTCACAGTGCCTTTTGGGCAGGTGAGAACGGATACCGGTTTATTTTGAACCCCTTCGATTCCAAGCAATCTTTCTTTGAACTCCGGGAAAAAGGTCTCCAGCTTTTTCCGGGGACGGTGATTGTAGAGCACCACACTTTGTCCCCGCTTCAAGTAATCGCTCAGTTCTTCGTCCCATACATACTTGACGCTTTTCGCCGAACCCTTTCCAACACTCTTCACGCTGAGACCGTTGTCGGGATCCAGAAAAACAATCTCACAGGGTGCCAATGTCTCCAAGGCATTGTTGTGCCACTGATATCGGCCAGCAACAGAAATCACTTCGTGATAATACACTGTTTTGCCGGGATTCAGAAGAGCTGCTTGTTCCAGCTGAGCAATGGAGCGTACATCACTTTCCGAGATTTCCCGCAGCGCACCAGCCAGGGATTCGTCACACACGAAATACTTCGGATCGATTTTGTGTTTTCCATTCTCATGGAGAAAGGTGCCAGTATCTTTGTCCCGCTCGCTTTCCGGCGGCTCTGCCTTATACCAGTTGACACCCAAAGAAAACCCCTCTGAAAGAAGCGCCTTCAAAAGTCCGAATTTCCCAAAATCACCAATGTCGCCCGCATATCGATCCTGCA
>CABUDN010000122.1 GCA_902490355.1 uncultured Oscillibacter sp.
CTCATAATGTCCCAATAACACCGCGGAAGAAATCTATATCCCTGTGGTAGCGTTACCTACCGGACCTCATTTGATTTCTTTTTTTATATTATGACAAACCAGTACCACTGTCAACACGAATCCGGCGGAAATCATGACTTTTTACATAAGCTTCTTCTCGAACAAACGTTGCACGGAATACCGGGGTATGATATGATAAAAAAGAATGGAAGCCGGTGTGGGCCGGGCCGGAGGGCAACGGGGAAAACCGCTTGTAGAGGTGCGGCGGGATGTGGTATAATAAACCCTTATGAAAACCATGTAAGCGGGGTTATCCGGCCAGGGGAGGGCGAGCATCGGTGGGCATCCACGACGGACACAGAGAGAAGATGCGGCAGCGGTTTATGACCGGCGGTCTGGACGCGTTTGCCGACCATGAGATTTTGGAGCTGCTGCTCTACTATGCCATTCCCCGGCGGGATACGAATCCCATTGCCCATGCCCTGATGGAGCGATACGGCTCTCTTCCGGCGGTTTTGGCGGCGCCTATGGAGGATCTCAAGCGCACGGAGGGAATTGGAGAGAGCGCGGCGGTGCTGCTGCATCTGGTGCCCCAGGTATGCCGCCGGGCCCGCCTGGCACAGGTTGGGGAGGATCAGGTCCTCAATTCCTCCGAGCGGGCGGGAGCGTACCTGCTGGAGTGCTTCGACGGGGAGAGCCGGGAGGTCATCTACCAGCTGTGCCTGGACCGCAAGGGAAAGCTTCTGGCCTGCAAGCGGCTGGGAGAGGGCAGCGTGGCCTCGGCGGATCTGGATGTGCGGCGCCTGGTGGAAAACGCGATTCTCACCGGCGCCAGCGCCGTGATTTTGGCCCACAACCATCCCAGCGGGGTGGCGCTGCCCTCCGATGGGGATTACACCGCCACCATGCGGGTGCGGGCGGCCCTCAATGCCATCGGCATTGAGCTGGCGGATCATATCATTGTCGCGGATGGAGACTTTGTCTCCATGGCGGACAGCGGCTATCTGAGCTGACGGCCTGGGAGACAAAGCAGAAGATTTGGAAAAGAGGGAGATTGTGCCGGATTTTAAAGTTGTATCGGAGTATCAGCCCTCCGGGGATCAGCCCGGCGCCATTCGCGCCTTGGCGGAGGGCATTGAAAACGGATTGAAGGAGCAGGTGCTGCTGGGCGTGACCGGCTCGGGCAAGACCTTCACCATGGCGAAGGTCATTGAGGCCGTGCAGAGACCCACGCTGGTGCTGGCCCACAACAAGACCCTGGCGGCGCAGCTGTGCGCGGAGTTCAAGGAGTTCTTTCCCAATAACGCTGTGGAGTATTTCGTCTCCTATTACGATTACTACCAGCCGGAGGCCTATATTCCCCACACGGACACCTATATCGCCAAGGATGCCGCCACCAACGAGGAGATTGACCGGCTGCGGCTCAGTGCCACCTGCGCGCTGCTGGAGCGGCGGGATGTGATCGTGGTGTCCTCCGTGTCATGTATCTACGGCCTGGGCGAGCCGGATGACTTTGCCAAGATGGTGGTGTCCTTGCGGGTCGGGGCCCAGTGGGACCGGGACGAGCTGCTGCGGCGGCTGGTGGAGATCCGGTATGAGCGCAACGACATTGCCTTTGAGCGCAACATGTTCCGGGTCCGGGGCGACACGGTGGAGCTGTATCCCGCCTACTACAAGGATCATGCCATCCGGGTGGAGTTTTTTGGAGATGAGATTGACCGGATCAGCGACTTCAATCCCGTCACCGGGACGGTGAACCGGGTGCTGAATCATATTGCCATTTACCCGGCCAGCCACTATGTCACCACCAAGGAGAAGATGGACCGGGCTATCGGTGAGATTCGCCGGGAGCTGGAGGAACAGGTCCAGGTCTTCACGGACAACAATCAGCTGGTGGAGGCCCAGCGCATCCGCCAGAGGACGGAATACGACATGGAGATGATGGCGGAGCTGGGGTACTGCTCCGGCATTGAGAACTACTCCCGCATTATTTCGGAGCGGCCGGCGGGCTCGGCCCCTATGACGCTGCTGGACTTCTTCCCGGACGACTTTTTGCTGTTTGTGGACGAGAGCCACGTGACGCTGCCCCAAGTTCGGGCCATGTACAACGGCGACCGGGCCCGAAAGGACTCCCTGGTGAAATACGGATTCCGGCTGCCCTGCGCCTATGATAACCGTCCGCTGAAATTCGAGGAATTTGAATCCCGGATCGGGCAGGCGGTGTTTGTCTCCGCCACGCCGGGCCCTTATGAGCGGGAGCGGGCAGACCAGGTGGTGGAGCAGGTGATCCGTCCCACGGGTCTGCTGGACCCGAAGGTGGAGGTCCGCCCGGTCACCGGCCAGATCGATGACCTCATGGAGGAGATTCGGGCCCGGTCTGCGAAAAACGAGCGGGTGCTGGTGACAACCCTCACCAAGAAAATGGCGGAGGACCTGACGGAGTATCTGAAAAACGCCGGCATCCGGGTGCGGTACATGCACTCGGATGTGCAGACCATCGAGCGGATGGAAATCATCCGGGACCTGCGGCTGGGCGAGTTTGATGTGCTGGTGGGCATCAACCTCCTGCGGGAGGGATTGGACCTGCCGGAGGTGAGCCTGGTGGCGATTCTGGATGCGGATAAGGAGGGCTTCCTGCGCTCCGAGACGTCTTTGATTCAGACCATCGGCCGGGCGGCCCGGAATGCCGAGGGCCTGGTCATCATGTACGCCGACGAGATTACCCCGTCCATGCGGGCGGCCATCGATGAGACACAGCGCCGCCGGAGCATTCAGGACGCATACAACCAGGCCCACGGAATTGTGCCCAAGACCATCATCAAGGGTGTCCGGGAGGTGCTGGAAATCTCCAAGACCGCGGAGGGCGAGAGCACCGGCCGGGGCCGCAAGAAGCGCAAGCTGACCGACCAGGAGCGGGCGGCGGAGATCGCCAAGCTGGAAAAGGAAATGAAGGAAGCGTCCAAAATGCTGGAATTCGAGTACGCGGCGGTGCTGCGTGACCGGATCATTGAGCTGCGGGGAGAGCAGTAAAGCGCTTTCTTCAAGAGCTGCAAGCAGGTGCCAAAACCATGCCGGGGACAAGCCGGATTACGGCGGGAGCTCTGGCGATGATTCTCTAAGCAATCTGCGTGTAAAGCGTATGAGGAGGGAATGTGATGGAGGAATCCAGATCCCGGCTGCAAATCGTGGTTCTGATCGCCCTTGCGGCCATGGCAATCTTGTTCGGTGCGGCCCTGATCGTCTCCCATCTTGCTTTTCGGGGCGTTGCCTTTTCCGACTCTTTGCTGCGGGCGGAGACCTCGGAAACGGCGGCCGTATATACCGGTAAGGTGAAAGGCCAGGTGGTGTGCATCCAGGTGGAGCCGGCGGGAGACAACCGGACCGATGTGGTGTACCAGGCGGGAGACCGTCCTGCCCAGACCTATACTCTGGAATATCCCACCGAGACTCCCGTTGCCACCCAAAGCGGGACCACCGTGGATGGCGTTCGTGTCTGGCGGGACGGCAGCTTGCTGTTTGAGGGCGGATTGGACCCGGACGCGGAGTCCGTATTCCGGTGGTACAGCCCCGACGGCACCTGGGACGCCGATATGGTCATTTCTGTATCCACCGGTGAAGATGAAGACTACGGCCCGCCGGAGTACTTGAGCCGGGACAGCGTGTGGTCCTTTGCGCAGGGGCCGGATACCTCTGCCCGGGGCAGTGTGGGGATCTACTTGCTGATGCTGCTGTTCTCCGCCCTGGTGGCGCTGGACGCCGCGTTTCCCCGTGTGCTCTTTTATATGCAGCACTGCTGTGATGTCCGGGACCCGGAGCCCTCGGATTTCTACCTGGCCATGCAGCGCCTGGGGTGGGTGGTGTACCCGGTGCTGATTTTCATTGGCTATTGGATTGGATTCTGGAAAATAACCTGAGTTTTATGAAAGTGATGTGATTGGATGTCCTTTGGCAGTATGGTGTTTCTGTTCGGCTTTTTGCCGGCGGTGCTGGTCTGCTATTTTCTTCTTCCTGCCCGGTGGCGCACCGGCCGCAATACTGTGCTGCTGATTTTCAGTCTGGCCTTTTACTGCTGGGGCGGCGTGGCACTGCTGCCGGCCCTGCTGGTTTCCTGTGTGGGCAACTGGGCGGCGGCCCTGTGGGCGGCGCCGGGACACCGGGGCCGCAAGGCGGTCTACGGCATTGCCCTGGCGGGCAATCTGCTGATGCTGGGATACTTTAAGTACACCGGCTTCCTGCTGGAAAACCTGCAGGCGCTGGGACTGGATGTGACGGTTCCATCCATTGCCCTGCCCGCAGGCATCTCCTTTTTCACCTTCCAGGCCATGGCGTATCTGACCGACGTCTACCGGGGGACGATCCCGGCGGAGCGGAGCCTGCCCCGGCTGACGCTGTTCATGGCCTTTTTCCCACAGCTGCTGCAGGGGCCCATCCTGCGCTACGGTGAGTTTGCCCCCGCTCTGACGCAGCGGCAGGAGAACAGCGAGGACGCCGCGGCGGGCGCCACCCGGTTTTGCTTCGGCCTGGCCAAGAAGGTGCTGCTGGCCGACTCCCTGGGTGTCATTGCTGACGCGGCCTTTTCCTCCGGAGACCGGCTGACCATGTCCCTGGCGTGGCTGGGCGGCATCGCCTACACCCTCCAGCTGTATTTCGACTTCTCCGGCTATACGGATATGGCCATCGGCCTGGGCCGGATCTTCGGCTTCCGCTTGCCGGAAAACTTCAACTATCCCTACATTTCCAAGTCCGCCTCGGAGTTCTGGCGCCGCTGGCACATGACGCTGTCTTTCTGGTTCCGGGACTATGTGTACATCCCCCTGGGCGGAAACCGCTGTTCCCGGGGCCGCCAGATTCTCAATCTGATGGCGGTGTGGATGCTGACGGGGTTGTGGCACGGCTCCGCATGGAACTTTGTGCTCTGGGGCCTTTACTATGCCCTGCTGCTGATGGGAGAAAAATTCCTCTGGGGAAAATTTCTGGAAAAACTCCCGGCGGCGGTACGCCATGTCTATGCCCTGGTGCTGATTATCATCGGTTGGGTGCTGTTCCGGTCCGGAAGCCTGGCCCAGGTGGGCCAGATGGTGGCGGCCATGTTCGGCGCGGCCCCCGGCGGCCTTTGGCAGCCGGAAACGGCGTACTATCTCCACCAGTTCCGCTGGGAGCTGCTGCTGGCCATTCCGGCATCCCTGCCCGTCAAGCAGGTGCTGGAGGAGCGGCTGGCCGTCCGGAAGGGCAAGGGTGCCCAGGCGCTGCTGATCCTGGGACCCAAGGTACTGGGCTTCGGCCTTTTGGGCTGGTCCGTGGTGCGGCTGCTCAGCTCCACCTTCCGGTCGTTCCTGTATTTTCAGTTTTGAGAGGAGGCACAACCAATGAAGCGATTTGCTGACCGGGCCTTTTTGGCCCTGCTGCTGGCGGTGGTGTTGGCGGTGCCTCTGGGTGTGGCGCTGTGGTCCCACAAGGAGACCACGGCGTATTACGAAAACCGCAGTCTGGCGGAGGCGCCGGACTTAACGGCAGAGTCGGTATGGGACGGCAGCTTCGGTACGGAGGCTGAGAGCTGGTATTCCGACCATGCCCCCGGCCGGACCACTTTGCTGGAGCTGGATACCTGGGTGCAGATGAAGCTGATGGGCCGTCCGGTGGTCAACGGGATCGTCACCGTCGGGGATGTCCTGCTGCCGGAGCTGGAGTTTGACGAGTACTCCGAGGAGGCGTACCGCTACGGCGCCGCGCCCATTGCCGAGGATTTCGGGGCGCTGAGCGACTATGTGGAGTCTCTGGGCGGCACCTTCTGTTATGTGGGATTTCCCGAACAGCGGGTGTATTTTGAGGACCAGTTCCCCGATTATCTCAACAACCACAGCCGGGAAGCGGCCACCGCCGACGCGGTCTTTGCCGAGGCTCTGGCGGAGCAGGGTGTGGATTTCCTGAATATGCGGGAGATCTATGCCCAGCAGGGAAATCCCGCGGAGTACTATTCCGCGGTGGACCACCACTACCGGTATTGGGGGACCTACGCGGCTTACCGTGCCATTTTGGACCATCTCAGCGAGCAGGGCTGGGACCTGCCGGTGCTGACGGAGGAGGATCTGGAGTTCCAGTCCCTGCCGTATCCCTACATCGGCTCCCGGAACCGCAAGCTCTATAACCTCTGGCCCAACGACGAGCAGGCGGTCATCGCCGTGCAGAAGGATCCCGTGGCCTTTACCCGGTGGGACAACGGAGAGCCCAGCGACAAGCCGCTGTTCGTTCTGCCCGCTTCGGAGGAGCTGCCCACTACCTACAATCTCTACATGGGCGGAGATTTCGGCGAGACCATTCTGGACACCGACCGGCCGGAACTGCCCAATGTGCTGGTGTTTGGTGATTCCTTCACCAACGCGCTGGAGACCTTGCTGTACGCCTCGTTCAATGAGATGCACAGCCTGGACCTGCGCTATTATACGGAGCAGAGCCTCAAGGACTACATTGCGGCGTATCAGCCGGATCTCGTGCTGTGTGTCCAGAACGACACCTTCTACTATACGGAAGGCGGCAACAACGCGGTCTGGGAGGACTGACCGGAAACGCGGATGCATGGAGGAAGTGTACAATGGCAAAGAATAAAGAGGAAAAAACCAACGTCATGCGGATTCTGGACCAGAAAAAGATCCCCTATACCGCGCGGTTTTATGAAGAGAGCGAAGGCCCGGAGGGAACGCGGGAATACGGCGTGCACATCGCCCAGACTCTGGGACAGGACCCGGCCCGGGGCTTCAAGACCCTGGTGGCCCGGGGCGCTTCCGGCGGCATCTATGTGTTTGAAGTGCCTGCCGCGGAGAATCTGGACCTGAAGAAAGCCGCCCGGGCGGCGGGTGAAAAATCCGTGGAACTGCTGCATGTGGCGGAAATCAACGCCGTCACCGGCTATATCCGGGGCGGATGCAGTCCCGTGGGAATGAAGAAGGCCTATCCGGTGATCTTCCACCAGACGGCTCTGGAGTATGAAACCATTTATATTTCGGGCGGACGCATCGGCGCCCAGGTGGAAGCGGCCCCCGGAGATCTCATCCGGCTGCTGCGGGCGCAGACGGCGGATATCATTGTAAACAAAGCCTGATCTTACGCATCGGCGCACAGCGTATGGCCCGGCAGAACTGCCGGGAGAAGGAGAAACCAAACACGTATGCAGGATAAAATTGTTGTCAAAGGAGCCCGGGCCAATAATCTCAAGAATATCGACGTCACCATCCCCCGGGACAAGCTGGTGGTGATGACGGGACTTTCCGGTTCGGGCAAGTCCTCCCTGGCCTTTGATACCATTTACGCCGAGGGCCAGCGGCGGTATGTGGAAAGTCTGAGCTCCTATGCCCGGATGTTCCTGGGGCAGATGGAAAAGCCGGATGTGGATTATATCAGATCGGAAGAGCGTCGTGTAGGGAAAGAGTGTAGATCTCGGTGGTC
>CABUDN010000123.1 GCA_902490355.1 uncultured Oscillibacter sp.
GAATACAGCCGGAATCACTGGATAAATCGGGGCATTATAATATATATCTCTGATACTACGAAGAGCAGGTCAAGGGCTTGTCCTTTTTAAAAGATGTCATTCTGCATGTCAATCAGTATATGTCCGCCGCCATTGAGTCTGCCAACCACACCTGCCATGTGACGGACGAGGAGTTTTGGGACCATCTTTTTTTAAGCACCAGCCGCAACAAATACATCACCGTCATCGAGACTCAGGAGCTGAGCAGAACGCCGTGTCCGGAAAATCCCTATGAGCACCTGGATTTTCAGGGCTGCAACAAGTACCTGCTCTTCGGCGGCAACCGGCTTGTCTCCGAGGAAAACGACCGCCGGATCTATGCCAAGGACAGTTACAGCTTTTTCAAGGTGTTCAACATCGGGTACCGGGAAGCCCCTCTGCGGCAAAAAGACGGCACCTGGCTCCCCACCGGACCGCACGATGAATACCGCAGCGTTTTGCAGGCGGCCATCGAGATCCGCAATGAAAAATACGCCCACGACACCGTCTCCCGGATCCGCTCCATCACACTGGAGAGTCTGCAGCAGGACCTGGAAAACCTGCGCGCCCTGACCAAGCCCATCGCCCGCAAGCACGGCTGGGAAAAAGGACGCCAGCCCGTCAGCGAATACTGGCAGGAGCAGGAAAAGGTCTTTCAGGCGCAGTTCGGCTGCGTGCCTCTGTCCCTGACGGAACTTGCCCAGGAGCTGTTCACCACGGAATCTGATCTGACGGCCCAGCAATCCCAGGCCATGGACCAGGCGGTGGAGTTTTTGAACCTGGACTGCCAGCAGGGGAAGGTATACGGACAGGAGCGGCGGCAGCTGCTGGAAAAGCTGCGCCACGTCCCCGCCGTTGCCGCGTTGCTGGGGACTTCCGCCGTCCGCACGGCGGAGGAGGCAGCCGCCCGGGCCGCCGCGCCCGCTCCCGCCGCTCCTGCCCCCCAATCCATCCCGCAGCCGCTCTGGAAGCCCCTGCACACCTCCGCCGCGGCGCTGCTGCGCCGGGCCGGTCCGGTGCTGCCCTGCCGGGAGGATCTTCTGGCAGCTCTTCTGGATTCCTTTGTGCTGCTGGTGGATGAAACCCTGTTCCTCTCCGCCGAGGGCCGGGAGCTGCTGACGGAACATCTGGCTCCGCTTTTGATGAAGCGCCATCAAAAGCTCCATGTGGACGCGTCCGTAGTCTCCACCTTGTTCCAGCAGTTCCGCAAAAGCGTTCCCTACACGCCGCTGGAACTCTCCGAGCTGGACCCGGAGATGGCGCCCGCGCTGCAGGACCTGCGCCGGCAGCTGCACAAAACCAGCAAGACCGCCATCAAAACCCTGCGCTTTTTGCAGGAACGCCGGTGCCTGGAAGTGGTGGTCAGCCCCACGGAAAGTCCGTACAGCTACGAAAACCTCCGCTACCTGGCCCACGCCTATCCGGCTTCCCGCTTCCTGGTCATGACGCTGGACCGCCAGCTGGCCGAAGAGCTTCAGGACGTGCCGGGCCGCAACGCTGTGGTGATGAAGCCCAGCCTGGACGGCCAGCTGCTGCCGTTCCGGGCCACCCGCCCCGTGTTCCAGGCCATGCTCACCGCAAGCGAGGACCAGACGTCCGGACAGCAGCGTCCGGAATCCGCCTGCGCATCCTTCCCCCGGGCAAGCCGGTCCGTCACCCCGCCCAAGGCCGGCGACCGCGTGGTTCTGGAGCAGCCTGACGGCGCCCGCCTGGATGTGCGCCTGGGCAAGGCCCTGGGCCAGGGCGGCGAGGGCACCATCTATGAAACCAGCCGGGAAGGCCTTGTGGCCAAGATCTACTTTGCCCGCCAGCTGGATGTCCAGCGGCAGGAAAAACTGCGGCAGATGGTTTTGCAGGACCCGCAGATTCCCGGCTTGTGCTGGCCCCAGGCGCTGCTCTACAACACCGCCGGGGACTGGGTGGGATACCTGATGCCCCGTGCAGAAGGCCGGGAACTGGCGCTGACCGTGTTCCACCCCGGCCGCAACAACAGCACCATCACCGCTCAGGGCTGGACCCGCCGGAGCCTGGCCCTCATCGCGGCCAATATCGCCGCGACCTTCCAGCGCATGCACGAAAAAGGCATTTTGATGGGGGACATCAACCCCCGGAATTTCCTGGTCACGCCGCAGTGCGCCGTCTATCTGGTGGACTGCGACAGCTACCAGTTCGGCGGATTTTCCTGCCCGGTGGGCACTCCGCTGTACACGCCGCCGGAGGTCCACCGCAGCATGCGGGCCGCCGGTGTGGAAAATTACGGATACATCCGGACAGAGGACAACGAGCGCTATTCTCTGGCCGTACTGCTTTTTGAAATTCTGATGCTGGGCAAGGCCCCGTACGAGAGCTGCAACACCAACAATCAGGACGTGATCGACGCCATCATCGAGGGCAACTTCCCCTATCCCTACCGCACCGGAGAGGACGAGGAGGAAGAACGCCTGCGGGGCAACATCAAGGCTCCCGTGGGGAAATGGCGTCAGATCTGGAGCAACACCACATACCTTGTCAAAACCGGATTCTACAATACCTTCACCGGCAAAAACCGCCTTTCCCCTGCGGAGTGGGCACAGGTCCTGCGGGAGTATGCCCGGCAGATCGAGCTGGGCCACAGCAGCGATGACCTGACCCCCGACGGCTATAAGGATACCAGCGGCCGGGACGGCGAGGACGCAACCAAAATGGTGGATCTGATCTGCCGGAAGTGCGGCCGTCCCTTCAATCTGGGCGAGGATGTCTACCGCCGCCGCAAAAGCCGGGGCGAGCCGGACCTGTGCGCCACCCACTGGGCCATCCGGCAGAATCTGCGCCGCCGGGAGAAACTGGTGGTGTGCGGAATCTGCGGCGCACAATTCCAGACCAATGTGGCGGAGTGGATCGAGCGCACCGAAGCGCAAAAGCCCATGGTCTGTCCCCAGTGTGCCAATGTCACGGTCACCTGCAGCCGCTGCGGCCGGACCTATCAGGAAAAACGGGAGCGGGCGGAGGACCTGCGCAGCCGCGGCGTGTCGCTCTTGTGCCCGGATTGTTTCGACCTTTCCTTCCCCCGCACGGTATGTGAACGCTGCGGGGAAGTCTTCCGGCCGCATCGGGACTGGCTGGAGGCCCGCCGCCGCAGCGGCGGCGCGGTTTTGTGCAAACGCTGTCAGAGCAAGCCGGATTCTTCCCGGCAGTAAGGAGTCATCATGAGTGAGAATCATCGCAGCAAGTTTCCTGTCAAAACCCCGCAGGAATACCTCTTGGAAGAGGAAGAACTGAGCAGCAACTCCGAGCCCCGGGTTCCCATCATCGTGTGCGTGGACTGCTCCTTTTCCATGCGTCAGCAGCACCGGCTGGAACGGGTGCTGGAAGGTCTGGAGGACTTTTGCGCCGATATGGCGGCCGATCCCATTGCCTGCCAGTCCGTGGAGCTTTGCATCGTCAGCTTTGGCGGAGAGCAGGCCGTGGTGGAGCGGGATTTCACCCCGCCGGACCGGATGCAGCTGCCCAAGCTCACCGCCAGCGGGGAAACCCCCCTGGCTGACGGCGTCATGACCGCACTGGCCGCGCTGGAGGAGCGCAAGCGCCGCTATGGAGACAACGGGAACACCTATTTCCGCCCCTGGCTGATCCTCATCGGCGACGGCGATGAGAGCCGCTCTTCCGCAAGCCTGGATCAGGCAGCGGAGGTCCTGCGCTCCGAGAGCGAAGCCAAGCATCTGAGCGTGCTGTGCGTCACCGTCGGCGACGCGGACCGGATGGAATACAGCTCCCTGATGAAGCTGGCTCCCGACGGCAAAGTCCAGTATCTGCGGGACCTGAAGTTCCGTGAGTTTTTCAGCTGGCTCAGCCGCAGCATTCAAAAAACCAGTCAGTCCATGAGCGGTGAGGAGGTCCATTTTGACCCCACCACCACCTGGGGCGAGATTCTGGAACGGACGTGACGGGCAGCGCCATGGAATACAAAATCAGTTGGGCGGTGCAGACCGGCCGCCAGCATCTGCTCCACAACATCCCCTGCCAGGATCAGATCCAGGTTCACCGGGAGGGGGGCATCGTATGCGCCGCCCTGGCCGACGGCGCGGGCAGCCGGGAAAGCAGCCATATCGGCGCCGCCTGTGTAACCCGCACCACCGCAGCCCTGCTGTGCCGGGAATTTTCCCAGCTTTGCGCCATGACGCAAGCCCAGCGGGCCGCCCGCCTGCTGCAGCGGTGCCTGGAGGAGCTGGAACGGCAGACGCCTCCCATTTACGAACTGGCCAGCACGCTGCTGTTCTTCGCAGCCGATGCCGAAGGGACCTTTCTGGCCGGTCACCTGGGTGATGGTGTGTTCATCCAGGTCCAGGACGGGGAGGCCACGGTGGTCAGCCCGCCGGAAAACGGCTTCTACCAGAATGAAACGCACTTTATCACCGCACCCGACGCGCCGGAGCATCTGCGGCTGCGGCAGGGGCGGCTCCACGGCCACGGCGCGCTTTTGATGATGAGTGACGGTGTGGCCCAAAGCCTGTACCAGCATACCTCCGGGATTCCCGCCCGGGCCTGTGCAACCATTGCCCGGTGGCTGGAAGAAGGAGAGGAAGCGGTCATCAGCCAGGCTCTGGCGGAGAATATGGAGCAGGTTTTTTCTGCTCACAGCACCGATGATCTGAGTCTGGCAGTCATCGCATGGAAGGAGAAATCTTAACAATGGATCAGGAACGGCAGGAGCGATTTTGGGATCTGCTGGAGGCAGACCAAAATGATCCGGACGTACAATACGCCCTGGGCCTTTGCTATTTGAACGGAGACGGCACCGAGCCCGACGGCGCCGAAGCGGACAAGTGGCTGCGCCGGGCGGCGGAGCAGGGACAGCAGGAGGCCCAGGCGCTGCTGGCATCGTCTGCGCAGAAACCCGCTGCCCCGGAAGACACCGTCACCGAGGAGACGCTGCCGGACTGGTGTCTGCGGGCAGAAGAGGGAGACGCCGAGGCCCAGTATCAAACGGCGGCCTATTTCCTCGCCGTCTCTCCCCAGGAGGGCAGTGAGGACGCGGCCCGGTACCTGGCCATGGCGGCAGAACAGGGCCATCCCCAGGCCTGCTTGCTGCTGGCGCAGCAGCACCTGGACCGGCAGGAGTACGCCCAGGCGGCGGACCTGCTGCGCAACGCGGCAGACTGCAATCTCGGCCAGGCCGCGGAGCTGCTGGGTGAGTGCTATGCCCGGGGACAGGGGGTGCAGCAGGACCCTGCCGAGGCCGAGCGCCGGTTCATCCAGGCAGCCCAGCTGGACGGCGGAGAGCGGATGGTGCGCCTGGCTGTGCGCTATGCTCTGGGCGATGGGGTGGCTCCCAGCCCCGGAAAAGCCATGAACTGGGTGAAAAAGGCGCGGGACAGCGGGCTGCTGGACGCCCGGGAGCAATATGATGCCCTGTGTACCGCGGCGCGGGACGCTGCCGCGGCACAACAAGAAGCACAAGCAGCACAGCAAGCCGCGCAGCAAGCGGAAGAAGAAGCCCGCAGGGCTGAAGCTCTCCGCCGGCAGGAGCAGGCTCAGGCACAGCGCAGTGAGGCGGAAAAAGCCCGGGAGGAAGAAGCTGCCCAGCGCCGGGCCCGGGAGCAGTCCTATCGTGCGCAAGAGGCTGCCCGTATCGCCGAGGACAAGGCCCGGCTCGAGGCACAGGCCCAGGCGCAGAAAGCCAAAGAGGAAGCCCAGAGGGCAAAGGAAGCAGCCCAGAAGGCAGAAGCCGCCCGAAAGGCCGACGCCATCCAGGCCAAGCGCCGGACCCGGGCATCGTCTCTGGTATACAGCATCGGCTCTCTTTTGACGGCTTACGCCGCATACAACGCCATTTTCTTTTTCATTGTAACCACGGAACTGGATGTGCCCGGCTGGCTGGAAACAGCGCTCACCATTCTGCTTCCCCAGGATCGGAACGCGATGGGCTTGGTCTTGGGGCTTTTGCTGAGCATTGCCGCCACGGGTGCGCATCTGCTCCACTACGGGGACCGTCGTGCCCCCCGGCTGGAAAAACTGGCTTACGTGGTCATGGCGGTGCTGCTGATCGCCGACGTCATCCATCTGGTCTCTGCGGTATGGGAGAGCTATTTCCTGATTTTTGGGCTGATTGTGCAGGCACTTTTGCTGATCATCTATTTACTGTGCAACCTGTTTTGCTACCGCTTCTTGATGAAAGTAATCAGCAGTGTTCTGGGCGCGTTGTTTGGCTGCGCTCCGGTGGGGCCGTCCGGCAAGCAGGTTTCCCATGACCTGTTCGGTCTGTAACCAATTCTGCCGGGATCCATAAACGTACGGAATGACTCATAAGCGAGGTGTAGAATCATGTATCACGATCTGGAAAATGAATTTCTGGACCTGCTGGAAGCAGACCAGAATGATCCTCAAGTGGCCTATGCGCTGGGTCTTTGCTACCTGCGGGGCGAGGGAACGGAGCAGGACGGCGCCAAGGCCGAGCAGTGGCTGCGCCGGGCAGCGGAGCAGGGCCATCCGGAAGCCCAGGCGCTGCTCTCATCCTGCCGCAGCGCAGCACCCCAGCGGGAAGCCGTGACGGAAGAAACCCTTCCCGACTGGTGCGCCGCGGCCGAGGACGGCGATCCCGAGGCGCAGTACCAGGTGGCGCAGTACTTTCAGCAAAGCCAGCTGCCCGGCACAGAAGACGATGTAGCCCGGTATCTGTCCATGGCGGTTGCCCAGGGGCATCCGCGGGCCTGCCTGATGCTGGGACTTCAGCTGCTGCCGGAGCATCCGGAAGAGGCTTTGCGCCATCTGCGCAATGCCGCAGACTGCGGCCTGGCCGAGGCCATGGAGCAGCTGGGCGAATGCTATGCCCAGGGGCTGGGAGTCGCGCCGGATCCGGTCCAGGCGGAGCACTGGTTCTGCGCCAAGGCGCAGCAGGGAGACGGCGAGGCCATGCTGGCTCTGGCCCGGCGCTACAAGCTGGGCAACGGGGTTCCCCGCAGTTTGGGACGGGCTCTGAGCTGGCTCAAGCGGGCCCAGCTGGCAGGCGTAACCGACGCGCAGGATCGCTATTACGCCGAAGAACGGGCCAAGCAGGCCGAGGAGGAAGCCGCCAAACGCGCCCGGGAGGAAGAGGAGCGGGCTCAGGAAGAGGCACGGGCCGCTCAGCTCCGGGCACAGCAGGAGGCGGAAGAGGCCCGGATCCGGGCACAGCAGGAAGCGGAAGAGGCCCAGGCGCGGGCACAGCAGGAGGCCCGGGCACGCTTCCAGGAACTGCTGGAAAAAGCGCAGGCCGGGGACCCGCGGGCGCAATTCAAGGTGGGCGTCTGCTACGACGACGGGGATGGCTGCCCGCAGTCTGCCGAGGAGGCATTTGCCTGGTACAAAAAAGCCGCCCAGCAGGGAGATCTGTCTGCACAGTTCAACCTGTCCTGGTGCTATTATGACGGGACCGGCACCCCCCA
>CABUDN010000124.1 GCA_902490355.1 uncultured Oscillibacter sp.
TGCGTGGCGTATCTGAAGAGACTACGACAGGCGTACACCGTTTGTATCAGATGCATGAAGCAACCATACTTTGCGGAGAGGAGCCCGGTTCATGAAAAACGGTCTGGTGGAACTCAACACACAGCCCTGGGCGGCAGAGCGGGAGTGGACGGCGGACGGAATCCCGGTTCTGCACGCCGTGGCGACACTGCCCCGTCCGGATCCGGTGCAAGGCGGCGTGTGCCGCCGGATCGACCGGTTTTACCGGCTGCAAAGCCGGGCGTACCTGCGTTACTGCGAGCGTTTTCTGGTTCCCCAGGCCCGGGAGGAGTGCCGGAGTGCCCTGGCATCCAGCGCACCCTTCACCCCCATGGAGGCAGAGCTGACGTATCAGGTCACCTATAACGAAGGAGGGCTGTGGAGCCTGTACACCCAGTCCCGGGAAGCCGGCGCGCCGGCAGTGCGCCGGGGAGATACCTGGGATCTGGCCACCGGATATCCGGTGGCGCTTTCAGCCTTCTTTCCCGCCAAGACACCCTGGAAGCGGCATCTCCTGGCCCTGGCAGCCAGCGAGCTGGAGCGCCGGGAAACCGCCGGGGTAATCCGTCTGCGGGAGGACTGGCGGCGCCAGCTGCGCCGGAAATTCAATCCCAATCACTTCTATCTCACCGCCGAGGGCATCGTGCTTTTCTACCCCGTGTACACCCTAAGCCCCTCCTCCATCATCCCCACCATTCTCCTGCCCTATGGGGATACTCTGCTGCGGCCCGGAAGAGAAAAACCGTCCGCCGTCTGAGACGGCGGACGGTTTTCTTTACTGCTTTTTGTCGCCGCCCACACACCGGACTACAATGCCGGTCAGGGCGAAGAGGGCGATGGCGTTGGGAATCACCATCAGCTGGTTGAACATATCGGAAAGTCCCCACACCAGATCACTGGAGGTCACGGTGCCCAGGAAGATGAACACCAGGGCAATAACGGTATAGATCACAGTGCAGACCTTGGGAGACTTCTTGCCGAAGAGATAGATCACGTTGATCTTGCCGAAGAGGTTCCAGCCCAGAATGGTGGAGAAGGCGAAGAAGAACAGGCAGACTGCCACAAACTTGGCACCCAGGCTCTCGCCCATAACCACGCCGAAGGCAGTCTGGGCCAGGTTCGTGCTGCTGAGCACGGTGGTAACCTCGCCGGTGTAGCCCGCAGCCAGGGGGCCACCCTCGGTATACAGGGTGGAGATGATGACCAGGGCGTTGAGGGTCAGAACCACAAAGGTGTCGATGAACACGCCGATCATGGCCACCACGCCCTGCTCATGGGGGCAGGAGACGTTGGCCAGGGCGTGGGCGTGCGGCGTGGAGCCCATACCGGCCTCATTGGAGAACAGGCCCCGCTTGGCGCCCTGGCTGATGGCGATTTTCAACGCCGCGCCCAGGCCGCCGCCGATGATGGCATTGGGAGCAAAGGCATAGCGGAAGATCATGGCAAAGGTCTCCGGAATATACCGGATCCGCAGCACCAGCACCACCAGGCCGCCCAGAATGAACAGCGCGGCCATGACCGGCACCAGCTTTTCCGTCACGGCAGCCAGACGCTGCACACCGCCCAGGAAGATCACGGCGCAGATCACCACCAGCACGATGCCCACCACCCAGGAGGGAACGCCGAAGGCCGTCTCAAAGGTGGAACCGATGGAGTTGGACTGCACCATGCAGCCGAAAAAGCCCAGGGCCAGAATGATGGCCACGGCGAAGAATCCTGCCAGGAACTTGCCGAAAGCACCCCGGAAGGCGGTGGTGATGTAGTACACCGGGCCGCCCTGGATGCTGCCGTCGGCGTGACGTACCCGGGTCACCTGGGCCAGCGTGGCCTCGGCATAGATGGTAGCCATGCCGAAAAAGGCGATGATCCACATCCAGAAGATGGCACCGGGGCCACCGGTGAGGATGGCGCCGCCGGCACCGACAATGTTGCCGGTACCCACCTGGGCGGCAATGGCAGTGGCCAAAGCCTGGAAGGAGCTCATGCCGGTTTTGTGCTTCTGGCCGTTGAGCGAGAGCGTGCCAAACACCTGGCGCATCCCCTGTCCAAAGTAGCGGATCTGCACGAAGCGGGTCTTGATGGAGTAGAGCAGGCCCACTGCGATCAGCAGAAAGACCAGGATGTAGTCCGACAGATACGAATTGACGGTTTGTACGATTTCGAGCAGCATAGTTTTTCTTTCCCCTCCAAAAAAATAAACGGAACAGCTGAAGACTCAGCCGCTCCGGAGAAGAAGACGCAGGGCCCGGACGGACAACACCCGTCCTCCGGGATCCCACTCTGTCCTTTTACCTGAGAGATTCAGCGGCTGACGCCGCCTTGCACCTTCGGTACCCATTGCTGGGGTTCTCCAGAGCCACATCCATTTCTAGTCCCCGCCCGGTTCTCCGGACGCCTGAGAGTTTTACTCCTTCGGCAGGCTTGCGCCATTTCCCTAGAAACTTCATCTGCCGTTATGCAATTTGTGCTACCACCTTACCATGTCCTGGGAGGATTGTCAACACCATTCGCCATTTTTTGTCCGCCCGGGAACGACTACGGCTTTTCCATAGCGGACAAGCAGCGGGAGGAACTGCGTTCCCCCCGCTACCATCTTACCGTCCCACCATGATGTCCAGGATCTCCTCGTCGGTACGGCGCATGCCCTCCCGGGCCAGGCGTCCCACGTTGCCAATGGTGTTTTCCACACCCTTGCGGATAATGCCCTCACCGTCGACAAACTGGTGGCCGCCCTGCTGGTACATGTGATAGCCCATGAGGCCCGCATCCACCGCCGAGGCAATCTTGGCGGCACAGGAGGGCTTGGCTCCATCGCAGATCATGCCCGAGCAGATGGCCAGGGTATTGGCGATGGTGTGGGCGATGACCTCGTAGCGTCCGCCCTGCAGATAGGCGATGCCCGCCGCCGCGCCGCATCCGGCACTGACCGCGCCGCAGAAGGCGGACAGGCGGCCGATGCCGGTCTTCTGGTGGATCGTCACCAGATCCGACACCGCCAGCGCCCGGTAGAGGGCGTCGTCATCCGCGCCCATGTCCCGGGCATATTCGATTACCGGCAAAGAGGCCGTCATGCCCTGGTTGCCGCTGCCGGAGACGATCACCACCGGCATCTCGCACCCGCTCATCCGGGCATCGGATCCGGCGGCAGCCGCCGCCCGGGCCCGGACGGACACATCATCACCGTAGAGGCTGCGCAGCGTCCGGCCGATCTCGGCGCCCCAGCCGCCCTTGAGGCCCTCGGCGGAGATGGCGCTGTTGCACGCCACCTGACGGCCCAGCACCTCCGCCACGTCGGCGGGATCCAGACAGTCGGCAAAGGCAATGATCTCCTCCACGCTCAAAACGGAGCGGTCCGTCTGCTCCGTTTTGCCGCCGATGCTGCCGCCCTGGAAGAGAATCTGATCGTCCTTCTGAATCCGGACGATGTTGGTGTGGAAATCCACAATTTCACAGCAGGCGGTGTGCTCCCCCGCCGCTACCGTAACATTGATGAAAAACACCCGGTCCCCCGTGGAGGGATGCACCCGGATGGCGCACTGGTCCAGCATGGCATGAATGCTCGGAATCTCCTCCGGGGTGATCCGGGAGAGCACCTCCAGCTCCAGATCAGGCCGTCCGGCAGCCATACCGGCCGCCGCAGCAGCTTCGATTCCCTTAAGGCCGCCGGTGTTGGGCACCGTCACTGCCTTGACATTTTTGATGATATTGCCGCTGACTTCCACCCGGCACCGCTCCGGCACTGCGCCCAGGGCTTCCCGGGCCTTGGCTGCCGCCAGAGCGATGGCCACCGGCTCCGTGCAGCCCATGGCGGGAATCAGTTCCTCCCGGAGGATCTGCAGGTACTGTTCATAATGGGCAGTCCGCTCCATAGCCTTCGCTTCCTTTCTTCTCTTTTTGTCTCTTGCTTGTCTTTGATTCGATCTTACCACCCGGATTCCGACAGCGCAAGGCCTTCAGCACTCCGCGGGCCAGAGAATATCCCGGGCCACCGGGGTGTAAAACATCCGCTCCACGGTCTCCCGTTCCCGGGTCTGACCCAGAATCCACATGAGCTTGGCCACCACGGCCTCCGTGGTCATGTCGTAGGCCTCCAGCACGCCCAGATCGTTTTTCAATCCCCGGCCCACATGGTAGACCTCCAGGTCACTGCCCTCACTGGGCACCTGGGTAGTCAGCACCACAATCCGGCCCTCGGCCATCCAATGGCGCAGGCACTCGTAAAAGCCGCCCTCTTCCGGTACGCCGCCCACGCCAAAGCTCTCCACAATCAGCGCGTCGCTGCGCTCAAGCAGGAAGTCCGCCTGGGCCCGGTCCGCACCGGGCACCAGCTTCATGAGCGCCACCCGGCTGTCCAGCCGCTCATAAAACACCGGACGGGATGCGCATTCCTGCCGGATATAGCGCAGCAGCACGCCGTCCCGCAGCACCCCCAGCTGGGGGAAATTGATGCTGGAGAAAGCCTGAAAGCTCTTGGTCCGGGTCTTTCTGGCCCGGGTTCCCAAAATCACCTGATGGTTAAAGACGATGGACACGCCCGGCAGATCCTCCGACGCGCAGCGGAAGGCGTCGGTAAGGTTGTCCTTGGAATCCGTGGAATCAAAGCCGATGGGCTTTTGCGCGCCGGTGAGGATGATGGGCTTGGGACTGCCCTGAATGAGATAGCTCAGCGCCGCCGCGGTATAGGCCATGGTGTCCGTCCCGTGGGTGATGACAAAGCCGTCGTAGAGATCATACCGCTCCTGAATGCACCGGGCCATCATCAGCCAGTGCTGGGGAGTGATGCTGGTGCTGTCCAAATTCAAAAGCTGGACGCACTCCACCCGGCAGATCTCCCGAATGGCGGGAATGTGGGTGAGCAGCTGCTCCGTGGTCAGCTCCGGCGTCAGGCCCCCCTCCGTCACTTCCGAGGCAATGGTCCCGCCGGTTCCAATGAGTAAAATCCGTTTCATTGTGTCTTATCCCAGGTCCCGGTGATCCAGCGCCGCCAGCCCGAACCGGGCGGCTTGGGTCACCCGTTCCCGCTCCTCCTCTGTTTTGGCTTCCTTCCAGCGCCGGCGCAGCTCCCGCAGGAATAGTCCCCGCAGGGAGTCCTCCTCCGCCCGCTGCCAGATGTCCTCCGCCATCCGGGTGGCGTCCCGGATCTCCAGGGCGTAAAACCGGGTCTCCAGCGCCTGGGCAAGTCCCGCAGCATCCGCCCCGGCCTCGCCGGTTTCTCCGGTGAGGATAATGCGGTAAAGATCCCGGGCGGTATCCGGCGGCAGCGCCGCCTCCACGGCGGCGCGGGGGTCCTGTCCCGTCACATCCACCGCCAGGTTTTCGTACCGCCGCCAGGCAAAGGGCACAAAGGTCACGGTCACCGCGCCGCCTTCCAGCGTGCCCTCATAAAATCCCTTGGGCCCCAGCTCGTCAAAGCCCCGGCCCTCGATGCACCCCGGCCAGGCGCACAGAGTCCGCCCCAGACGCTGAGGCTCCAGGCGCTTATGGATGTGGCCCAGGGCCAGATACGCAAGGCCGCTGTCCGCAATCTCCTGACGGCGGATGGGATTGTACCGGGGCTGAGAGGGCTCCACCTCGCCGTGCAGCAGGCCGAAGTGCACCCTTCCGTCCTCCGGCGCGGCAAAGCCCGCCAGCAGGCTTTCCGCCTGCTCAGGACCCGTGAAGGCCGCCCCGTGGATGACCAGATTCCATTCCGGCAGCTCCGCCGCCGTCATGGCGTTCTCCCGGAACACGTGGACATTCTCCGGCCACGGCACACTCAGCCACGGGCTGCCGGGACCGTAATAGTCGTGATTGCCTGGGGCAATGAATACCCGGGCCTGCATCTGCCCCAATGCCCGGGCCAGCTGCTCCCCCGTCTCCCGGAAGGCGTCGGCGGAGTCAAAGAGGTCTCCGGCCAGCAGCACCAGATCAATGCCGTGGGTATTGACATAGTCCGCCAGACGAGTCAGAGTCTCCCGGCTCTCCCGGCGGCGGGCCGCCGCCTGCCGGGCGGGCAGGGCGGCAAAGGGCGAATCCAGATGGAAGTCCGCCGCGTGAAGAAAGCGCAGCATCTTACGCCTCCTCGCTCCGCCAGCCCTTGCACACGTCCACCCAGGCCGTGAAGTTGGACGAATACCGCTCCAGCTCTTCGCAAGTCATCTCCACGGCGCTGTTGTCGCTGCCGGCAGCGGGAAACACCGTCTCAAACCGGCGCAGCGATTCATCCAGATACACCTTCACATCCTCCGGCAGGGCAAAGGGGCACACGCCGCCCACGTCGTGTCCCACCAGGGTATGGGCCTCCTCAAAGGTCAGCATCTTGGCCTTGGTGTGGAACTGCGCCTTGTAGCGGCTGTTGTCCACCTTGGCATCTCCCGCCACCACCACGATGATGGGGTGCTCGTCCACCTTGAAGCTCAGACTCTTGGCAATGCGGGCGCCCTCCACGCCCACGGCCACCGCCGCCAGTTCCACCGTGGCGGAGGAAACTTCAAATTCCCGGATGCGTCCGGCAATGCCCAGCGGTTCAAAATATGCTCTTACCTTTTCAATCGACATCTTGATTCTGCTCCTATTCTGTTGGAATTAGCGAAGATCTATGCGCTCCACACCGGTGCACCGGCCGGTGGCGGCGTCCAGAGTGAACACCGCGCCCTGCAGCTTGCAGGGGCCCGCCGCCGGACGGTACCGCCCCGGCAGGCCGCCCAGAAAGCCCTCCACGGACTGTGCCGGTTCAATGCCCAGCACAGATTCCACCGGTCCGGTCATGCCCAGGTCCGTGATATAGCCCATACCCTTGGGATAGATATGTTCGTCGGCAGTGGGAACGTGGGTGTGGGTCCCCCACAGGGCGGACACCCGCCCGTCCAGATAATAGCCCATGGCCAGCTTTTCGCTGGTGGCCTCGGCGTGGAAATCCACCACGGTCAGCTCCGCCTCGCCCCGCTCCAGATTCCGGTCCGCCGCGGTAAAGGGATTGTCCGCTCCCCAGCTCAGATCGCACCGGCCGATGAGGTTCAGCACCCGGATCCGTACGCCGCCCAGATCGAAGATCTCGCAGCCGTGGCCCGGCGCCCGGCCGGGCAGATTCGCCGGACGCAGCAGCCAGGACGTCTCGTCCAGGCACGCGGCGATCTGGGTTTTGCCGAAGGCATGGTTGCCCAGCGTCACGGCGTCGGCTCCGGCATCCCGGATCCGCCAGGCCTGCTCCTCCGTCAGCCCCACGCCGGAGGCGTTTTCCCCGTTGACCACGGTAAAGGTGATGTTTTTCAGCTTCTGCAGAGGCCGCAGGTGCCGCTCCAGGTGCCGCAGTCCCGGCTCCCCTACCACGTCTCCCACCGCCAGCACACGATACTCCATGAGATCGGAAGAGCGTCGTGTAGGGAAAGAGTGTAGATCTCGGTGGTC
>CABUDN010000125.1 GCA_902490355.1 uncultured Oscillibacter sp.
TTGCCGACTACGGCATCTGCGGCGACCTGTTCAAGGTCACCCCCATGCTCACGGAGGCCATCCGCGCCGCCAAGGCCGCGAAGTAAGGCTCCGGCATATTCAAAAATCAAACGCACATGCCCCGCCGGAGATCCCCGGCGGGGCATGTGCGTTTCTATAAGTTTCAGCATGTGCTCGAATCATTTCCGCCTGTGATGGGAAGCAATATTGGAAAAGCGAAGGGAGAAAGTTTTTTCTAAAACAGATTGAAGCGCTGGGGAAAGGGAGTTACAATAAAACCAAGCGCCGGCGCGAGCCTGCGCGGCACCGGCCTGCGGGTCTGGTGCTCTGAGAAAAGGAAGTGACCCTGTATGAAAACCGGTTTGGTTTTGGAAGGCGGCGCATTTCGGACGATTTTTTCCTCCGGCGTGTGCGACGCGTTATTGGATGCGCAGGTCCCCCTGCCGGATTATACGGTAGGGGTTTCCGCCGGAATTGCCTATGGCGTGAGTTATCTTTCCCGGCAGAGCCGCCGGAATCTGAAGCTGCTGACGACCTTTGCCAACGACTCCCGCTATATGGGCGTGCGGAATTTTGTCAAACCGTCCAACCGCTGCTATTTTGGACTGAAGTTTGCCTATGAGACCATTCCCAACCAGCTGGTGCCGTTTGATTATGATGCCTTTGCATCCTATCCCGGCACGGTGGAGGCGGTGGTGACCAATCTGGAGTCCGGTGAGGCAGAGTATCTGCCGGTTCCGCGGCGGGACGGACATAATCTGCTGCTGCAGGCCACCTGTGCCATTCCCATGATGTTCCCCGTGATTTGGCTGGAGGGAAAACCCTATCTGGATGGCGGCTGTGCCGACCCGATTCCCTGGAAGCATGCCCTGGAACAGGGCTGTGACCGGGTTGTGGTGGTGCTGACCCGGGAGCGGGACTACCGCAAACGGGCAGATGGAACCCTTCGGGTGCTGGACCGGGTGTTTCGCCAGTATCCCCGTTTCCTTGCAACCATGCATGCCCGGGCGGAGGCATACAACCGCGGCCGGGAAGAATTGTTTGCGATGGAGAAAGCGGGGCGGATTCTGGTCATTGCACCGGAGGATACTCTGGGCTGCCGTCGGACGGAGCGGGATCTGGAGGTGATCCGGGCGCTTTGGCAATCCGGCTATTTTGCAGGACAGGATCGGGCGGAGGAGATCCGGACCTTCTGGTGCGGACCGTCTGAGCCGGAAGGTGCGCCTGCCCCGCAGTGAAAATAGCCAAAAAGTTTCTGTACTTTTGACAAACTTTTTGGAATTTGAACGGGATGCCCTGAAAAACTTTTACGCATTTTTTACAAAAATCGACTTACGCTCTTCCTTCTGCGTGGCTTTGCATATATAATAGGTTTGTTACATAAGCATATCTGATCGGCGCCATTAGCAGCCCCCGGCAGCTGATGGTGCTTTCCTTGCGGTGCTGTGTGAACAGAATCGGAATACGGGAACGGAAAAAGGAGCATTGGTATGGACATCTTTTCTGTCTTAACCCTCTGCGGCGGCTTGGCCTTCTTCCTCTATGGCATGACCACCATGTCCAAGAGTCTGGAGAAAATGGCCGGCGGCAAACTGGAACGTCTTTTGAAGCGCATGACCTCCAACCCCTTCAAGAGCCTGCTGCTGGGTGCGGGCATCACCATCGCCATTCAGTCCTCCTCCGCTATGACCGTCATGCTGGTGGGCTTGGTGAACTCCGGCGTGATGGAACTGGGGCAGACCATCGGTGTGATCATGGGTTCCAATATCGGAACCACCCTCACGGCATGGATCTTATCCCTTACGGGAATTGAGAGCGAAAATGTGCTCATCAATCTCCTCAAGCCGGAAAACTTCTCTCCTGTGGTGGCGCTGGCGGGCATCATTTTGATCATGGGCTCCAAAAAGCAAAAGCGCCGGGACATCGGCCGGATCATGGTGGGCTTTTCCATCCTGATGTACGGCATGGAGCTGATGAAAGAGGCGGTGAGCCCCCTGGCGGATATGCCGGAGTTTTCCAGTATGCTCACGGCCTTCAACAATCCGCTGCTGGGTGTGTTGGTAGGAGCGGTCTTTACCGGTGTGATCCAGTCCTCCGCTGCTTCTGTGGGCATCCTGCAGGCACTGGCCCTGACCGGGTCCATTACCTATGGCATGGCCATTCCCATCATCATGGGACAGAATATCGGCACCTGTGTGACGGCCCTGCTCAGCTCCATTGGCGTCAACCGCAATGCCAAGCGGGTAGCGGTGATTCACATTTCCTTCAACATCATCGGCACGGTGGTTTGCCTGATTTTGTTCTATGGCGGCAACATGATTTTCCACTTTGGGTTTATGGACGCTCCTACGGGCGCGGTGGGAATTGCATTCTGCCATACGGTGTTCAATGTGCTCACGACCGTGCTGCTGCTGCCCTTCTCCCGCCAGCTGGAACAGCTGGCGCGGAGATTGGTGCGGACGGAAAACAAGACCGAGCAGTTCGCATTTCTGGATCCCCTGCTGATGCGCACACCCGGCGTGGCCATCAGCGAGTGTGTGTCCATGGCCAACCGGATGGGCGTGCTGGCGCACGAGACGATGCTCCTGGCCCTGGAACAGCTGCCTGCATACAGCGAAGAGCGGGAGACGCAGATCCTGACCAATGAGGACAAGCTGGATACCTATGAGGACCGGCTGGGCTCCTATCTGGTGGAGATCTCGCAGCACGGCGTATCCATGAGTGATATTCAGACGGTTTCCCGGCTGCTGCACGCCATTGGGGACTTTGAGCGCATTGGCGATCACGCCCTCAATTTGCAGGAGTCTGCCCAGGAGCTTCATGAAAAGGAACTGCAGTTCTCGGATTCCGCCAAAGAGGAGCTGCATGTGCTGCTGGAAGCTCTGCGGGATATCATGGATGACGCGTTCCACTGCTTTGTGGAGGATGATGTTCAGGCAGCTTTGGTGGTGGAGCCTTTGGAGGAAACCATTGATCAGATTATTGAGGAAATCCGGATGCGCCACATCCGCCGCCTTCAGACGGGAGAGTGCACCATTCAGCTGGGATTCATTCTCAACGATCTGCTGACCAATATTGAGCGGGTTTCCGACCACTGCTCCAACATTGCGGTGAGCATTGTGGAGGAGAAGGACGGCAGTCTGGAGCGCCATTCCTACCTTCATGATGTCAAGGAAGGCGGCAGTTTTTCTGCCGATGTGAAACGGGATCTGAAAAAATACCGGCTGCCTCAGGCATAAAATTGGACAAGCCCCCGCGCAAACCACTGCGCGGGGGCTTTGTGTTTCAAAGGTCAGTATCCCACAATCAGACCCTTTTCCATGGCGTAAAAACTGGTCAGGCCGCGGCAGGAGAGAATGTCCACGCTCTTGACCGGCAGGGACGTCAAAATCTGCTCCTTCAGGGCCAGCGCACCGGCCAGGTTCTCACAGTGAGAAATCACCACCTCCGCACCGGCGCAGTCCTTGCTGGCACTCATCAGTGCGGCAATGGCCCGGTAGGTCTTTTGCTCTCCGCGGGCTTTGTCCGCAACATGGATGGTTCCCTGTGGGGTGGCGTCGGCGATGACGTGGATTCCGAGGGAATGCAGAAGGGTTCCCACCAGAGGACGCATCCGGCCGTTTTTGATGAGATTGTCGAAGTTCTCCAGCGTAAAACAGGTCCGCAGAGAGGCCTGATACATCCGCAGTTGGGCGCACAGATCCTCAAAGTCCACGTTGGGGTCCGCCTCGATCAATGCCTGCGCCCGGCGCACCAGCAAAACCATGGCGCCGGCGGTGGACTTGGAGTCAATCACGCAGATCTGCTTGTCCGGATATTCTTCCAGAGTCAGCTCACGGCCCATCACCGCGGCATTATAGGTGCCGGAGAGATTGGCCGAAATGGTAAAGCAGATTGTCCGGTCTCCCTTTTCAAACGCCCGGGCAAAAGCGGCAGGGGAGGGGCAGGCGGTGGAGGAGGCGGATTTTTCCGCTGCCATGGCCTGCAGCAGATCGGGGACCTCCAGCTGATCGTTGTCCAAAAACTCACGGGCACCTACCTGGAGGCGCAGTGGCACGGTTTCAAATTGGACGGATTCGCTCTTGACGTCCGTCGCGCGCAGATCACAGCTGCTGTCGCACACGATGTTCCAGACCATATGAATCTCCTTGTAATATAGTTTTTAATACCATATTTTTCACTATCATACAGCGTCCCCAAGCATTTGTCAATGGCAAAGCGTGAGCGGTACAAAAGTGTATCTTCCGGAGCGCTTGACAAGTAAGGAAGGGAATGGTAAGGTAAGCAATGTTCTGAAAAGAACTGTTTTAAAAAGAACGATAGGAGGCACTCTATGGCGATTACGCATACCAGACTGCTGCAGTTTTATCAGAATTTCGGGAAGTTTTACACCTGGCAGTTTGCACCCTTGCTGGAGCGGACGGGTCTTTCCATGCGGGAGATGAATGTGCTGCTGTTTCTGGCCAATAATCCGCAGTATGATACGGCACGGGATGTGACGGAATTCCGGGGATTGAGCAAGTCACAGGTGTCTCAGGCGGTGGAACTGCTGGTAGCGGAGGGACTGGTGTCCCGGACACCGGACAGCTCGGATCGCCGGGTGGTGCATCTGAGTCTGACCGAGGAAGCCGGACCGCTGGCCCGGGAAGCGCAGGCTCTGCAAAACAGCTGTGCGGCCCGGCTGCTGTCCGGGTTTGGACCGAAGGAATCCGACCAGCTGCTGACCTTTTTGGAGCGTGTGCTGGAAAATGGCAGGATCCTCGCGGAGGAGGCGGGCAGATGAACACAAACAACGGGACGGATCTGGGGAGCGGAAGTGTCGGCAAGCTGCTGTTTTCCCTGGCGCTGCCCACTATTACATCCCAGATCGTCAATATGCTTTACAATCTGGTGGACCGGGTTTACATTGGTCACATGCAGCCGGCGGAGACGGTGGGAAAGCTGGCGCTGACAGGCGTCGGAGTCTGCCTGCCCATCATTATGGTGATCTCAGCCTTTGCGGCGCTGCTGGCCATGGGTGGCGCGCCCCGGGCCTCCATTGAGGAAGGACGGGGAAACAGCGGCGAAGCAGAGCGGATTATGGGCAACTGCTTTGCCATGCTGGTGATCGTCTCCCTGGTGCTGACCGTGGTGTTCCGGGTGTTTGCCCGGCCGATGCTCATGACCTTCGGCGCCAGTGAAAATACCATCGGCTATGCGCTGGAGTACATGCAGATCTACGCGCTGGGCACTGCCTTTGTGGAGATCACCCTGGGAATGAACGCGTTCATTACCGCCCAGGGCTTTACTACGGTGAGCATGAAAACCGTGCTCATCGGTGCGATTTTGAATACGATTCTGGATCCTATTTTTATTTTCGGATTCAATTTGGGAGTGCGGGGTGCGGCCCTGGCCACCATTTTGTCCCAGGCGGTATCCATGATATGGGTGCTCCGGTTTTTGCTGGGGAAGAAAACCAAGTGGCGGCTGCGGCGGGAACTGCTCCGGCCCAAGGCAAAGGTGGTGCTGCCCTGTCTGGCGCTGGGCATGTCACCGTTTATCATGCAGTCCACGGAGAGCCTGATCGCTGTGTGCTTCAACGCGTCGCTGTACCAGTATGGCGGGGACATCGCCGTCGGCGCCATGACCGTGCTCACCAGCATCATGCAGTTTGCCATGATGCCCCTGCAGGGGCTGACCCAGGGGGCACAGCCCATTGTCAGCTATAACTACGGAGCCCGAAATGCCCAGCGGGTGCGGGCGGCGTTCCGCTGTCTGCTGCGGGCCTGCGTGACCTATTCCCTGCTTTTGTGGGCTCTGGTGCAGCTGTTCCCCCGCATGTTCATTTTAATGTTCAACAGCAGCCCGGAGCTGGTGGAGTATGCCTCCTGGGCGCTGCGGATCTACATGGCGGCCACCGGCATTTTTGGCGTGCAGATTGCCTGCCAGCAGACCTTTGTGGCCCTGGGCAACGCCAAGACATCCCTGTTTTTGGCGGTGCTGCGGAAGATCATTTTGCTGATTCCGCTCATCTACATTCTGCCGCACTTCTTTGCCGACAAGGCCTTTGCCGTCTTCCTGGCG
Organism: uncultured Oscillibacter sp.; assembly: GCA_902490355.1. Classification (GTDB taxonomy): domain Bacteria; phylum Bacillota; class Clostridia; order Oscillospirales; family Oscillospiraceae; genus Oscillibacter. Next base: position 6,064 of record CABUDN010000125.1, read on the forward strand.
GAGCCGGTGGCGGATGTGCTGGCCGTGCTGACCACGTCCACCATGTTTGCCTTCCAGTTCAAGCGCAGCATGGCGGAACTGGAAAAACATCCGGAACTGTGAGAAAAACCGGAACCGCTCAATAAGAGCGGTTCCGGTTTTTTGCTTGCTGAGGAAAAAAACAGGACACTGCAAAAGCAGTGTCCTGTTTGATAAGCGAAGAACAAATCAGCGCTTGGAGAACTGGGGAGCACGACGGGCGGCCTTCAGACCGTACTTCTTGCGCTCCTTCATACGAGGATCGCGGGTCAGGAAACCAGCCTTCTTCAGGATGGGACGGTTATCCTCGCTGGCCAGCAGCAGGGCGCGGGAGATGCCGTGACGCAGGGCGCCGGCCTGGCCGGAAACGCCGCCGCCGGTAACGGTGGCCACGATGTCCATCTTGCCGGTGTTGCCGGTGGCCTCCAGGGGCTGACGGACAACCATCTTCAGGGTGTCCAGGCCGAAGTACTCATCGATATCCCGGCCGTTGATGGTGATGGAGCCGGTGCCGTTGGGGAACAGATGGACGCGGGCCACAGAGGACTTGCGGCGGCCGGTGCCATACAGGTAAGGCTTCTTAGACTGATACATTCTCTTTACTCCTCCTTATTCGACGTCCAGAGCGACGGGCTTCTGAGCCTGCTGCTCGTAGTTGGCGTCAGCGTAGATGTGCAGGCGCTTCAGAGAATCCTTGGAAACGGTGTTCTTGGGCATCATGCCGCGGATTGCCACCCGCATGGCCACTTCGGGCTTCTCCTGCATCAGGATGCGGTAGGGAGTCTCCTTCAGGCCGCCCACCCAGCCGGAGTGGGTGCGGTAGAACTTCTGGGTGCCCTTGTTGCCGGTGAGGACAGCCTTGCCGGCGTTGATGATGATGACGTTGTCGCCGCAGTCGGCGTGGGGGGTGTAAGTGGGCTTGGTCTTGCCGCGCAGCAGGTCGGCAGCCCGAACGGCGGTCTTGCCCAGGGGCTTGCCGGCGGCGTCCAGGATGTACCACTTACGCTCAATGTTGGCCTTGTTTGCCATAAAAGTGGACATGGTGTTTCCTCCGATTGATATATATTTGTATTCGCTTTACAAATCAAGAGCTCCGGGTTAAAATCGGAGCAAGACTATTTATACCACGGTGGACGGGCAGTGTCAACACAAAAAACATTTACCACCAAGAAAGCTTTGAATATCTCCTATTTTCTCTTGAATACTCCTGAAAGCTCACTTTCGATTTTGCTTTTTTGCGTGAAACCGAAGGGGAGAATGTGCAAGAGCG
>CABUDN010000126.1 GCA_902490355.1 uncultured Oscillibacter sp.
GAGATAAAGGAATGTGACTGGAGTTCAGACGTGTGCTCTTCCGATCTAATTTCGGAAAGGCCTTGCGGTTGGGGCTCGTTTCACTGCGCTTCATGATTCTCATCCTCCTCATAGGAAAAAATATCCTCTACGCTTACCTGGCAGATCTTGGCCAGCTTCAAGGCCAGGGTCACGGAAGGGGAGTAGTCTCCCCGTTCAATCTGGCTGATGGTCTGGCGGGAAACCCCGGCCAGAGCGCCCATTTGCTGCTGGTTGACGCCCAGCCGGGCCCGGTATTCCTTCAGCCGGTTATACAGCGGCATACGGCAGCCTCCTTTCTGACAGGAATTCCTGTCAAAATGACAATGATTCTTGTCAAACATAGGATAGCATTGACAACGATCCTTGTCAATAGGGAAAAAGAAAATCGCCCTCCGAATTTATCGGAGGGCGATGAGTTACCTGCGTCTTGGTCGGGGCGGGGCGGATTGCCATTTGGAATCCGGAACGTGCTTTTGCACCAGCTGGTCCTTGACAAATCCGCGGAACAGGGCATAGAACACGGAGCAGAGCGGAATGAAGAACAGCATGCCTGCAATGCCCATAAGTTTGCCGCCCAAGGTCACGGCGGCCAGCACCCAGATCGAGGGAAGCCCCACAGAAGAGCCTACCACGTGGGGATAGATCAGATTCCCTTCCACCTGCTGGAGGACCAGGAAGAGGACGATGAACAGCAGGGCTTTCCAGGGATCGGTAACGGCAATGAGCAGTGCGCCTACCGCGCAGCCGATGAAGGCACCCACAATGGGGATCAGGGCGGTCAGGGAAATCAGCACGCCCACCAGCAGGGCATAGGGCAGACGGAAAATGCTCATGGAGATCACGAAGAGAGTGCCCAGGATGACGGCTTCCAGACACTGGCCGGAAAGAAAGCTGGAGAAAGTCCGCTCCGCCAGCCGCAGAATTTCCAGCGCCCGGTCTGCCCCCCGTTCCGGCAGCAGGGCATAGAGTACCTGCCGTCCCTGCCGGGCCAGCTTCTCCTTTTGCAGGAGGATGTAGAACGAGAAGATCAGCGCGATGACGAAGGTGCTGACTCCGCTGACCACACCGCCGATCAGCACGCCGCCGGAGTTCACAAGGCCGCTGCCCCAGGCCTGGGCGATTTCCAGCGCTCGCTTGGAGATGCTGGCCCAGTTGAAGTCCAGGGTCCCCAGGTACTCCTGCAGCTGGGGCAGATAGGCCGAGAGCTCTTCCAGCTGATTTTGCAGGCGCTGGATGGCGTAGGGGATCTGGGCGGTAATGGAACTGGCTGCCTCACCGATTCCCGGGCCGATGACACAGGAAGCCAGCACCAGCACGCCGATGACGGCGATCAACGTCAGCAGAAGGGACAGAGGGCGGCGGACCTTTCCGGCCGCCCCCCGAAAAATCCCGCGCTCAATAGCCCGCATGGGGACATTGAGGATAAAGGCCATGGCGCTGCCCAAAAGAAACGGACTGAGCATGGAGAGAATCTGCCCCACGGCCAGGCCGACACTCCCCAGGTTCTGCAGGATGCAGTAAAAAGCGATGCCGGCGCATACGACCAACAAAATGCCTTTGAGTTGCTGCTTGTTCCACTCCATAGGAAACAATTCCTTTCACCGGGACGGCCCGGAATTATTCGTGGCTGGCACGATAGCCCTGGGCAAATTCCAGGTACTCCTGAACGGAAGCGTCCACACTGTCCATTTCCGCCTGGGTCAGGGGGCGGACCACTTTGGCGGGGCTGCCCAGGACCATGGAACCGGCAGGGGCGTCCAGCTTGCCGGTGACCAGAGCGCCGGCGCCGACAATGCAGTGGTCGCCGATCTTGGCGCCGTCAAGCAAAATGGCGCCCATGCCGATCAAAGTGTGGTTTCCCACAGTGCAGCCATGGACGATGGCACAGTGCCCCACCGTGCAGTTGGAGCCCACCACTGCCCGGGCGTGGAGAATGGCTCCGTCCTGAATATTCGTGTTCTCGCCTACTTCAATGGGGGCCTCGTCGCCCCGGATCACGGCGTTGTACCATACGCTGACGCCTTTGGCCAGCGTGACGTCTCCTACTACCACAGCACCTTCTGCAATCAACACATCCGAATCTGAGGTTCTCTTTTTATAATCCATAGCCGGTTCTCCTTAGTTTGAAATTTGGTCGGGTTAAATGGCGAAGTTCCCGTTGACAAATACCGGGACTTCCCGGCCGTCGTGGGTGGTGCCCACAATGGACAGGTCCGGCGTGCCGATCATGAAGTCCACGTGGGTGATGGAATCGTTGAGACCGTGAGCCTTGAGCTCCTCCTTGGTCATTTTCTGGCCGCCCTGGAGGCAGGGATATGCTTCGCCGAAGGCGATGTGGCAGGCGGCATTTTCATCAAAGAGCGTGTTGTAGAAAAGAATCTTCTGGTTGGAGATGGGGCTGTCGTAGGGGACCAGAGCGATCTCGCCGAAGTAGCTGGCGCCCTCATCCACGGAGATGGCGCCCCGCAGGGTCTCCTCGCCCTTTTGGGCATGGGCCTCCACGATCTTGCCGTCCCGGACGACAAAGTGGAACCCATCGATGATAGAGCCGTCGTGAACCAGAGGCATGGAGGCATATACCACGCCGTTGACGCCGGTTTTGAGCGGAGAGGTATACAGCTCTTCCGTGGGCATATTGGCTACATACTCCTGACCGGAGAGCGTGACATCGTTGCCGGCTTCCCAGATGTGTCCTTCCGGCAGCTCTACCGTCAGATCGGTGCCCAGGGAGTTGGTGTAGTGCAGGGAACGGAAGTTCAGGGCGTTGAGCTTTTCCACCCGGTTGTGGAGCGTGGCCAGATGCTGATGCCATTTTTCCACGCAGGTTCCGTCACCGCTGATGCGGACGGAGGCGAAAATGGCATCCCAAAGCTTTTCCATGGCTTCTTCCTCGCTGACGTCGGGGAAGACGGTCTTGGCCCAGCTGGGAATAGGCACCGAGGCAATGCACCAGGGGAAGCCGCCGCACATCTGAAGCCGGTCAAAGTCCTTCAGAGCCTTGCCGGAGGCCTGCTGCGCCCGGACGATGCGGCTGTGCTCCACGCCGCGGAAATTCTCGGGATCCGAGGCGGAGATGGCAAGATACGCCGCGCCTTCCAGCGCGTGATCGTTGAAGAAGTGACGCCGCCACAGGGGAACGGTGTCGAAGATCTCGTCGTCGGCATAGAGGTACTTCAGACGGGCCATGGCGTCGTCGTGCCAGTTCATTACCACTTCCCGGCAGCCTGCCGCGTAGGCCTCCTCGGCACACAGCCGGGCAAAATACGCGCATTCCACCGGGGAGGAGATGACCAAACGCTGTCCCTTCTGGATATTCAGGCCGATCCGAATTAAAAGAGCGGCATATTCGTGGAGTTTTTCATTCATGAGTCCATGCTTCCTTTCCAATGTTTTTCCTAATATGTGCTATTTTAGAGGATTTCTGCCGGGATGTAAAGAAAAGACCGTCAGGATTCAAAATTCGTTCACGATCGGAACAAAGAACGGGGAAAAGGAGGCCGGAAGGCCTCCTTCAAGTTGCCTGTTGGTCTTTGCGCAGACTGATGAGGGTCCCGTTGAGCTCCGCTCCCATAATAAGCGTCATGGCGCTCATGTTCAGCCAGATCAGCAGCACAATAATGGTTCCGATGGAGCCGTAGAGCAAGGAATAATGCGCAATGTTTTCCACATACCACGCATACAGCCAGGAAAGAGCCAGCCATGCGCCCAGGGCCGCCAGGGTGCCGGGCCAGATATTGCGCCAGATGGGGCGGCCGTCCTGCGCCATGGCATAGAGGAAGAGCAGGGCGAAATATCCCACCACTGCGATGATGGGAAACCGGAGTTTTCCCCACAATACCGCGACGAACACAGGCAGGCGGAAATGGACCACAGCATAGGCCAGCAGCCGGTCGCTGACCGTCATGAGCGTCACGGTCAGGGCGATGGTGATCATCAGCAGCAGGGTGTAGATCAACGTTTTGCACAGCTGCCACACGGCACCCCGGGGCGGTCCCAGGTGGTAGGCGATGCGCACGGAGCGCATGAGGGAGTTGGCTGCCCGGGCAGGGAAGTAAATGGAGAAGAACAGGCCGAAGAGCATCAGCCGCAGGCTGGAGTTTTCCCCCACATAGGTGAGATAAACGTCAATGAAGTCCACAATCTCCAACGGGAGAATTTCCCGCAGGGCCTGCAATATTTCCGCCACATCCAGATGCAGAAGGCCCAGCAGGGCGCTGATGAAAATCAAAAACGGAAAAATGGTAAAGAGCAGGTAAAAGGCCAGAGCGGCGCTGTGGATGCCCACGTCGTGGCGCAGGTAGCGCTGAACCATGAGGTATATGCCCCGCAAAAAGCGGTTTTTCGGCAGAGGCGGCATATACAATGACGGCACCTCCCTTCCTGAGAGCATAGTATGCGCAGTCGGAGCGAATCTTGTTCACTCCCAGGAGGCCCAGATCTCCGGGCAGTATCCGACGGTGGCCACCCGGCCGTTGCGGACAATGGGCGTGCGGAACAGCTCCGGGTGTTCCAGAAGGGTTTCCTCCTGGGCCTGGGGCGTGATATAGGCCATATAGAGCGCCTCGTAGGCCCGGGATTTGGGGTCGACCAGAGCCGCAAAACCAACTTTTTGCTTGACGGCCTGGTATTCCCGGGGGGATAATCCCTTTGAAGGCAGATCGATATACTGGTATTTGATGCGGCGTTCCTTGAACCACCGCTCGGCTTTTTTGGAGTCAAAGGATTTGGACGAGCCAAAGATCTGAATGTTCATAAGGTCTCCTTTTCACATGCCGGGCACTGCTGTACGGCCCGGGAATCCGGGTTATGGAGGAGGATATACGATGCAGGAAGCGATTCAAAAACTCAAGGACCTGGTGGATCAGTCCGACAACATTGTGTTCTTCGGCGGAGCCGGTGTTTCCACGGAATCCGGCATTCCGGATTTCCGCAGCACCGACGGATTGTACCATCAGCAGTGGAAATATCCGCCTGAGGTGATTTTAAGCCATACCTTCTATGAAAGCAACCCTGAAGAATTTTTCCGCTTCTACCGGGCCAAGCTTCTGGCGCCCGATGCCAAGCCCAATGCCGCCCACTATAAGCTGGCCCAGTGGGAGCGGGAGGGAAAGCTGCGGGCAGTGGTGACCCAAAACATCGACGGGCTCCACCAGGCCGCCGGCAGCCGCAATGTGCTGGAGCTCCATGGCAGCGTGCACCGCAACTACTGCCAGCACTGCGGGACCTTTTATGACCTGGACTACATCCTGCACACCCAGGGAGTGCCCCGGTGCAGCTGCGGCGGCATCATCAAGCCGGATGTGGTGCTTTATGAGGAGGGGCTCGATCAAAAGATCCTCAATGCGGCCCTGACGGCCATTGCCCGGGCGGACGTGCTGATCATCGGCGGAACGTCCCTGAATGTCTATCCCGCTGCGGGACTCATCAACTACTACCAGGGCCACAAGCTGGTGCTCATCAACCGCTCTTCCGTCAGCCGGGAGGTGGACGCAGCCCTGGTGATTACGGATCCCATTGGGGAAGTGCTGGCGCAGCTGTGAGCTGTCTTTGTATAAAATAACAAATGTCCATCGCAAAACGACGCTGTCTCGCTGGGGACAGCGTCGTTTTTCACAAAGGTCAACACATGAAATGCAAGTGAACATATACTGGTATGCAAAAATGGCGTAAGAATTTCAGAAAAACGTGGAAATTATAGTTGAAAATGAAATTGCAACGTGCTAATATTGCATCAATACCGACGCACCCCGTCATTGAAAGGAGCCCTGGCCCATGATCTGGAAAGAAAATCGGGAGAATTCGTACTGTGAGATTACCCCTGCGATCCTGGCGTTGAAGGAGCAGTGGGAAAAGAAGAACTTCATTGACCCACGGCTTTACAAGGAATACAACGTCAAGCGGGGACTCCGGGACGAGGACGGCCGGGGCGTTCTGACAGGCTTGACCCGCGTGGCGGAGATCCAGTCCTACAACGTGACCGGAGAGAGCGCCAATGAGCACATTTCCCCGGCGGAAGGCGTGCTGTATTATCGGGGCATCGATGTGCGGGACATTGTCCGGGGGTCTGCCGCCCGGGGCCGCTTTGCCTTTGAGGAGGCGGCGTACCTGCTGCTCTTCGGCGAACTGCCCACGGAGGAGCAGCTTCAGGACTTCTGCGTGCAGCTGGCCTCTTACCGGACACTGCCCACCAACTTCTTCCGGGACGTCATTATGAAAAATCCCCCCCGGGATCTGATGAACACCATGCAGCGGGGCATTCTGACGCTGTTTTGCTATGACGACAAGCCCAACGACATCGGCCTTGAGAATGTGCTGCGCCAGTGCCTGCAGCTGACCAGCAACATGCCGGTGCTGGCAATCTATGCGTATCAGGCCTGGCGGTACAGCCAGGGAGAGAGCCTGTTCATCCACGTGCCGCAGCCGGAGCTGTCCACCGCGGAGAACTTCCTGCGGATGCTGCGGGAGGACCGGGGTTATACGAAGCTGGAAGCCCGGGTGCTGGATGTGGCGCTGGTGCTCCACGCCGACCACGGCGGCGGCAACAACTCCACCTTCACCAATCACGTGGTGACCTCCTCCGGCACGGATACCTATTCCGCCATTGCGGCGGCCATGTCCTCTTTGAAGGGACCCCGGCACGGCGGCGCCAACAGCAAGGTCATGGCCATGATGGATGACATCAAGACCCATGTGAAAAACTGGGAGGATACCGGTGCGGTGGCCGACTACCTGACCAAGATGCTCAACAAGGAGGCCTTTGACCGCAGCGGCCTGATCTACGGCCTGGGCCATGCGGTGTACACCCAGTCCGACCCCCGGTGCGAGGTTTTCCGGGACTATGTGAACCGGCTGGCAACGGAAAAGCACCGGGAGGCAGAGCTGGGCCTGTACGCCAATGTGGAGCGGATCGGCAAGGAGCTGCTGATGGAGCGCCAGCATAAGGCTGCCATGTCCACGAACATTGATTTTTACAGCGGCTTCGTCTATGAGATGCTGGGGCTGCCCATGGAGCTCTATACGCCGTTGTTTGCCGTGGCCCGGATCGCCGGTTGGAGCGCCCACCGCATGGAGGAGCTGACCTCCGGCGGCAAGCTGATCCGGCCCCGGTATGAATGTGTGGAGGAACACCGTTCTTTCGTGCCCATGGAAAACCGCTGAGGACCGTCTTTCCCCCGCCGCAGAGGC
>CABUDN010000127.1 GCA_902490355.1 uncultured Oscillibacter sp.
TCAGCAAACTGGAAAAAACAAATCACTCGATTCCGCTGCTGTCTCTGGAAAAAGTGAAGAATGCGGAGGATTTGTGCCGCTTTATGGGAGAGCATCAGGTGATGTTCATGCTCAAGTTGGACGGCCTTACCATCAAGCTGACCTATGAAGGGGGCAAATTGGTGGAGGCAGCTACCCGGGGCGACGGTGATGTGGGCGAAATCGTGACCCACAACACCCGCGCTATTGGCGGCATCCCCGAGAATATCCAATATGAAGACCGCCTGGTGGTCACCGGCGAGGCGTTCATCCGTCCCAGCGATTTTGAACAGCTGAAGACCACTCTGGTGGACAGCGATGGGAAACCCTACAAGAACGGCCGCAATCTGGCGGCCGGCTCGGTGCGCCTGTTTGACGCCGGGACCTGTCTGGGACGGCGACTGATGTTCATGCCGTTCAATGTGCTGGAGGGCATGGAGGAATTGCCTCGCAAGTCGGAGCGCCTCAAGGCGCTGCGGCCGCTGGGCTTTCTGCCCTGCAAGTACATGGTCACCAAGCGCCCTTTGACGCAGAAGGAAACCGAGGACGGTATCCGTCAGCTCAAGGAGTATGCGGCGGACGCTGATATTCCCATTGACGGTATCGTTATTACTTACAACGACATCGCGCTGTCCAAAAGCTGCGGGCGCACCGGCCATCATTACAAGGACGGCCTTGCTTTCAAATTTGAGGATGACTTGTTCCAGACAAAACTCCAAGTGATCGAATGGACGCCCGGCCGCACCGGCGAGATTGCCCCGGTTGCCATTTTTGAGCCGGTGGAGATCGACGGATGCGAAGTGTCCAGAGCCAGCCTGCACAACCTGTCCTTCATTGAGGATCTGGAATTGGCGCCGGGCTGCCGTATCCTGGTGAGCAAGCGAAACATGATCATTCCCCATGTGGAGGAAAACCTGGATCGGGGCAATTTTTCTATGGATGCCGTAATCCCGCACCAGTGCCCCTGCTGCGGAGAGCCGACCAGAATCCACGAAACCAGTGGCCGCGGTGAAAACGGCGAGGAACGGGTCATCAAGACCTTGTTCTGCGACAACGCCGCCTGCGAGACCCGGCGCCTTAAACAGTTCGTCCATTTTGTGAGCAAAAAGGCCATGAACATTGAGGGACTGTCGGAAGGAACGCTGGAAAAGCTGATTGGCCGCGGCTGGATACACAGCTATCTGGACATTTACCGCCTGGATCAACATAGGAATGAGATCATCCGGATGGACGGTTTCGGTGAAAAGTCCTGGCAGCGTCTTTGGGACGCCATCCAGCAGAGCCGCAGCACGACATTCGAGCGGTATGTTATCGCCATGGACATCCCGATGGTCGGCAATACCGCCAGCAAGGTCCTTTGCCGGGAATTTCACGGCAGTCTGGACGAATTCCGGGATGCCGTCTATGGGGGCTATGACTTCCGACAGCTTCCGGACTTTGGAGAGACGCTGCACAACAACATTCAAGAGTGGTTTAACAAGGAAGAAAATTTCTGTATTTGGGAGGAATTGCAGATGATGATGAACATTCAGAAACCGGTGGAGGCCGACAACCAGACCATCAACAGGGACAATTCTTTTTCCGGAAAGACCATTGTGGTCACGGGAAAGGTCGAGCCTTACACCCGCGACGAAATGAACAGCCTGATCGCCTCATTGGGGGCAGTGGCCGGCAGTTCGGTGACCCGCAAGACCGATTATCTGGTCTGCGGCGAGAAAGCCGGCAGCAAGCTGTCCAAGGCGCGGGAACTGGATATCCCGGTGCTGACGCCGGAGGAATTTTTCCGCATGGCCGGTGTGGCTTAACCAGTCGGTTCATCAGAGTTTGACAATGGGGAGAGGGCGGTCTGCGCCCTCTCCCTATATTTTTATGGAGGAACACCATATGGAAAGAAAGTATTTCATCCCTGTTGTCAATCGCGTTTATACCAACCGCAATAATAAACAGTACCGCTGTACCGGCTTTGTGGAGGGCAGCTGCCCGTGGGAAACGGTAGCCTATTTCACAAGGCTGTCCGACGGCTGGAGCCTGACTGCGCACGGACCGCAAATTTACGAAGATGGGACGATTGAATGGAACTATTCTACCGGCGGGCATTGGCCGCAGTGAAAAGGAGGGAAATATTGTGACCCAAGAAATTATACCTGCATACAGCACCTTCCAGAAGGACATAGATCTTACGCTGTATCACGCCTTTGCTGAATTGGTCGTACAGACAGCCCAGGACGGTGAGGCGAGAATCCTTTACCGTCAGCTGGAAGCGAGACAAATCTGGCAGGAAGATCAGAATGTTTCCAGCTATTTTGAAGCTTACAGCCTGCGCTATCCCGGCGAAGTGCTGGAACGCTTCGAGGAAAAACTGGGGACAGACATACGCATCCTGCGCGCGCTGGCGCTGGCCCTGGGCTACACCCGCCGGTGCCAGGCCGACACAATGTTTGTGGGCAATCAGCGGAACGATTTTATTCAAAAACTCCGCAGGACCGCCGGGACGGATGTTTACCTGCAAGGTGCGCTCTATCTGCTGGAAACCGACGCTCTCCGGCGCCGCACGCGGCTGGATGAACTGGCCGCCAGGGAATACGCCAGGACGGAGGAGGCTCTGTTTGTGCTCTCCCTGTTTGATGATCCGGAGACCGGCGGCCATGCGGCCGCAGCTGACGCGGCTGTTTGGACCAGAAAGGACGATTTCTATGGCACGGGATTTTGGCGTGCTGGAATGGTTCATCCGTTTCTACGCTGAAGAGGCAAAACGCTATCGGGGAAAAAACGATCTGGTATTGCGGACGCTGATGAAGCTGCCCTACATGAACATGAAGCCGGACAGCCGGGAATTTTCGGTTTTGCATACTGCCGGGTACAGCATGGAAGAGATCACAATGGCAAATTCTCTGGCGGTGTGGGCCGACCGGATACCGGACCGGCTCTCATCCAAAGGCATTGCGGCGGAAAAGATCGCGGTGGCCTGCGTCCGAATGCTGTTAAACCGGCCCGATGATCTGCCGGAAGAGATCTATGCGTACATCAGCTGGATGTTCCGGTTTTATCAGAAATTTGAAATCAGATATGAGGGCTATCAGGATCTCTGGGCGGCCATCCGGCCAGGGCTTGCACCCACAGCGCCCCGCACCATCCTCTGGATGAACAAAACGGTTAAAAGACAATTTTCCTATCGCTTTGATGTATTCAATCCGCGATACGACATTTTGGCAAGCGGGCTGAGTAAGGGAGAGTATGCGGAACTGTTTACCGAGCAGATGCTCCGCTCCCGTGCGGCGATCCCGCTGCGGCGCTGGCTTACGCGGTATCAGGCATTGACTGGTGCGGAGTATATTGAGTATTTTAACGAGCGCCATTGGCATACGCTTCGCAGCTTCGCTTTGCTGGTGGAGCGGAAGGAGATCAATTTGTGGCAGTTTTTTGAGCAACACAAGGGGGACGGGGCTCGTGCCCATCCTCTGGAGCTTTTAGAGGAATATGCGCTGAAAATCTCCAGCTGGCGGTGCTTTCGGTTCGCGCAAAAGCTGTTCAGCCAGTACACCTTCTCCCAGCTACAGGAAATTTTCGGAGATAACTTTTATTTCCACCAGAAGTTTGTCAAGAAGGAAAGCTATTATAACAAAAAAGTCCAATCGTTCTCTATGGTCCGGCCGTTCCTGACAGCGGAGCAGCACCGCCAGCTTTATGACTGGATCGATGCCTCGCTCTTTCAGACAGAGCCGGAATACTATGATTCGTTTGTCCTCTGTGCCCTGAAGGCCCCGGTGATCCAGCGCATCTATGACAAACCGCTGCTGGCGTCTGTGCTGCGGCAGCTTCTGACACACGATGCCTGCAATGGCTACGAAGTAAATCAGTTAAAGGAGCGGTTCTATTCCAAGGAAGAAATGGAGGCCGACCGAAAAGCCACCGCCGAACAGGAAGAAAAGGAAAAGGAACGCCAGTGGCAGCAGCAGGTCATGAAATGTCAGGAGAAACTGGCAAGTTGCTATAATGGCAGCGCGGAATCCCTGATCCAGTTCATGCACGGATATCATTTTGGTGAGATCAGGAAAGCTGCGCTGGGTATGGTCTATGAAAAATTGCTGGAATGGCCGGCAGGCTGCGCTCAGACCCTTGAGGCGGCGGAAATGTGGAAATTTTTTGAGCTGTGCGGGAGTCTTGTGATGTATGAGCCTCGGCCGCGCAGAGAGATATTGACAATGGTGCAAACCATCGTAGGAGGTGAAGCAGCATGACAAACACATTGAAGCATTTAGCCCTGCTCGCCCGCATGGAGAGCAGCAGCCTGAAACTGGGATTGACGGGAAAATTCCCGGAGGATGCCCTGGACCAGACCTGCGAGCGGGTGGAAACTTTTCAATTACAGAACAGGCTCCGCACCGGAAATGACAATACGCAAATTCAGAAGGAACTTGTACGGACGCCGGAATTTGCGGCGCTCTACTATGCGCTGTGCAATGATGGGGTGGATGACCGGTCGATCACAAGTATGCTCCAGTCGGCTATAGCCTGCGATGAGCAGTTGACGCAGTATCCCAAAGAACAGGTGCTGGCGGCAGCGGGAACGGATATCCCTTTGTCCCTGCGATTTTATTACATGAAATTCTACCTGCCGTTTATCAAGTATGAGGAAGAAGGAGAGGCCATCATTGACAACATCAATGCCTTCCCGGCCACAGAACGGGAGGAATTATCCGCATTGACGGACGCACAGAAGAACATGATGCGGCAGCCGTTTCTCGGCCCGTACCTGTTCAACTGGAACAACAATGCGCGCGAGGAGCTGGAGCTGCTGGAACAGAACCAGCCCCTTCAGCGGGTCCTGACACTGCTCTACCGGCAGGGGGTGGCGCTTGATCTGAACGCGGCACGGCTCAAAGACCTTTGCTGGGTAGAGACGGCCGATGTGATGAAATTCCGCCGCCTGCTGGCCGCCTTTGAATATGATACCGAAGACCTCGATGCCTTTTTTGAGCGGTGGCTGGAAAATCACGCGGGGCAGTATGACCTTAACTGGTTTATCTCGCACACAGCGCCGCTGGACAAAGGACAGCGGCAGGAGATCCTGCGAAATGACCTGAGCTATCTCAACGCCCTGTACTCCGGCAGGCTCCATCTGGACTTCGGCTCTATCCGCCGCCATCAATTTCCCATCCTCACTTATGCGGTGCAGCATGGGAAGAAGCATTTTCTGGATCTGGTGAGCGACAATAGCGAGCTGTTCCTTTCGCTGGGACGGTATGCGCTGCTGTTTGAGGACAAGTTCTGTGAACACTGCAACCTCAACAGCCTCACAGCCAGGAACCTGCAGGCGTGCGATACAGTAGAACGCGGCTGCAGCCATTTTGACCTGCTGGAAGACGGCAGGCAGTACACCTTTGAAGAGATGTGGCTGCTGTGGCAGCAGGATGAAATCTATGTCCGGCTCTATGCCATGCTGACGCCCCTTTCCGTGGACAGACGGCTGCTCACTTTGCGCCAGCTATTGAAGCATGGGCTGGTCAGCCACCACATGGAAGACCAGGAACTGGAACAGCTTGCCCGGTGTCTGCTGGAAAAGCCGTTCAGTGAGTGGTATCGAGGCGCTTTTGGACACATCCGCGGCCTGACCAGGAGGACGGCCATGTGGCTGCTGCGGAAATATGAGCAGCTGCAGGTATTTATCCCGGAGATGCAGTCCGAGGCGGACGCGATCTTTGCGCTCAACAACGGGGCGGTGATTGCCGGACAGAAAAACTGGACGCAGGTTCGTGCCGCTGTTTTGACGATGGATCGGGACTGGCTTGACCTGAAAGAAAGGTTTTCCATTACCGATGAATTTGTGGAGCAGCACAGGGAGCCGGTCACTAATTTCCTGCTGCGCGGCGGCAGTGCGATGGTGCGTGCTCTGTACGGCTACCTGCAGGGTGACGATAAGGCTATCGAGGCCCTGAGAAGGATCGTACAGGCCGAACTGATGGGCCAATTCTATGCGTTGAAATATTTTGCCGATGACCTGCGGCGGGAGATCCGTTATCCCATCAGCGAGGTGCAGGAGGCAACATGGAAACCCAATCTCACACTGAAGCGGGGAGCATTTTCCGCGGAAGAAGCGGATGATTTCTACTTTACGATGAGGCTGGGAGAATTGCCCCGCACCACATGCCTTTCCTGCTGGGACGGAAACCAGAGGGACTGCCTGCTGGCAGCCTTTGATTCCAACAAGAAGATGATCTTGATTCGGAAAGGTGAAGACATTGTGGGCCGCGCCTGCATCCGGCTGACAAAAGGGGCGTTCCAACGACCTGCGGACTTTAATTTTTCTTTTGCTGATCTGGCTCAAGTGCAGTCGGCGGATAAAAAGCGCGCTGCTGACGAAATGCTGGTTCTGTTTTTGGAGCGCATCTATACTTCCAGATTGAACGATGAAGAAGTGAAAACCGCAATGAAGCTGGCCGTTTCCCTGGTGACGCAGAAAGCGGCGGCCATCGGCGCCGTCGCTGTGCTGGCGCGGCGCTATCTGGGCTGCTATGACCGCGATCAGTATGTTGGCAGCCACTTCTATGTGTATATCTCAAAATCCAAAAACGGACAGCAGTATCTGGATTCAATGGGAGGCGCCGCGGTGACTTCCCACAAAGAGCAATATACGGGGGCTGTTTTTCTCGTAGAACAGGCGGCGATGCGCACGGCAGCGCCGCAGAAGGAGGATGAATTATATGAATGACCGCACTCTGGTAAAATTACGATGCAATAAGGAAATGTTGGATATTCGGACTGTATCCTGGACCCGGAAATCCCCCTACAGTTTTTCCATTTTGAGAAGCGAACTCCAGCAACTGGAGCAACGGCCACAAAACCGGCTGATTTCCGGTGACTGCGGTTCCTTTGCCGTCCTGCGGCTGACGCAGAGGCCAGGTGACATGAAGATGCTGGAGATCCGGTTCACCTGGCTTCAGGAGATCGGCGCCGGTAAAGTACACGGCTGGCAGGAGAATATTCGGCTACCCTATGAGCCGTTCCATGTTTTTGTGGAAAATGGAGAGGATATGGATGGCGCAGAGTGGCGCCACCTTTCCGTTCCGGTTTTCAAAGTAAAGGCGACCAATAATGACGGAATATGGAATGAAAAAGGAACC
>CABUDN010000128.1 GCA_902490355.1 uncultured Oscillibacter sp.
CATACGAGATAAAGGAATATGACTGGAGTTCAGACGTGTGCTCTTCCGATCTGCCGGAACCCGTATAATGATAATAAATATGATCTTTTGATGGAAATGAGGTTCCGACATGACAATTCAAACCCTGCACCGCTCCCTATCCGCCCTGCGGCCCAAAACCTTTGTGCTGTTGTTCCTCGCCGGTGTCATCAATGCCATCGGCGTCACATTGTTTTTGGCCCCGGTACAGCTTTACGACAGCGGCATCTCCGGTACGGCCATGCTCTTCTGGCAGCTGACGCCGGAGCCTTACACCCTGCCCATGTTTCTGGTGCTGCTCAACACCCCCCTGTTCCTTTTTGGCATGAAAAAACAGGGACTGACCTTCACGGTCTACTCTCTGTGGGCGGTGCTGATCTATGCCCTGGCCTCTTTCGCCATCAACACCTTCTTCCCCACCGCCGGAGCATCTCCGTTTGCCGGAGATGACCTGCTGCTGTGTGCCGTCTTCGGCGGGCTGATCTCCGGCGTGGGCAGCGGCATGACCATTCGCTTCGGCGGCGCCATCGACGGCGTGGAGGTCATGGCGGTGATCTTTTCCAAGCGCCTGGGCATGACGGTGGGTTCCTTTGTGATGGTTTACAATGTGCTGCTGTATGTGACCATCGGCTGCATTTTCCGCAGCTGGGTTATGCCCCTCTACTCCATTTTGACCTACTGCGCCGCCATCAAATCCGTGGACTTCATTGTCGAAGGTCTGGACAAGGCCAAATCCGCCACCATCATTACCTCCCGGGCCGACGAGGTCAGTGAGGCACTCTCCGAGGCCTTCGGCCGTGGGATCACCCAGCTCCCCGCCAAGGGATATTACTCCGGCAGGGAGCAGACCATGGTTTACTTTGTGGTCAACCGGTTCCAGATTGCCAAAATGAAAGCCATTATCCAGGAGGTAGACCCCGACGCCTTTGTCTCCATTTCCGAGGTATCTGATATGCTGGGCAGCAGCGTGAAGAAGTAACGGGACAGCTTTTTGATTCCAAACTGTAATATCTTCAGGTTATATTACAATGCCAGCGATTTTGGAAAGGCCGCAGCTGACCGTTGCGGCCTCTCCGCGTATGCTTGGCAGCGCACATTTTCCTCCCGTGCTATCAGGGGAATCAATCGGACCGCGAACGGATGCGATAACATGCCCCTGGGACAGAGGCTGGCCCGGCTGCAGACCCAGCAGGGCATTTCCCGGGAAACCATTCCTGCGGACACGGCATGAACCCCCTATAAAAAAGCCCCGGAGCGCTGCTCCGGGGGGTCTCATGTTTCTTTCCAGATCAGCACCGGCAGCGGCGGGTCTCCCTGCCGGTTGGCCCACCGGCAGCTGAGGACCGTATACCGTTTCGGGTCCAAAGTCTCCACATACGCCAGCACGGCGTCCCGCTCCTCATACCCGTTGGCGCCGCCGTAATAGAGGGCAATGGCCATGACGCCGCCCGGCTTCAACAGGGTCAGTCCGGCGCCAATGGCCGCCAGGGAGGAATCCGCCCGGGTCATGATCTGCGGATCTCCCCCCGGCAGGCGGCCGAAATTGAACACCACGCAGTCCACTGTCTCCGGCTGGGCATACCGGTCCATATGGGCGTGGCTGTCCAGATGGACTTCCGCCTGCAATCCCTCCGCCTCCAGCAGCGCCCGGGTCTGTTCCACCGCCTCGGGCTGAATGTCAAAGGCCAGGACCCGGCCCTCCGGTCCTGCCAGACGGCACAGCAGAGCGGTATCCCGGCCCTTGCCCGCCGTGGCATCGATGCACAGCGCGCCGGGCCGGACGGACCGGCGCAAAAATTCATGGACGACTCCCAGAGTATTGCGCTGCATCTTCTCTCCTCCTTCCCGGCGCTGCGCGCCGTAACAAAACGCCCGGGGAATTCCCCGGGCGTTTTGGTTGTCTGCTGCTTGCCGCAAACCGTTCCGGCCTGCCCATTTTCCAGGCGCCGGAATCAGGCTGTTTACTTCTGGCTCTCGGCAACGGCAACGGCGACCGCCACGGTGGCACCCACCATGGGGTTGTTGCCCATGCCCAGGAAGCCCATCATCTCCACGTGAGCGGGGACGGAGCTGGAACCGGCAAACTGGGCGTCGGAGTGCATACGGCCCATGGTATCAGTCATGCCGTAGCTGGCGGGACCGGCAGCCATGTTGTCCGGATGCAGGGTACGGCCCGTACCGCCGCCGGAGGCCACGGAGAAGTACTTCTTCCCCTGCTCGATGCACTCTTTCTTGTAAGTGCCGGCCACGGGATGCTGGAACCGGGTGGGGTTGGTGGAGTTGCCGGTGATGGACACGTCCACGCCCTCATGGTGCATGATGGCCACGCCCTCGCGGACATCGTCGGCACCGTAGCAGCGGACGTTGGCACGCTCGCCCTCGGAATACCGGATCTCCCGGACCACCTTCAGCTCGCCGGTGTAATAGTCGAACTGGGTCTGCACGTAGGTGAAGCCGTTGATGCGGCTGATGATCTGCGCGGCGTCCTTGCCCAGGCCGTTGAGGATGACCCGCAGGGGCTCCTTACGGGCCTTGTTGGCGTTGCGGACGATGCCGATGGCGCCCTCAGCGGCGGCGAAGGACTCGTGGCCTGCCAGGAAGGCAAAGCACTTGGTCTCATCCCGCAGCAGCATCGCGCCCAGATTGCCGTGGCCCAGGCCGACCTTGCGGTCCTCGGCAACGGAGCCGGGGATGCAGAAGGCCTGCAGGCCCACACCGATGCACTCGGCGGCCTCGGCAGCCGTCTTGACGCCCTTCTTCAGTGCGATGGCTGCGCCCACGCAGTAGGCCCAGCAGGCGTTTTCAAAGCAGATGGGCTGGATGCCCTTGACGATCTCATAGGGGTCGAAGCCGGCAGCCTTGCAGATCTCCCGGCACTCTTCCACGCTGGAAATTCCGTACTGGGCCAGGACGGAATTGATCTTGTCGATTCTTCTTTCGTAGCTTTCAAACAGAGCCATTGGTCAATTCCTCCTTTTCTTATTCGTGACGGGGATCGATATACTTCACGGCGTTTTCAAACTGGCCGTAGTGGCCCTTGGCCTTCTCCATGGCCTCGTTGGCGTCCACGCCCTTCTTGATGGCATCCATCATCTTGCCCAGATTGATGAACTCATAGCCAATGATCTCATTGTCCTTGTTCAGAGCCACCCGGGTCACATAGCCCTCGGCCATCTCCAGATAGCGGGGACCCTTGGCCTTGGAGGCAAACATGGTGCCCACCTGGCTTCTCAGGCCCTTGCCCAGGTCCTCCAGAGAGGCGCCGATGGGCAGACCGCCCTCAGAGAACGCGGTCTGGGTACGGCCGTAGACGATCTGCAAAAACAGTTCCCGCATGGCGGTATTGATGGCGTCGCACACCAGGTCGGTGTTCAGAGCTTCCAGCAGGGTCTTGCCCACCAGAATCTCGCTGGCCATGGCGGCGGAGTGGGTCATGCCGGAGCAGCCCAGGGTCTCCACCAGGGCCTCCTCGATGATGCCGTCCTTCACGTTGAGGGTAAGCTTGCAGGCGCCCTGCTGGGGAGCACACCAGCCCACGCCGTGGGTCAAGCCGGAGATATCCTTGATCTCCTTGGCCTGGACCCATTTGCCCTCCTCGGGAATGGGGGCCGGACCATGGTACGCGCCCTTGGCAACGGGGCACATATTCTGCACTTCGGTAGAGTAGATCATGTTCGTGCATTCCTTTCCTCATATGATTTTTGCGGAATGCCGGGCTTTCCGGCTTCTTCCGTGGGTTTTCCGTGACATATTATATCGGTAAACGTTTACCCTGTCAAGCAACGGTGCCGGATTCCCCGCAAAATCCGGCTGCTGATTTTTGGCGTGATTTCCTGTGAAAAACGGCAAATTCTTCTGCCCTGAAACAGCGCAAACGCCCTCCGCGAAAAGCGGAGGGCGTTTGGCATTTATGTTCAGAGCAGATTCATCAAATTGAAGGCCAGAATCAGGCCGGAGAACACGATGGACACGGTGGAGCAGAGCTTGATGAGGATGTTGAGAGACGGGCCGGAGGTATCCTTGAAGGGATCGCCCACCGTGTCGCCCACGACGGCAGCCTTGTGGCACTCGGAGCCCTTGCCGCCGTGATGGCCGCTTTCGATATACTTCTTGGCATTGTCCCAGGCGCCGCCGGCGTTGGACATGAACACGGCCATGGCAAAGCCCGTGACGGACACACCGCCCAGGAGACCCACCACACCGGTGGGACCCAGGATGAGGCCCGTGGCAATGGGCACGATGATGGCCAGCAGGGCCGGGGCCACCATCTCATGCAGGGCGCCCTTGGTGCACAGGGCCACGCAGGAGGCGTAATCCGGATCGGCCTTGTACTCCATAATCCCGGCGATCTCCCGGAACTGCCGGCGGACCTCCACCACAATGGACTGGGCCGCCTTCTGCACCGCGCTCATGGTGAAGGCGGAGAACACGAAGGTCAGCATGGCGCCGATGAACATACCCACCAGCACCGTGGGGCTGGTAAGGGTGAAGTTGAGCATCTCGTCGGTATTCTCCTGGACGATGTTCACATAGCTCACCAGCAGCGCCAGGGCGGTCAGAGAGGCGGAGCCGATGGCAAAGCCCTTGCCGGTGGCGGCGGTGGTGTTGCCCAGGGAGTCCAGGGCGTCGGTGCGGGTGCGGACGGTCTCGGGCAGGCCGCTCATCTCCGCAATGCCGCCGGCGTTGTCGGCCACGGGGCCGTAGGCGTCGGTGGCCAGGGTGATGCCCAGGGTGGAGAGCATGCCCACACCGGCAATGCCGATGCCGTAGAGGCCCTGGTTGAAGGCCTCCGTGAAGGCGCCGGAGCCATCCACAATGACGGTGGAGCCGCCGGCGGCAAAGTAGCTCACCAGCACGGCCGCCGCCACAATGAGGATGGAGGTCATGGTGGACTTGAGTCCCAGGGAGATGCCGCCGATGATGATGGTGGCCGAGCCGGTCTCCGAAGCGGCCGCCAGCTCCTGGGTGGGCTTATAGGTATCGGAAGTATAATACTCCGTAAAGTAGCCGATGGCGCAGCCGCCGATGAGGCCGCAGAGGATAGCCACATACACGCCCATGTGCCCGTCCAGGATGAAATAGGTCAGCGGCGCAGCCAGCACCGCCGCCAGAATGGCGGCCGTATAGGTGCCGGTACGCAGGCTCTTGAGCAGGGATTCCTGGGTGGCGTCCTCCTTGGTCTTGACCAGGAAGGAACCGATGATCGAGCAGATGATGCCGGTGACAGCCAGGGCCACGGGCAGCAGCAGTCCGCCCCAGCCGTAGCCGCCCACGGCGCCCAGGGCAAAGGTGGCGAGAATGGAGCCCACATAGGACTCATACAGATCGGCGCCCATACCGGCCACGTCGCCCACGTTGTCGCCCACGTTGTCGGCGATGGTGGCAGGGTTCCGGGGATCGTCCTCCGGAATACCAGCTTCCACCTTGCCCACCAGGTCCGCGCCCACGTCGGCGGCCTTGGTGTAGATGCCGCCGCCCACACGGGCAAACAGCGCCATGAAGGAGGCGCCCATGCCGTTCATGACCATCACATTGCCCAGGGCAACGGGGTCATCCATCCCGAAGACATAGCGCAGCAGGAAAAACCAGATGGTGATGTCCAGCATGCCCAGACCCACCACGGTAAAGCCCATGACGGAGCCGGAGGAAAACGCCACCCGCAGTCCCCGGTTGAGGCTCTCGGAGGCGGCCTGCGCCGTCCGGGCATTGGCATTGGTGGCAATTTTCATTCCGATAAAGCCGGAGAGCATGGAGAAAATCCCGCCGGTCACAAAGGCAAAGGGCGTAAACTTGGAGAGCATGGCGCCCCCTGAGCCAAATGCAATCAGCAGCAAAATTACAAATACCACCACAAACACCTTGCACACCGTGGTGTACTGCTGCTTTAAGTACGCATTGGCGCCGGCGCGGATGCTGGATGCAATCTTGCGCATGCGCTCCGTTCCCTCCGAATAGGCCAGCACTTTTTTCGCCTGCAGCCAGGCAAACAGCCCCGCTACCGCCGCGCCGACAAATCCGATCCAGAACAGCTGATCCATAGTCGTCCCACTCCTTTGTCGTCAGTTTCCCAATACGGGTTTTTTTCATTCTAGCATACCGGACGTGTTTTGCAAGCGGCATTTTTCCCGACGTTGCGCAACGATACGTTCTTTTTCTGTTTCATCCAAAAAAAGTTCCGTACTTTCTGCGTTTTTCCCATATGCTCCCAAGCACAGGCAAAAAAATTCCCGGGGCCTGTGCCCCGGGAAACTCCGGTCAATAAATGAGATGAAAATCGGTGAACACCCACCGCTCCCCGGTGTAGACATAGGGAAACGACCAGCTCTCCAGCCCGGTCACCGTCACGCCGTCCCGGTCCAGCAGATCCACTGTCACATTGACGGAATATTCCCCATCGGAAACCTGCTGCGCTTCCACCTGGCGCTTTCCCTTCAGGGGATCCCGTTCCCGCCCCTGACCGGTGACATACAGGGCCCCGTCAATATCCCGGTACATGGGACTCTCTCCGCCGGTGGCCAGCAGCCGCTCCGTCACCTCGGGGGCAAAGAGACCGTTGAGATAGATCCGCAGATCCTCCAGCTCCTCCATCCCGTCTACCCGGCGGTATATGCGGCCGTCCTGACTGACCGTCTGTCCGGTATCCGGAAGGGGAGAAACCACAAACCAGCTGTACGCCGTAACCGCCCGGTCATAGGCGGAGATAATCTCCTCCTCAGACAGCGGCCTCCCTGCCGCCTCCACCCGGGCCTCCGAAAGCTCGCCCTGTGCGGCCTCCTCCTCTGTTGAAGAGGCCGTTCCCCCACAGGCGCTCAGTGTCAGCACCAGGACCAGCGCCGGCACCAACATCCAGTTTCTCCACATTCCCGACCCCTCCTATCCGCAGAGAAGCCACACACCCGCTTCCCTTTTTGTCAGCATTTCTGGTCTCACTTTTCACTTTCAGCGTAACACATTTATCCTAAAAACGCTACGATATTTTTCCTTTTTTCGTCAGTTTTTCTGCACGAAGAACGAGATTTCTTCCGCCAGGCCACTGATGAGGAGCTGACTC
>CABUDN010000129.1 GCA_902490355.1 uncultured Oscillibacter sp.
CGATGGCTAACTTCGGTTTTGGCGTTGATAAACTGGATGAGTTCAACCGCTCGGTCATGATAGATGTTCTTCCTCCGACAGGCGGAATACCACCATCTCATCTATCGATATTTCACTCAGTTTACAGGGGATCCCGCCCCGAAGATAAGGCTGTAAATGATAAAATGTCATGCACTGCTCCAAATGCTCCAGCAGCTTGGCGGAGCGGCGGCGGTATCCATACTGCTTCAGCAGGGTACGCAGCTTGATGCGCACATAACCGCAGTCCGAGAAAAATCGCAAGCGGAATCGCACTTCTTTGAAGTACAAATCCAAATCCGAGAAATCACTGAGGAAGGCTTCCTCGCTCAGATGGGCTCCGCAATCGGCGGCATCCCGCTGAATCACGGGAAATTCCCGGTCGATACAGGGCTTCTCCCGAAGGTACAGCAACCAGTACGCCACATCCAGCAGAAAGGTACGCCTGCTTTTCGCCAAGTCCGGCGCAAGAAATGTCTGCTCCTCTGCCCATATCTTCTCCAAAAGCGCCGCCTCCGCCCGGATACCCAAGTCCCGGAAACTCAGAAGCGCCGCCAAGTCCAGGGCGGTATAAGGAAGCCCCATTACTGGTCCCCCTTACGCCCATTGCAGCTGCGGCACAAGATCTGCAGATTTTCCGGCACGCTCTTTCCGCCTTTGTTCATGGGGAGAATATGATCCACCTGGAAGGGGACCCTGCTGGCCGCTTCCATGCCGCAGCAGGCACAGCGATAGGTTCCCTGCGGTGTTTGGGCCTTGTCAAAGGCCCCATCTCTCAGTTCTTTTTCTCTCTGGGGATCCAGCTTCCCAATCTCATAGAGAGGGAGATCTTCCAATGTCTTAGTGTCATAAGTAATATGCTCGTCATAGAGGCCGGGATGGGCCAGCTTGTTTTTCTCGATCTCCACCTGATGCATAAAGTACAGCTTTCGCCCAAAGAACAGCCGGAGCAGGTTGTCATCCCCCTGGTTCCAAAGCGATTCCACATACTCCGCCGCTTTCCTCTGCCCCATATCCTCATCCCAAATGTGTTTTGCAATGGCTCCTACATCCAGACGGCTGCGGTCAATATGGTCAAAAGTATAGAAGGCAGGGGCTGCCTCATACTGGGCATAGTACTTCAAAATGCGCACTACATCATCTGCCGAGTAAGGCGGGATCATCTCGCCGCAGAAATAGGTATTCCGGCACTGGCGCTCCATCTGCCTCAGAATATCCTTGGACAGATACTCCTCTGTCGCACCAAAACTGGAAAAGAGGGCGGGCAAATTCTCCATCATCTGACGGTAGGCCTCTGCCGTACTGTCATAGACCATGACCTGACAGGAGAGGTCCATGCCGTTTTCCTCCAGATAGGAAAAAGCATACATCCCCACGGGGATCCGCTGGGTAAAAGGCACCTTCTCCAGGGCGGTGGTATCGATGGAGTTATCCAGCATGGTAGCAAATTCTTCGATTTTGGAGAGGGAAATCATGCGGATCTCCCGCTGAATGCGGTCTGCCATATCGTCCGAGAACTCGTTATTCCCTTCAAACAGGCTCTCGGGATTGACCCAGGCGATATGCTCGTCCCAGTCATCCACAAAGGACACGATATAGGCGGTATCCGTTCCTCCTGCAGCGGGTCCGCGCAGTGCGCGTCCCACCATCTGGGTCATCAGAATGGTGGAAACGGTGGGACGGGCGAGAAAGACTGTACCGGTTTTCGGCAGGTCAACACCCTCCGTCAGGATATTGACATTGATGAGAACCTGGAGTTTTCCATCCCGATAGGCTTGCAGCTTCCGCTCATTGTCCTCCCGGCTTACAGTTACGCCGGTAACCGCATCCCGGATCGAGGAGACCACATAGTCCGAGGCAATCCCCTCTTTTCGGAACAAGGCATTCAGTGCAATCGCATGGTCTACATTTACCGCAAAAACAATGGTCTGGCCATATTTCTTCTGTCCTTCCCGGTAAGTATCCACAATCAGTCGATTACGGAGCGCACTATCGGCGATCTGCCGGGCCACATCCTCCGGAAGCGTATCCAGATGCTGAATGCTCTCCCAGGCCTCCAGCCCCAATTCCTGACCATACTGCTCCTCCGTCTGGTAGCTCTCAAACACCGGCTTGGCCAGGATCCTGCGGCTGATCAGATCCTTCAGACTGATCTGATAGGTGATGCCCACATCGTTGTGCACCACCACATTGTTCTTCATCCCGTCCGTGTAGATTTTACCCAGCAGTCCCTGCTCCTCCTCCGCTGTGCGGAAAGGCGTGGCAGTCAGACCGATGAGCTTCACATGGGGCACCCTGGACCGGACATAGTCGATCACCCGCCGATAGGTCTTTGCCGTAGAGTGGTGGGCCTCATCCACCACCAGAAAAAGTTCTTCCTCCCCGGCAAGCCACTGGTCCAGAGCAGACAGATTGCGGCCAATGCTGTCCTTGCTGACAATGAGCAGGTCGTCATCCGGGCGGATGTCAACAGTTCTGCCGTGACTGCCGGAACCGGAAATGATCCGGTAGCGGAAGCCGGAGATGTGGGGAATCGTCTCGGTATATGCGTACTTCTGGAAGGCCTCTGCCGCCTGGTCCAGCAGCATCTGCCGGTGGGCCATCCACAGGATCTTTTTATGTCGGTCAATAGCATTGTGCAGCAGCCACAGCGCCGCGGTATAGGTCTTTCCGCCTCCGGTGGGCAGCACCACCAATGTGCTGAACGCCGCATCGGTATTGATTTGATCCATGCATTCCATGGCCCTTTTCTGGTGCTCATAGGGTACACGGTCATTGACACCGCTGCGGGGCGTGATCCGCCCGCTGGATGTGATCTCTTTTCTCTCTCCTATCATAAAGATTCCTTCTCTCTATTTTATTCAGAAAGACCGGCCCGCCAACTGGTAGCAGATCTGAATGGTGGAACTTTTCCCGCTGGGGGTGGTATGCACCACCACGTCTCCGGGGCTCATGGCCTGATACATGGCGCTGCATACGGAGGGCATCTTGCTCTGCAAGTCCATGGCCTTATGGATCTCACCGGAAATCAGCGTACAGCTGGTCTCGCCATTCTCCTGGTGCTGAGCCAGCGTTTGGAGAATATACCGAAGGATCTCCGCTGTCCCCACCTTCTGCCTTGCCTGCGCGGCTTGATTGGCCTTGGAGACTCCGGACGTTGGGACAACAGCATAGCTTATGTGGGAGGGACCGGCCAACCTGCACTCCAGCGTCTCCAGTTCCTCATCCGTCAAAGGGACTCCATCCAGCCCCTGCTTCAGCCACATGCCGCTCTCCCGAATCTCCTTCTCCGGACTGAATCGGCCCAGCCAGGAGCTGCTGGCCTGAAAATCTTCCGTTTGGTGAAGCGAGGCAATGATCCCCTCCTCCAGACGCAGCCGCTGCTCCTGCGTTTCCACTTCAAAGGCAGAAAACGTCATGTGCGTCCTGAGGTACCGGCTGACCGCCTGCTCCACCTCTCGTTCCCGATGCAGATCCTCCATTCCTTTATAAGGAGGCCGGGAAGTATCCAGTGACCATGTTGCGAGATAGAGATCGCCGGTTTGATGCAGCAAGGCCTTCCCTATGTTTTTTCGAAAAATACTTCCGTTGTGGTTTTCCCGCGCGAAGTGGTCTCTTAGCCTCTGCCGCAGGCGATTGGGGGATGTATGGGTACCCACCCGCACAATGCGGGGCATCCCATGGTAAGTCTCTCCCTCCTCAAAGACCAGATAAATCCCATTCCGGAAGGGAACCTCATCAATCTCCTTCCAGGTATATCTGGGCAGTGCCGTCAGGCGCTGGTGCAGACGAAGACAGCAGGATGCTGCATCATCACACGGAGCTGAATCTGCCAATTGCTGCTGCAGAAAAGCTATTCTTTCTCCAATAGGGAGATTTCCCAGAGGAAGAATCGCGTGAGGCAGATGTGGCAGAAGGTGCTGATAGTAGCGCCGCCCCGCCAGGATGAGGAAGGTATCGCGCTCCAAATCAAACCGCTCTCCCATCTGTGTAAGTACATAGTTGGCCCAGTCCCGCTGCCTGTGCTCCGGAAGGTCAGCGAGGGTCAGGTCATAGGGCGCAATCATATCCGACTCTTCTACTAAGCCGTATTTTGCGGACAGGATATAGACCTTGTCCGCGTTCCGTCTGGCGTATTGGTGAGAAAGAGAAAACAACCGACTGGGCGCATACAGCTCCCGCGCAGGACATGGGTGATCCGTCTTCAATTTGCTACAGGAAATCAGCGCGATCTTCATGGAGTTGATTCCTCCCAGTTCATTTTCTCTGAATCAATTACTCAGGTACTGCAATCCTGTGCCGCAAAATACGCTTTCTCCCGATACGGCTCCAACAGCGGCAGGTTCTTTTTGGAGAGATTCAAACCCCATTCCGGTTTGCTGCGCTGGCCGGGTTTATCATAGTTTCGGTCAACAAACAGCGCATTGGGCGTTTGCCAGGCTTGGGAAGGGATGACATAGCACGCAGGCAAAGTACTATCCTCAAATAGCAGGAGACACACCAGCCGTTGGGGCGAGAGCACCATCTTGTCCTTTCGGATATAGACATAGTCCAAATTCCGTACGGCTTTTACCTGAATCTCATAGTACCGATCATCCACCGGGTTCCTGGCCACAAAGTCAACGCCATGATCATCTACCTCGGAGGTATAGACATCATATCCATAGGATGCAAACTCCATTTTTGCATAGTACTCAGCGTATCGGCCCAATTGCAAATGTGAAAGTCTGGACCAGATGGTATTTGGCATTTTCTCTATCCCCCCTTAACAGGGAATTTCGTCAATTCTTTTTCTATGATACTCAGTATACCGTCCCTTTCTATATTCGGCAAGTAGCAGACTTTTCGTGCAGAGAAAACATACAGTCAGCATGGTATTGATTCATCAAAAACCGGGAGGGCTACGCTTGTTTCAGGCGCAGCTCTCTCGGTTTTCTTCCATGTCATCCTTGCCGTTGAAATTCCTCCCGGATTTCGTCATAATACCGCTGCACCGTGGAGCGGTCCATCTGCAATTCCCTGGCAATCAAGGACTTGCTGGACACACCGGGGTGCTCTCGCAGGTAGGCGGCGATGGCCTTCTTTTTGGGACTTACCCCGTCGGGATATTCCGTACTCGCTCCGGAGCGGAGGGCGGCGATCTCCGCTTTCATCTCCAGGATCAGCACTTTGAGTTTCTCCTCGCACTCCTCGCGGGTCTTAGCGTAGACATTTCGGGAGTGCTTCTTGCCGTCCGGCCACACCGGGGAATAGCGGCCCTCCCAGAGATGTTCCCGCAGTTGGCTGACGCACCCGGTTCCCGGCCTACGCCGGGGCGGTTCAATCGGCACAAAGTCCTGCTTCTGGGGTTCATCCGTCTGTTCCGGCATGGGTACTGCTTCTGCTTTTGCAATGCCTTGGTCGATGTTCAGCGCCGCCTTGCGGCGCATCTCGTCGGTGATATGGGTATAGGTGTTCAGGGTGGTCGCTGACGAGACATGGCCGATGATGGTGGAGAGGGTCTTTACATCCATCCCATTTTCCAGGGACAGGGTGGCAAACGTGTGGCGCAAGTCGTGAAATCTTACCCGCTTGCACCCCGCCCTCTCCAGAATTACCTGCAGTCGTTTGCGGACATAGCCGGGGTCAATGGGCTGCTCCGGTTTGGTGCGGGACGGGAACATCAATTCAGAGAAGATACCCTTTTTGTACTCCGCCAGCAGCTCCACCATGGCAGGTGGCAGGATGATGGTGCGGTTGGCTGCCTTGGTCTTGGGTTCGCTGATGATGAGCTTGCCGCCCACCGGATAGACCTGCTTGTCGATACGCAGCTTTCCAGTGGCGAAGTCCAGGTCGTCCCATCGGAGGGCCAACAGCTCGCCCCGGCGCATCCCGGTGGTCAGCTCCAGCAGAAAGAGTTCATACATTCCCTCCGCCTTGGCCTGGATGAGAAAGCGCTGGATCTCCTCCTGGGTTAAGATCTTCATCTCCTTGCCTTTCAGGGGCGGAAGCTTACAGCCCACCGCCGGGTTGGAATGGATCAGCTTCTCCTCCACCGCCTTGTCCAGGGCCATCTGGCAGACGGCGTGGCAGCTGCGCACCGATCGGTCCGCCATACCAGGGCCTCTGCACTCCACATTAGCTTTTCGCCCGCTCTCCTTCATGCGCCGGAAAAACTGCTGAAGCTCCGCCTGGGTCAGCTGGTTCAGCGGGATCTCGCCCACTCCTGGGATCAGGTGATGGTAGATCCAGCTCTCGTAATTGAGCTGTGTGCTTGGCCGGAGCCTGGGTTTGGAGTAATTCTGGTACCAGTAGTCCAGCCAGTCCCGGAAGAGCATATCGGACCGCACCTGGACGGGGCGGACCACCTGGCAGGAATTTTTTAATGCCTCTAGCTTTTCGATGCATTCCTTTTTTGTTTTGGCCAGTACATTTTTCGTCTTGGGGTTGCCCGCCTCGTCATAGCCTACTACTACCCGGCCTTCCCAGCGTCCGTCCTTGCGCAGGCGGACAGTGCCTTCCCCCTTCTTTCTCTTGCCCGCCATACACTCACCTCACCATGATATGTTCCATGAAGCCGCCCACGATCTCACTGGCCCGCTTCTGCATATCGCCGGTCACATGGGTGTAGGTATCGAGGGTGAACGATGCCTGAGTATGGCCCAGGATTCCCGAGAGGGTCTTGGCATCCACTCCGCTGGCCAGGGCGTGGGTGGCAAAAGTGTGCCGGAGATCGTGAAAGCGGATGCTGGGCAGTCCCGCCCATTTCAGCAGCGTTTTTAAGTGATTGTAGGCGGTGCTGGGACTGACTGGCTGCTCCGGTCGAAGCGGATTTGGGAAGATCCACTGGGAGTAGGAGTGTTTCTTCCTCTGAGCCAGAAGCTCCGCCGTGCTGGGCGGCAGGGTGATGGTCCGTTTTCCTGTGCCTGTCTTGGTCTCACCGACAACCAGCCTGCCACCTTTCTGTGTATGGAGCGTCCTGCGGACGGAGAGGGTCCCATGTGCCTAGATCGGAAGAGCACACGTCTGAACTCCAGTCACATTCCTTTATCT
>CABUDN010000130.1 GCA_902490355.1 uncultured Oscillibacter sp.
GAAAGAGCCGAAATCGGAAAGGATGTTTTACGATATTATGGGTCTGATGAAAAAACTGTTTGGCGATTACAGCTCCCGGGAGCTCAAGTCCATCTACCCCATTGTGGACAAGATCGAGTCTCTGGCCGACGAGTACAAGGCGCTCTCCGACGCCCAGCTCCAGGCCAAGACGGCGGAGTTCCGCCAGCGTCTTGCAAACGGGGAAACGCTGGACGATCTGCTGCCGGAGGCATTCGCCACTGTGCGGGAGGCTGCGGACCGCGTGCTGGGCATGCGTCCCTACCGGGTCCAGCTGGTGGGCGGCATCGTGCTTCACCAGGGCCGCATCGCCGAGATGAAGACCGGTGAAGGCAAGACCCTGGTGGCCACTCTTCCCGCTTACCTCAACGCTCTGACCGGACGGGGCGTTCACATCGTCACCGTCAACGACTATCTGGCCAAGCGCGACAGCGAGTGGATGGGCAAGGTCCACCGCTTCCTGGGCCTGAAGGTGGGTCTGATTGTCCACGGCCTCACCGGCATCGAGCGTCGGGCCGCCTACGCTGCCGACATCACCTACGGCACCAACAACGAGATGGGCTTTGACTATCTGCGGGACAATATGTGCATCTATTCCTCCGAGCTGGTGCAGCGGGGCCACGCCTTCGCCATCGTGGACGAGGTGGACTCCATCCTGATCGACGAAGCCCGTACCCCCCTGATCATTTCTGGTCAGGGCGAGAAATCCACCCAGCTCTATGACATGGCGGAAATGTTTGTCTCCCGCCTGAAAAAAGAGGTCGTGGTGCAGATCGACAACAAGGAAGAAGAGGACACGGACATCGACGCCGACTATATCGTCGACGAGAAGGCCAAGACCGCAACCCTCACTGCCCGCGGCATTGCCAAGGCGGAGGAGTTCTTCCATGTGGAAAACCTGTCCGATCCCTCCAACTCCACTCTCTCCCACCACATCAACCAGGCCCTCAAGGCCCACGGTACCATGAAGCGGGATATTGACTACGTGGTCAAGGACGGAGAGGTCATCATCGTCGACGAGTTCACCGGCCGTCTGATGTTCGGCCGCCGCTACTCCAACGGCCTGCATCAGGCTATCGAAGCCAAGGAGCACGTCAACGTCAACAGCGAGAACAAGACCCTGGCCACCATCACCTTCCAGAACTACTTCCGCCTCTATGACAAGCTCTCCGGTATGACCGGTACCGCCATGACGGAGCAGGAGGAGTTTGGCACCATCTACAACCTGGACATTGTGGAGATCCCCACCAACCGTCCCAATCAGCGTCAGGACCACCACGATGTGGTCTACAAGACGGAGGCGGGCAAGTTCCGGGCCGTCATCGCCCAGATCAAGGAGTGCCACGAAAAGGGCCAGCCCGTGCTGGTGGGCACCGTGTCCATTGAGAAAAACGAGCTGCTCAGCGGCCTTCTGGCCAAAGAGGGCATCCACCACAACCTCCTCAACGCCAAGAACCATGAAAAGGAAGCCGAGATCGTGGCCCAGGCGGGCAAGTTCGGTGCCGTCACCGTGGCCACCAACATGGCCGGCCGTGGTACCGATATCATGCTGGGCGGCAACGCCGAGTATCTGGCCCGGGCCGACCTGGTGAAGGCAGGATATGCCGAGGATGTCATTGTGGACGCCACCGGCTACGCCGAAACCGACGACGAGGAGATTCTGGCAGCCCGGAAACTCTTTGCCGAGAGTCTGGCCCGCCACAAGGCGGAAATTGCCGACGAGGCCGAAAAGGTCCGCGCTGTGGGCGGCCTGTTTATCATCGGTACCGAGCGTCACGAATCCCGCCGGATCGACAACCAGCTCCGCGGCCGTGCCGGCCGTCAGGGCGACCCCGGCGAGACCCGGTTCTATATCTCCCTGGAAGACGACCTAATGCGCCTGTTCGGCGGTGACCGCATCCAGAACATGATGGAGCGCTTCGACCTGGATGAAGACACCCCCATTGAGAACAAGATGCTCACCCGGGCCATCGAAAACGCCCAGACCACGGTGGAATCCCGGAACTTCCAGTCCCGCAAATCCGTCCTGGAATACGACGACGTCATGAACAAGCAGCGTGAGATCATCTACGCCCAGCGCCGCCAGGTTCTGGACGGTAAGGATCTCCACGAGACCGTGCTGAACATGATGCGCACCTCCATTTCCAACCACGTCTCCCTGGCCATGAGCGAGGTGCAGCATGTGGATGCCGCCGGCCTGCGCGACATGCTGCGGGGTCTGGAGGGCATGTACTTTGCTCCCGGCGCCGTCACCTTCACGGACGAGGAGCTGGCCTCCATGAGCGCTCAGGATCTCACCGACCGCTTTGTGGAAGAGGCCGAAAAGACCTACGCCGCCAAGGAAGCGGAGATCACGCCTCCCATCATGCGGGAGCTGGAGCGGGTCATCATGCTGCGGGTGGTCGACGAGTACTGGATGGACCACATTGACGCCATGGACGACCTCAAGCAGGGAATCCGTCTCCAGTCCTACGGCAACAACAACCCCGTGGATGTCTACAAGAGGGAATCCCTCACCATGTTCGAGGAAATGGTCTCCGCCATTCAGGACGAAACTGTCCGCCGGCTCTACTCCGTCCGGCTCAAGAAGGATGAGGAAGTCAAACGGGAGCGCGTGGCCAAGGGCATGGTGGAAAATGTGGGCGGTGACGGTACCGCTCCCAAGAAGCAGCCCGTCAAGACCGTCAAGATCGGCCGCAACGATCCCTGCCCCTGCGGCAGCGGCCTGAAGTGGAAGAAGTGCACCTGCAAGGAATATCACGATAACTGAGGCACCCCCTTTTTAATCTGACCTGCACCCCCTGTTCTCCTGCCGGAGGGCAGGGGGTGCGTGCCGTAGTTCCGCCGCCATTTTATGCCGAGGAGGTTCTCATGCCCTTTTCAACACATACCCGGGACGGCCTGGTGTGGCTGTCCGCTCCCCTGCTGCAAGGAATCCGCCACGGGTTTTCCACCCGGAAGGGCGGTGTCTCCCCCGCTCCGTGGGATTCTCTCAATTTGGGCCCCGGCCGCGGAGACGCACCGGAACACGTCCTGGAGAATTACCGCCGCTTCTGTCTTGCGGTGGGTACGGATCCCCACCGTGCCGTACTGGCCCGTCAGGTCCATGAAACAACCGTCCTCCACGCGACACAGGAGGACTGCGGAAAAGGCCTGTTCCGGGAACGGGACTATACCGCTGACGCCCTGATCACCGACGAACCGGGTCTTGCCCTGGTGGTCTTTTCCGCCGACTGCGGGATCTTACTGCTGCACGACCCGGTCCACCACGCCATCGGCGCCATCCACGCCGGATGGCGGGGCTGTGCCGCCGGAATCGTGGAGAAAACCGTGCAGACCATGACACAAACCTTCGGCACCCAGCCAAAGGACCTGCTGGCCGCTGTGGGGCCGTGTATCGGCCCGTGCTGCTTTGAGACGGACCAGGATGTCCCCGATGCCATGACCGCCGCCCTGGGGGCCCAGGCCGCGCCGTTTATGCAGCGCCGGGGCGTAAAGTGGCACGTGGATCTGGCCGGGCTGAACCGCCAGTGGCTCTTGCGCGCCGGCGTTCTCCCCGACCATGTGGAAACCTGCGGCCTTTGCACCGCCTGTCATCCGGATCTGTTCTGGTCCCACCGCAAGATGGGGCAGGCCCGCGGATCTCAGATCGCCATGGCCGCCCTGCCGCTTCCGGAGGAGCATCTGCCATGAAAAAACGTGCTCTGGCCGCCCTGCTGCTGTGTCTTTGTTTTTTGATGCTCAGCGGCTGCTGGCAGGAGGATCTCTCGGAACCGGAGAGCCTCACGCCCATGCAATCTTTTGAAGAGGAGGCAGAAGTGGAAGAGGAACACGCCATTATACCGGAGGTATTTTCCCTTCCCTACGCTCCCGGGCAAACTCTGGATCCCATCACCTGTACGGACGGTATGCAGCAGACCATCAGTTCCCTGCTTTACGAGGGATTGTTCCGCCTGAACCCTCAACTGGAGCCGGAAGCCTGTCTTTGTGAAAGCTATACGACCGACGCAACCGGCGCGGTTTATACCTTCACCCTGCGCGCCGGCGTCACCTTCTCCGATGGCTCCGCGCTGACTGCCGCCGACGTGAAGGCCACGCTGGACCGGGCCAGAACCTCGGAGCGCTACCGTCAGCGGCTTTCCGGCATCTCCTCCATCTCTGCTTCTGGAAACACAGTCACCATTACGCTGCACAGTCCCAATACGGGCCTGCCTGCCTTGCTGGATATCCCCATTGTCAAAAGCGGAACCCATCAAAATACTGCCCCCATCGGTACCGGCCCTTATCTTTTTTCCGAGGCTGACGGCGCCGCCTACCTGGTGGCCAACCAATCCTGGTGGCGCGGAGGCGGTCAGCCGGTTGACCGGATCCTGCTGACAGAAGCGGCGGATTGGGATACCATGCTCTATCGCTTCTCCACGCATGATGTCCAGCTGATTACCGCGGATCTGACCGGCACCTCTCCCATCAATGCCACCGGCAACACCAGCTATCTGGACGCCAATACCACCATCTTACAGTACCTGGGCTGCAACACCACCCGGGCCCCGCTGGACAATGCCGCTTTCCGTAAAGCGCTTTCCAGCGGTTTCAACCGAACCTACATTGTCAGTGCCTTTCTCTCCGGACACGGCACCGCTGCCCAGTTCCCAGTCTCTCCGGTTTCCTCCCTCTATCCCTCAGCGCTGGAGGAACGCTACTCCCGGGACAGCTTTACCGCTGCCCTGGCCGCCAGCGGCTATACCTCCGGCCGTACACTGAGTTTGCTGGTCAACCAGGAAAACAGCTTCAAGGTTTCGGTTGCTCAATATCTGGCCGACACCTTTTCTGCCGCCGGTGTCCCGGTGGAGGTCAACGCCCTGCCCTGGGAGGAATACAACGCTGCCCTGGCCGCCGGAAACTTCGATCTCTACTATGGGGAAGTCCGCTTAACTGCCGACTGGAATCTGGCCAGTCTGCTGGGCAGCGGCGGGAGTTTGAATTACGGACACTGGAGTGATGCCCAGACAGATCAACTCCTAAGTGCCTATGCCGGCGCCGCAGACCGTGCCTCCGCCATGCAGAACCTCTGTGCGTATCTGCAGTCCCAGGCACCGATTCTGCCCATCTGCTTCAAATCCACCTCTGTCCTGGTGCAAAATGACGTGGTGGATGGCCTGATTCCCACCATGATGGAGCCGTTCTATAATCTCACAGACTGCACCATTCATTTGAAGACTTCCTGATCCCCAAAGCAAACCAGCAGGCCGGAATCCCTCCTCAGATTCCGGCCTGCTGGTTCTTTTTCACCCGCTCAAGGGCGGTTGGCTTTTCCGGTGATCTCATCCACCGTTAATTTCCATACTGCTGTTCCCCGCAGACTTTGTATAATTTCCTTCTCTGCGCCAGCCAGATGCTCCGGTGTGTACCGCCGGCATAAAAGGCGCAGCGCCTGCACCTTTTCCTCCGGCTCTGTGATCTCCTCCACCCGGCCAAACGCCACCGCAGAAGCATATCGGGTGGTGTACCGCTCCGGCACAATCTCACAAGTCTCCACACAAGTCAAACAAACCCGGGGTGCCTTTTGCAGGCAAGCAGCCTTTCTGCCGGCTTGCGCGCCATGGAAATACACAACCCTCCCCTCCCGTACCACGTTCAGGGGCAGGCCGTAAGGGGTTCCATCTTCCGCTGTCATTGCCAGCACTGCATAATCACATCGATCCAGGATCTCCCAAGCCTGTTCCTCCGGGATTTGCCGGTCCCGCCGCCGCATTGTCTGTGCCATGCCGTCTGTTCCTTTCTTCGATTAGATTCCACTTTTCCTGCCGGGACAATCGTTTGATCTGCGCCTCCCGGCGCAGTGCAGCGGAGCGGTCCGCCGCTGTTTCCTGATAAACCAGCTCTACCGGACGGCGGCTGCGGGTGTACTTGGCTCCCCGCCCTTGGGCGTGCGCCAACACCCGCTGCTCCAAACGATTGGTGCTGCCCGTATACAACGTGCCATCGCAGCAGTGCAGCATATAGACACACCACTCCATCTCCTGCTCCTCCTTTGTTCCAACAGTATACCATAGCCATTTTTCAGTGCAAACGTTTTTTGCACGCGCTCCATGAAAAATGGAAATGAGGACTTCCCCATTCCGCATAAATAGGAGGGAGGAGGAGATTCTATGCTGTCTGCCGCATTACTGCTGTTTGCCAATACTCTGCTGTTTTCTCTGCGCCTTTCCGGCGGAGGATCCTTTCCCAAACCTCT
The DNA here is from genome assembly GCA_902490355.1 of uncultured Oscillibacter sp. Lineage (GTDB taxonomy): Bacteria > Bacillota > Clostridia > Oscillospirales > Oscillospiraceae > Oscillibacter. Next base: position 6,254 of record CABUDN010000130.1, read on the forward strand.
TACCGCCGGTGAGGAACGGGAGTATCTGCACCGCTGTGCTTTGGGAGATACACAAGCCCGCAACATCCTCATTGAGCGGAATTTGCGTCTGGTTGCCCACATTGTCAAGAAGTATTACACGCAAAATTCTGATCAGGAAGACTTAATTTCCATCGGAACTATCGGTTTGATCAAAGGAATCTCCAGTTTTGATGCCAGCAAGGGAGCCCGGTTGGCCACCTATGCAGCCCGGTGCATTGAAAATGAAATTCTCATGTACTTCCGCAGTCAAAAGAAGCTGCAAAGCGAAGTCTCCCTATCCGACTCCATTGAAACTGACAAGGACGGCAATGCCTTGCAGCTGATGGATGTGGTCGGCGTAGATGACACCATGCTGGAAGACCTCCATGACCGGGACAGTGCACTGCGTGTCCGCACATTGGTGCAGGAACGCCTCAATCCCCGGGAGGCAGAAATCATCCGCCTTCGTTACGGTCTGGGCGGCACAGTTCCGCTGACGCAACGCGAAGTGGCATCTTCGTTTGGTATCTCCCGTTCCTATGTATAGCGACGCCGCTAATGTAAACGAAGCCCGGAAAGCCTGATGTAGACTGGCTTTCCGGGCTTCATGCGTGACTTGAAATGCGATCCCCCAGGAAATCTGGGAAGCCCGCTATAAGGATGACGGAACAAATGTGGCAGACGGCTAT
>CABUDN010000131.1 GCA_902490355.1 uncultured Oscillibacter sp.
GACCACCGAGATCTACACTCTTTCCCTACACGACGCTCTTCCGATCTTCTGGATCAGATTAACGGTTCCATCGTCACCTCGCATATCAAATGTTCCGGTCATATTGTCTTGAATGGCGCCGCTCTCATCCAAAATCTGGCGCAGCATCCGCAGCTTCCGGTCGTAGTCCGCCCCATAGGAAAGCTGGATGGTAAAACGGCCGTCATAGTCCATGGTCAGCATGGTGGGATCTCCCAGATGAATGGCATCGACATGCTCCAGCTCCTGACGATTCTCCAGCGCCGCCAGCAGAGACAGCAAGCTGCTCTGCTGGGTGGTATACTCCGTTGCCAGAGCCAGCCGCGTTCCCACAGACGGCGCCAACAGCTCACAGCCATCGATCTGTGCATATTCCGCGGCCGCCGCGGCCTCCTGCTGATCCACGATCTTCCCCGATGCGCTGACCAGCCATGCGCTGCCGTCCTGCACCACCGCCAGGGGAATGCTGCACTCCCGTACCTGAATGAGCAGGGTATCCGGCAGCTTGCGGTTGATGGAAATTTCTTCAATATACGGCAGGGCACTGACAATGTTATTGGCCGCGGTATACTTGTTGAACAGCACCAGGTTCGCTCCCTCGGCAATGCCGCTGGCCTCGCGGATCTCCTCCTCCGTATACCGCTGCTGCCCCGTGATGACCACGGTATCCACCCGGAAAAACAGCGTCAGTGCTGCCACAATGGCCCCGCAGATCACCAGGACCGACAGCAGCTTATAGAGGAAGCCAAAGCTTCCTCTTCTGCGCCGATTGGATTTTCTGCGTCTGGCCATACCGGTTCTCCTACCTTTTTACTCTTCCGTGCGGATCACATCCGCTCCCAGGGCCCGCAGATCTCCCGCCAGGTCCTGATACCCCCGGTCAATATGACCGATCTGGGTCACATGGGTGACACCTCCCGCACCCAGGGCTGCCACGCAAAGCGCCGCTCCGCCCCGCAGGTCCGTGCAGCGCACCGATGCGCCCCGCAGCGCCGGAACGCCGGTGACCACCGCCACCCGGCCCGACACCCGAATCCGCGCCCCCATCCGAACCAATTCGTCCACATGGCGGTAGCGGTTTTCAAAAATATTTTCTTCAAATACGGTGGCACCCCGGCTGCGCAGCAGTGCCGCCATCAGTATTGCCTGGGCATCCGTCGGAAAGCCGGGATAGGGCGCCGTCCGCACCGGCCCCACTGCCCGCAGCCGCTCCCGGCAGATGCAGGCAATGCCTGCCGCATCGGGACGGATCTGACATCCCGCCTCCCGCAAGGCCGCTGTGACCGTGGACAAATGGCTCTCCCGGGCACCGCGCACAAAGATCTCCCCGCCGGCGGAAGCCGCCGCGCAAAGGTAAGTAGCTGCCGCAATCCGGTCCGGCATGACCGTGTACGTGCCGCCATGGAGCGGCCGTCCGCCTTCCACTGTCACCGTGGAGCTTCCGGCTCCGCTGACCCGGGCACCGCAGGCATTGAGGAACCGTTCCAGATCCACAATCTCCGGCTCCCGGGCAGCGTTGGCAATCACCGTCGTTCCCTCGGCGCCGCAGGCGGCCAGCATGAGATTTTCCGTAGCACCTACGGAAGGAAATCCCAGCACCACTTCCCGGCCGGTCAAGTGTTCCGCCCGGCAGTGGAGCATGCCGCCCGCCTCACAAATCTCGGCTCCCAGTTCCCGCAGCCCGGACAGATGCAGGTCAATGGGCCGGGGACCCAGCTCACATCCGCCGGGATAGCTCAGCTCCGCCCGGCCGCAGCGGGCCAGAATGGCCCCCAGGAAAATGGCGGAAGAGCGCATTTCCCGCATCAGTATATCAGAGATCGTCCAGCCGTTCAACCCGGCGGTGTCCACCACCAGGCTCTCGCCTTCCCAGCGGGCCGTACATCCCAGTGCCTCCAAAATCCGCACGGAGGCGTTCACATCCCGCAGGTGCGGACAGCCCCGCAGCTCCACCTGACTGTTTGTCAGCAGCGTCGCCGCCAGAATCGGCAGCACACTGTTCTTGGCGCCCTGAACCGTCACCTCCCCCTGCAGGGGATGTTCCCCGGTAATGATTAGTTCCCTCATATCCGTTCCCCTCCACAACCAAGATGGTTTACCAAACCATCCTATGGAGGACAACGGCCGGAGGTTACCGAATGAGCTCCGTTACCGCCTGATAGATGCGTTCTGTTGCGTCCCGAACCCCCAGGGACGCCATGGCAGACGCCATACCGGCCCGGCGGGCTTCGTCATGGAGAATCCCGCAGGCAGTTTGAAACAGCTTCTGCCCGGAGCACTCCTGCTCCAGCAGCACTGCCGCACCGCCTGCCGCTTCCAGCACCCGGGCGTTTTTCTCCTGGTGATTGTTGGTGACATAGGGGGAGGGTACAATCAGCGCCGGAACCCCCAGCGCCGTCAGCTCACTGATGGTGGAAGCGCCCGCCCGGCAGATCACCAGGTCCGCAGCCCGCATCACCGGCGCCATATCATAGATGTACTCCCGCAGCTGCAGCGCCGGATGGGCCGCAAGGTCCACGCCCTTTTCCTGCAAAAGTCCGCGCATCATCGTATAGCCGCTGCTTCCGGCGCCGTGAATATGGTGGAACGGCTCCTTGGCCGCTTCCAGGGCCAGGAAATCCGCCATCTGCCGATTCATGCCGGAGGCCCCCAAAGAGCCCCAGAAGGAGACGATCAGAGGCCGCTCATCGTTCAGTCCCAGTCGGGACCGGGCCTCCTCCTTCGTCATGGAAAAGAAGTCCCCCCGCACCGGCGTGCCGGTGACCAGCACCTGATCCGGATGGCGGTAATGCTCCCGGCAGGCCTCAAAGCCCACCAGAATCCGGTCGGCATAGGGCTCCAGCATCCGGGTCGTCAGACCTGGTGTCATGTTGGACTCATGCACCGCCGTGGGAATCCCCGCCTTGGCCGCCGCCTTCACAATGGGAAAGCTGGCATATCCGCCGGTCCCTACCACCACATCGGGCGAAAACTCCCGCAAAATGGCCCGGGCTTCCCGTGGGGCCCGCATAAGATTGCACACGGAAATCAGATTATGCCGGATCTCCGCCGGGCGAAAGGACCGGTGAAAGCTGGAGATATGGACCGTGCGGAACGCATAGCCCGCCTTGGGAATCAGATCCTTCTCCAGTCCCCGTTCCGCACCGACAAACAAAAATTCTGTCGCCGGATCTTTTTCATGCATCAGCTGTGCCAGCGCGATGGCCGGGTTGACATGCCCCGCCGTCCCGCCGCAGGTAAAAATCACGCGCCGCAGGCGCTGTTCCATTCCGCTCATCTCCTACCCCGCCTTTGTGGGTTTCATTTGTCGCGATACCGATAGGACGATTCCCATTTCCGCCAGCTGCATGGAAAGGGCCGTGCCGCCATAGCTGAAAAACGGGAGGGAAATTCCGGTGGTGGGCAGGAGGCCCGTCACCACGCCGATATTCAGGAAGGTCTGCAGGGCAATCAGTGTGGTCACACCCACCACCAGCAAGCTGCCGAAGCGGTCCCGGGCATGCAGGGCAATCCAGTATCCCCGCAGAATCAGCGCGGCAAAGAGCAGCATGATAATGGTAGCCCCAATCAATCCCAGCTCTTCGCAGACAATGGCAAAAATAAAGTCGTTGTGCTCTTCCGGCAGATACAAATACTTTTGCCGGCTCTTTCCCAGTCCCACGCCCAAAAGACCGCCGGACCCGATGGAAATCAGACTTTGCACAAGCTGGTAACCGTCTCCCTGGGCATCCAGCCACGGATTGTGCCACATGGCAATCCGGGACTGGCCATAGGTGATGATGCCGGAGAACATCAGGGCCGCCACACCGGCCGCACCGCCCACCGCAGCGATCACCCAGCCCAGATTGATGCCGCCTACCAGCATCAAAACCGCACCAGTACCCAGAATCAGCACCGTACCGGACAAATGGGGTTCCATCAGCATGAACAGAGCGATCACGCCCATGATGATGAGATACGGAACAATTCCGTAGCGGGTGGTGTACATCTTATCCTTCTTCTTGGAAATGCTGTTGGAAAAGTACACCACCACAGCCACCTTGGCAATCTCAGAGGGCTGAAAGGTAAACAGTTCGCCCACACCCAGCCAGCGAGTGGCGTTATTCCGGGTGACGGCAAACGGATTGCCGGGAATGACCACCAGCACCAGCAGGATAATGGCAAGATACAAAAGCGGCTTTGCCAGAGGCCGCAGGCGCTGGTAATTGAAGTGGCTGATCAGGAACATGGCGGCAATTCCCGCGATTGCAAAAATACCCTGACGGACGAAGTAATGCGTAGGGTCTCCATTGATGTAGTAAGCCGACGGGAAACTGGCCGAAAGCAGCATGACCAGACCGATGCCGGTGAGCAGAATCACCAGCAGGCAAAAGGGCAGATCGATGGGACCCCGGGCCAGCTCCCGGCTCTCCTCTTCCTTTTCCCGCAGGCGCTGCATCCGCTGCTGACGGGCCAATGCCTCTTCCCGGGTCATGGGACGGCGGCGCTGTGTCTGAGCCATAGGATCCCTCCTCTCTCCAAAAGACATGGCTTCAAATGCTTAATACCTTCCTTGAATGCCCAGATATGCCACCACGCAGCATACCAGCGTAATGGCGGAAAACACGCCCACCAGTTTGTCTTCGCTCCATCCGGACAGTTCCAGATGATGGTGCAGAGGTGCCATTTTGAAAAACCGTTTTCCATGTGTGAGCTTGAAGTATCCCACCTGGATGATATCGCTGAGCGTCTCGGCAATGTAAATAATTCCCACCGGAATCAAAATCAGAGGCATATCCATGGCAAAGCCCAATGCCGCCACGGCGCCGCCCAAAAAGAGGCTGCCGGTATCTCCCATGAAGGTCTTGGCCGGATGGTGGTTATAGACGAAAAACGCCGCAAGCCCGCCTGCCAGAGCCGCAGGGAAAAGCGGAAGGGGCGTCAAATGCCACATGCAGGCCACCACCGTGAAAAACACCATCACCACAAAGGTGACACTGGTAGCCAGGCCGTCGATTCCATCCGTAAGGTTGACGGCATTGACGCATCCGACAATGACAAAGGCCGCAAAAACCAGGTATACCAGCCAGTTCACCGTGATTGTGGCATTGACGAAGGGAAAATACAGCCGATTGGTCAAAAGTCCTTCATACCGCATCAGGCACAAAAAGACCACGGCCGCAGCCAGCTGCAGCACAAATTTCTGCTTGGCAGTCAAGCCCTCGTTTTGATGCTGACGCACCTTGCGGTAATCATCCACAAATCCAATCAGGCCGAAAATCAGCGCAAAGAGGTAAACGTACAAATGCGTAAATTTCCCATTCAGCATCTGTCCCCAGCCCAGTATAAATACCGTCACACCGGCGCCGATGATAAACATGATGCCGCCCATGGTGGGGGTTCCGGCTTTTCCGGCATGCCAAGTGGGACCGTCCTCCCGAATCTCCTGTCCCGCCTTGAGCTTGCGCAGTTCCGGAATCAAAAACCGGCCGATCAGCAGCGTCAGTACAAAACTCACCACCGCGGCCAAAATGGTTATCTCCATCTCTCTCCCTCTCCTTTTTCTCTCCCGTTCAAAATCCGCTCTTAATGTCCGGCGGCCAGATACTCCGCCACGATCTCCCGCTCATCCAGATGGTGCTTGACGTGCTGGATCTCCTGATAGGTCTCATGACCCTTGCCGCACAGCACAATGACATCGTCGGGCTGTGCGTGGTCCATGCAATAATGGATGGCCTCCACCCGGTTTTCAATCACCTCATAAGGCGTCTGGGTCCCTGCCAGGCCGGGCAGGATGTCGGCAATGATCGCCGCGGGCTCCTCCGTCCGGGGATTGTCGGACGTCACCACCACAAAGTCCGCAATCCGGGCGGCAATGGCGCCCATCTTCGGCCGCTTGGTCTTATCCCGGTCGCCGCCGCAGCCAAACACTGCCACGGTGCGCCCCTTGGCAAAGCCCTTCACGGATGTGAGGACATTTTCCAGTCCGTCGGGGCTGTGTGCATAGTCGATGAGAATGGTGTAGTCCTTTCCCGGGGTGGGAACCACTTCCACCCGCCCCTTGACATGGGGCACCCGCGCCAGCACCTGTGCGCTCTGTTCCAGGGGAATCCCCAGCGCCATTGCCGCGCCCAGAACTCCCAGAGTATTGTATACCATGAATCCGCCCGGGATATTGACCCGTACCGGAACCTGGGCATCCTTGGTAACAGCAGCGAATGCCACATGGTCTGCTGCCAGGGAAATCTCCTCCGCCCGCAGATCCGCATCCGCCGACTTGCATCCGTAGAGCAAACGGCGGCAAGTCGCCTGATGCAGCAGCCGCTCTGTCCAGGGATCGTCGGCGTTGCACACGCCGGTATCACAGTTGGAAAACAGCAATGCCTTGGCATCGCAGTAAGCTTCCATGGTCTTATGGAAGTCCAGATGGTCCTGGGTCAGATTGGTGAAAATACCCACGGCGTAGTGCACACCGTATACCCGGTCCAGAGCCAGGGCATGGGAAGAGACTTCCATTACCACGTGGGTGCACCCTGCTTCCCGCATCCGGGCAAAGAGGCGCTGGAGCTCAAAGGACTCCGGTGTGGTGCGCTCCGTGGGCAGCACCTCCTGGCCGATCATATTCTGATTTGTGCCGATCAGGCCGACTTTTGCACCAACGGCCTGCTCCAAAATTGCCTTGAGGAGGTAGGTGGAGCTGGTCTTTCCATTGGTCCCCGTCACCGCTACCATGGTCATGCTCCGGGCAGGATGGCCGAAGAAGTTGGCCCCCACCACAGCCAGCGCCCGGCGGGAATCAGCCACTTGTACATACGGAATTCCCTCTGCCGGGATCTTCTGGCACAGCACGGCCGCCGCACCGGCAGCCATAGCCTGGGGAATAAAGG
>CABUDN010000132.1 GCA_902490355.1 uncultured Oscillibacter sp.
ACTTTCACCAGGTCCATCCCCGTGCGGATGTGGGAAAGGGTACGCGGCGCGGCGATCATGGCGGCCACGCAGGCGGGGGTATCCGGGTCCAGCTGGGCGATGGGGACAATTTGGGTGCGGTCCTCATAGCGCCGGGGGAACCAGCTGATGAGATCGCCCAGAGTAGCAATGCCCAGCTTTTCCAGCGCCTTGGCCCGCTGGGGACCGATGCCGTGGATGAACTGGACACTGGTTTTGAGATCTGCCATACCGCTGCCTCCTTTCGATTTGGATGGCACCATTATACGCACTTTTGAGGAACTTGAAAAGAACCGGTTTTCAAAAGGGTGCCGGGGAAGTGGAAAGACTGTGGAAAACGTCAGGGGAAAAAAGCGGTTCCGGCGGTCCGGACCGCACTGCTGTTTGCACAGTAAAACCGCCCTGCCGCGTAGCTCCGGCAGGGCGGTTTTTGTCAAAATATCAGATGTTTTTGTTAATATAGTCTACAAACTGGTAGGTCAGGCCGTTTTCCTCCACCGGATCGCTGACGCACTCCACTTCCCATCCCGGGAGCTTGTCCAGATTGGGGAAGAAGGTGTCGGCTCCTTCGGCCACGGCGTCCACCCGGGTGAGATAGACCCGGGTGCACCGGGAGAGCAGGGCGGTGTAGACGCTGCCTCCGCCGATGACCCAGAGCTTGTCCGGGTCCTCATCGGCCGCGGCGTCCAGGGCTTCCTGCAGACTGGAGACGATCACAGCGCCCTCCCGGTCGAAGTCGGCGTTGTGGGTGATGACGATGTTGCGCCGGCGGGGCAGGGGCTTGCCGCCGGGGAAGGAGTCCAGAGTCTTGCGGCCCAGGATCACCGTGCCGTCCAGAGTCATGGAACGGAAGCGGCGCATGTCCGTGGGCAGGGAGAAGAGCAGGTCGCCGTCCCGGCCGATGGCCCAGGCGCGGTCTGTGACAACGATGGCATTCATGAAAACATCTTCTTTCAAATGGCGATGGGGATCTGATCCTCGAAGGGGGCGGGGGTATAGCCCTCCAGGGAGAAGCTGTCCCGGGTGAAGGAATAGAAGTCCGTCACGCTGGGATCGATGGTAAAGCGGGGCGCCGGAGTGGGCGTCTGGGTGAGCATCTTTTCGATGATGGGGACGTGCCGGTCATAGATGTGGGCGTCGGCAATGACGTGGACCAGCTCACCGGCCTGTAGTCCGCTGACCTGGGCAAACATATGCACCAGCACGGCATACTGCACCACGTTCCAGTTGTTGGCGGCCAGCATGTCCTGGCTGCGCTGGTTCAAGATGGCGTTGAGGGTGTTGCCGGAGACGTTGAACGTCATGGAGTAGGCGCAGGGGTACAGGTGCATCTCGTGGAGGTCCTGGAAATTATAGAGGTTCGTCATGATCCGGCGGGAGGCGGGGTTGTGCTTGAGGTCATAAAGCACCCGGTCCACCTGGTCCATCTCCCCCTCGGGGTAGATGTGCTTGATGCCCAGCTGATAGCCGTAGGCTTTGCCGATGGAACCGGTCTCGTCGGCCCACTGGTCCCAGATATGGGCGTTGAGATCATGGACGTTGTTGGATTTTTTCTGCCAGATCCACAGCAGTTCGTCCACCGCGGTTTTCCAATAGGTCCGCCGGAGAGTGAGAATGGGGAACTCCTCCTGGAGATTGTAGCGGTTGACAATGCCGAATTTCTTAATGGTATGGGCGGGGGTGCCGTCGTCCCAGTGGGGACGGACATTCTGGTCGGTATCCCACACGCCGGTGTCCAGAATCTCCCGGCAGGTGCGGATGAAAAGCGCGTCGGCCTGGCTCATACTCTGCCTCCTTTAGCCGTATTTTCACCCAGTATAGCAAAATCCGCCGGGAAAGACAAGCAATTTTGACCGGTGCAGCGGCTTGCCAAATGCGGGCAAGTGCGGTAAGATGATCGGCGGAAAGGAGGCGGTGCCATGACGGAGTGCGGCGGCGCGGACAAGCGGGGCTACCTGGATCAGGGCTTCCGCCTGTTCCATTTGAAAGACACCCTGGCGCAGAAGCTCCAGCCCCACTACCATGAGTTTGACAAGATCATCCTGCCTCTTGGGGGCGGGGTGACCTATGTGGTGGAGGGCGTGGCGTATTTTCTCAAGCCCTGGGACATGCTGCTGGTCCAGCATAACCTCATTCACCGGGTGGCCATCGATCCCGATGCGCCCTATGAGCGGATCGTGATCTGGCTGGGGCGGGAGTGGCTCGCCTCCCGCAGCGATCCCGGCGAACCTCTGGACGCCTGCTTTGAAACGGCCCGGCAGCAGGGCTTCCATCTGCTGCGCACCGACGGGGACCGGCGGCTTTTCTACATGCAGAAGATCCAGCAGCTGGAGGAGGCCCTGTGCTCCACGGAGTTCGGCGCGGGCCGGATGGCGGATACTCTGTGCCAGCAGCTGCTCATTGGGGTGAACCGGGACATGCTGCGCTATCCCGCGGCCCGGGAGGAGCGGGACAGCTACCGGGTGGACCCCAAGATGGAGGAAGTGCTGCGCTATATCGCGGCCCATCTGGAGGAGCCGCTGTCCGTGGATCTGCTGGCCCGGGAGTTCTATCTCAGCCGGTACTATCTCATGCACCGGTTCAAGGCCGTCACCGGCTATACCGTCCACCAGTATATCAGCCAGAAGCGGCTGCTGCGGGCGGGAGAACTGATCCGGGAGGGCGTGCCGGTGATGAAGGCCGCGGAGCAGGCGGGGTTCCGGGAGTATTCCACCTTCCTGCGGGCCTTCCAGAACACCTTCCGCATGAGCCCCCGGGAATTCCGATGAAAAAACCGCGGACAGGAATCGACCTGTCCGCGGTTGCTTGTTTTGCCGGAATGCGGGATGCTCAGTCCCGGGCACACAGATGGAGAATCTCCGTCATCTCCTCGGGGCCGATCTTGACGAAGCCGCCGAAGGGGAAGCCTGCGGGCTTTTCGGCCCGGTGGGCCACCATGGCGGGGATGTCCTCGGTCTTGGCGCCGACCTCTGCCAGGGTGACGGGCAGGCCCAGGGAGCGGAAGAACTCCCGCAGACGGGCAATGCCGGCCCGGGCTGTGACCTCGGGATGGGCGAAGTCCATCTCGCAGCCAAAGACCTCCACGGCGAACTTGGCAAAGCGCATCACGTCGTGGTTCATGACAAATTCCATCCACGCGGGCATCACCACCGCCAGGCCTGCGCCGTGGGCGCAGTCGTAGAAGGCGGAGAGCTCATGCTCGATCTGGTGGCTGGCCCAGTCCTGAGCACGGCCGATGCCGCAGCTGTTGTTGTGCGCCAGCATGCCGGCCCACATGAGGTCCGCCCGGGCGGCGTAGTCGTCGGGCTGGGCAATGGCCTTGGGTGCGGCAGCCAGAATGGTCTTGAGCAGGGCATGGCACAGCCGGTCGGTGAGGTCCACGTCCGTGGTGTTGGTGAAGTAGCGCTCACAGATATGGGCGATCATGTCCGCAGCGCCGCTGGCGGTCTGATAGGCCGGCAGGGAGCAGGTATAGCGGGGATTGAGGACGGAGAACTTGGGCCGGATCACGTCGGTCTTGGGGCAGCCCCACTTGAGGTTGCCTTCCTCCAACGTGATGACGCAGCTGTCGCTGCCCTCGCTGCCCGCGGCGGAGATGGTCAGCACAGTGCCCACGGGCAGCGTGCGCTCGATCTTGGCCTTGCCGGTGAAGAAGTCCCAGAAGTCCCCGTCATAGGGCACACCGAAGCCGATGGCCTTGGCGGTATCGATGACGGAACCGCCGCCCACGGCCAGGAGGAAGTCCACATTCTCCCGGCGGCAGATCTCGATGCCCTCGTAGACCTTGCCGCTGCGGGGGTTGGCCTGCACGCCGGAGAGCTCGAAGTAGGGAATGCCCTCAGCCTGCAGGGAAGCGGTTACGGCGTCATAGGCGCCGTTGCGCTTGACGGAGCCGCCGCCGTAGACCAGCAGCACCCGGCTGCCGCCGAAGCGCTTGACGAGAGCACCGGTGTTTTGTTCCTCACCGTCACCGAAGGCAAAGAGTGTGGGAGAGTAGAATACGAACCGATCCATGTACAAAACCCTTCTTTCTGAAAAATAAGGTGGAAAACAACATCAATAGCCCCGGCTGCGGTCCACCAGGTGGCGCAGGGGACGGCCGGCGGCGTAGTTGGCCAGGTCCTCACAGAACATGTCCACATTGGAATCGCAGGTGTGGCCCAGGGTGAGATTGCCGGAGGTGTGGGGGGTGAGCACCAGGTTTTTGGCATCCCACAGGGGATCGTCCTGGGGCAGCGGCTCGGGAACCATGACGTCCAGGGCGGCACCGGCGATGGCGCCGGAGTTCAGGGCCTCCACCAGGGCGGGCTGGTCGATGGCGGTGCCCCGGCCCACGTTGATGACGATGGCGTCGGAGGGCAGCAGGGCGATGCGCTCCCGGCTGAGGATGCCGGCGGTCTCGGCTGTGCCGGGCAGGGCCATGACCAGAATGGTGGTCTTGGGCAGCACGGCATCCAGATCGGCGATGGGGTGCATCTCGTCGTAGACATCCGCCCGGGCCTTGCCGCTGCGGCTGATGCCGATGATGCGGCCGGCGCCCATGCCCCGCATCCGGGCGGCTACGTTGCTGCCGATGTCGCCGGCGCCCAGAATGGTGACCTCGCTGTCCCGGATGGAACGGATGGTGCGGGGGAGCGGCCACTGGTGCTGGCGCAGGGGCTCGGCAAACTCCGGCAGCCGCCGCAGCAGCATCAGCGTGACCATCACCACATGCTCGGCGATGGTGACGCCGTAGCTGTTGGAGTTGGTGAGCATGCAGTCGGGATTGGCGAAGATGCCGTCGTTTTTGCAGTAGACATCCACACCGGCGGAGGAGGCGCAGTACCATTTTAATGTGGCGGGCGCGGTGCGCAGCAGCTCAGGGGACTGGGCATAGAGCACCTCGCAGTGCTGCAGGCACGCCTTGGCCTCGTCAAACTGGCTGGACGTGAAGAAGTGGGGAACAAAGCCCGCCGCCTGGGCGGCCTGGGTGATCTGGGCCTTGTGGGCGTCGGTGAGGAAATCCTGGAAAATACAGACTTCGCGGTTCATGAATGATTGACCTCCTTGGAGATGGATTGACAGACTTGTTCGGCGGCGCGCATGCCGTCGGCGGCGGCGGAGAGAATGCCGCCGGCGTAGCCGGCGCCTTCGCCGCAGGGGTAGAGCCCCCGGAGGGAGGACTGGTACGTCTCATCCCGGGGAATTCGGACGGGAGAGGAACTGCGGCTTTCCACCGCGGTGAGCACGGCGTCGGGCTGATCGTAGCCCCGGAGCTTGGCCCCCAGCAGGGGCAGGGCCTGAGCCATGGCCTCGGCCACAAAGGGAGGCAGACACTCCCACAGGTTGGTCCAGGTGACGCCGGGGCGGTAGCTGGGCTTGACCCGGCCGGGACCGGCGGAGGGACGGCGGGCCAGGAAGTCCTCCACCCGCTGGGCCGGAGCCCGGTAGTCTCCGCCGCCCAGGGCAAAGGCGGCTTCCTCCAGACGGCGCTGGAAGGCGATGCCCGCCAGGGGATCGTCGCCGCCGAAATCCTCCGGTGTGACGTTGACCAGCAGCGCACCGTTGATGTTGACGCGGTCCCGGGCGAATTCGCTCATGCCGTTGGTGACCACCCGTCCGGCCTCGGAGGCGGCGGCCACCACCTCGCCGCCGGGGCAGACGCAGAAAGAGAAGGCGGAGCGGCCGCCCGGCAGGTGGCAGGATAATTTATAGGTGGAGGCCGGCAGGCCGGGGTGCCCGGCGAAGCGCCCGTACTGGGCGGCGTCGCAGTCGGACTGGCGCTGCTCAATCCGCACGCCCACGGCGAAGGGCTTGGCCTCCAGGTGCACGCCCCGTCGGTAGAGCATGGCAGCGGTGTCCCGGGCGGAGTGACCGGGACAGAGGATCAACTGGCGGCAGGGGAGGGACTGCGTTCCCTCCGGTCCAACGATCCGGATACCGGTGAGGACACCGTCCTGAATCTCCAGATCCTCCAGCCGGGTTTCAAAGCGGATGTCCGCCCCCAGGGCCAGGAGCTTACGGCGGATGCCCTGCAGGGTGCGGTAGAGGTAGTCGGTGCCCACATGGGGCTTGGCGTCGATGAGGATGTCCTCCGGCGCGCCGCAGGATACCAGAGTTTCCAGAATGAAGCGGTGGCGGGGGTCCCGGGTGCCGGTGGAGAGCTTGCCGTCGGAAAACGCACCGGCGCCGCCCTCACCGAACTGGACGTTGGAGGTCTCATCCAACCCGCCGCCGGACCAGAACCGCTCCACATCCGCCCGGCGCTGCTCCACGGGACGGCCGCGCTCGAGCAAAATGGGGCGCAGTCCGGCCTGGGCCAGCACCAAAGCGGCAAAGAGGCCGCCGGGCCCTGCACCCACCACTACCGGCGGGATCTCCGGCGGGGAAATCGGATCGGGCAGTGCGTAGGGGTTGGGACGTTCCATCCGGGAGACTTTCCGACTGCGGCACCGGCGCAGTACGGCCGTCTCGTCCTTGACGATGGCCTCCACGGTGTAGACCAGCTGCACGCCGTCCCGGGCGTCCACGCTGCGCCGCAGCACCCGCAGAGAGACGAATTCCTTCACCCGCAGCAGCCGGGCGGCTTCCGCGGTCAGCTCCGCCATACCGGCGCCGGGAGGCAGCTTGATATTTTCAATCTTGAGCAAAGCGGTAGATTCCTTTCGTGACAGTGATCTTTGGACAGGTCTACGGCATTGTGGACATTGAAAAATACAGGGTTGACTATAAATGGT
>CABUDN010000133.1 GCA_902490355.1 uncultured Oscillibacter sp.
TTACAATGGATGGGAGTATCACCTTTGGCTGACAGCTATTTCCAGCCTTTTGATGGTCTTCCGGCGACCAGTCCGGGGAAAATGCCGCCGAAGAGACCCAACAGCCGGAAGTGGATCCTGCCGTTGCAGAGCTTTTGGATGACTTTGATACCTCTGCGGATGGAATTGTGCTGGGCTTCAGTAACTCCTATAACGGAAACAGCTACCGCCAGAAGGAGGAAGCCCTGTTTTATGAGCTGGCCGATCAGCTCAAGGCCATGGGCGTGCTCAAGGACTACATTGTAACGGAGTCCAACTCGGACAATGCCACCCAGGCCTCCCAAATTCAGAGCCTGATTTTGAAGGGTGTCGATGCGATTATTGTGGATCCCGGCTCTCCTACCGCGCTCAACAGCGCCATTGAAGAGGCTTGGGATGCTGGTGTTCCCTGCGTAATCGTCAACGGCGGTCCTGTTACCACCGATAAATGCTACCAGATCAACTTCGATTATAAGGGCAGCATTATGCCGGCGGCGCAGTACGTGGCCGACCGTCTGGGCGGCAAGGGCAACGTTCTGATTTCCCGCGGCATTGCCGGTGTTCCCAGTGATACCGGATTCTATGAGGGCATGCGGGAAGTGCTGGACCAGTATCCGGATATCAAGATCGTAGCGGAAGTATACAGCGAGTGGACCGGCTCCATCGCACAGAAGGAGATCGCCTCGGTTCTGCCCAGCCTGGATCAGGTCGATGCCGTTTTGGGCGAAGGCGGTGACGGTTACGGCGCCGTTATGGCATTCGAAGCCGCAAATCGGGAAGTGCCTCTGATTATCGGCGGCAACCGCGGCAACTTCATGACGTGGTGGGCGCAGGAATATGAGGAGAACGGCTACGAGACCATGTCCTGGACCACCAGCCCTGCCATTGCCGCCGCCGGAATCTTCGTGGCCTGCGATTTGGTCCGCGGCAAGACGGATGTGCCCCTGAGCATGGATATCCCCGGCTACATCATCACCCAGGAAGATATGATCGCCAATATTGAAACCTACAAGAACATGGAGGCCGACGATATCGCCGGTGAGCTCTATGATTATGACTGGGTTCAGAACACGCTTTACACGCAGAAGTAACGACGGATTCTGAGCAATCGTAGTGGCCCGCCCGTATCAAAACGGCGGGCCACTTCTGTAAAACGGAATCGGATCGGGATTCAAGTTTTTAGCAAAGGGGTATAGGATCAATGGACAACACTGTAATGAACGCAACGGCAAGCCCCTTTTTGGAATTACAGAAAATCTCCATGATTTTCGGGCACACGGTTGCGCTCAATGAAATGGATTTTTCCATCCGCCCGGGTGAGATCGTGGGGGTTGTCGGCTCCAACGGCGCGGGAAAATCCACCTTGATGAAGGTCATTACCGGCGTATATACGCCCTCTGCCGGATCGATCTGCCTGGGCGGCGAATCCATCAACCCCAAGCAGTATACGGCCAACGAGGCCAAGCGGCGGGGTATCGCCTGCGCATATCAGGAGCTGTCTTTGTGCAGCAATCTCAACGCATATGAAAACTTCTCCATCAGCCACATGGACCATTCTCCCCTGGGGCGTCATGGATGGCGCAAACGGGCGGAAGCCTTTGCTTCGGAAACATTGGAGGCAATTTTCCCCCATAACCACATCGACATCAAAACACCCCTGAGCGAGCTGAAGCTTTCCCAGAGGCAAATGATTGAGATTGCAAGGGCCATCTCCACCGACGGACTGAAGCTGCTCATACTGGATGAACCCACAGCTTCCCTCACGGCAGACCGCATCGATCAGCTCCATGCCCACATGAAAAAACTCAGCCAAGAGGGAATTGCCATCATTTACATCTCCCACAAGCTGGATGAAATCGACCGCATCTGCGACCGCATTGTGGTCATGCAAGCCGGTAAGAACATTCTCTCCTCCAGCATTGCCGATATTACCCCCAAGGAATTGATTGAAATCATGGGCGGAAAGGCAGAAACCGCTTCCCATTCCAAACGCACCGACCACAGCGAGGCTCCCGCTGTTCTGACCATCCAGCATCTGAATACCGACGCCCTGCATGATATCAATTTGACTGTCCACCAGGGAGAAATTATCGGTGTTTCCGGTTTGGCCGGCTCCGGGCAGAAGGAGCTGCTGCTGGCAATTTTCAACGCCCAGAAAAAGCGGCAAAAGGCAATTCAGCTGGCTACGCGGGCCTCCTTTGTCAGCGGCGACCGCAACAATGAGGGAATTTTCCCCCTCTGGAACATTGCGGACAACACTCTGATCTCCAGTCATGAGCAAGTCAGTTCTGCCGGCATTCTCAGCCCCAAGCGCTTCGCTTCCCTGGCTCAGTATTGGTACGATAAGCTGAAATTCAAGGCTGCCGGAATCAAAGACGATATTACCAGCCTGTCCGGCGGCAACCAGCAAAAGGCGCTGATTGCCCGCGGAATCTGCGCCGATGCCGGAATTATCATCCTCAATGACTCCACCTGCGGCGTCGATATCGAAACCAAGCAGGAAATTTACCGGCTGCTTTACGAAGCACGCAGCGAAGGCAAAACCGTCATCTGGCACAGCACGGAAGACTTGGAAATGGAGCTGTGCGACCGGATTCTGGTCATGCATGAAGGCCGCATTGTCCGGGAACTGCAGGGAGAGGACGTCAGTGTAAAAAATATTGTCACAACCTCTTTTGAATACGCACGGAAAAGCAACGCCGAGCAGGAACAGACTGCCGACTCCCAGAAAAAGCGCTCCTTTCTGCCAAAGGTCAAAAAGATTCTCCAAAACCGCGCCACGCTGCCTATTTTCGTCATGGCGCTGATTTTTTCCATCAACTCTTTTATCAATCCCAATATTGCTTCTTACCGCGGCATCAATATGCTCTACAGTTCTGCCGTCCCTCTGGTCTTCATTGCACTCGGGCAGATGTTCCTGGTCATTTCAGGGGGCATTGACATGGGCAACGGCATTGCTGTGGGCCTGACCAACGTGCTCTTTGCATTTGTGGTCTCACAGTCGCCCATAACCGGTGTTCTGGGCCTTGCGCTGTTTATAATCGCCTACGGCGCCTTGGGTGCTTTGATTTATGTAAAGCGTATGCCGGCCATTGTCGTGACGCTGGGTGCCTCGTACATCTGGCGGGGCATCGGCCTGATCATAGCCCCCAACCCCGGCGGCACACAGCCGGCATTTATCGACGCCATTTTCGGATTCCGCTGCCCCATTATTCCCACACCGATCCTGATGGCCATTGCAGCGGGACTCCTTTGCTGGTGGATCACCAAGCGCTCCAAGTACGGATTGATCATCTGCGGATGCGGCAATAACCCAACTGCCATTGCCCGGGCCGGCTGGTCCAGGCTCATTGCCACCGTCGTAACCTATATGATTTCCGGAGCCCTGATTGTGCTGGCGGGCATGTCCATGACATACCTCTCCAAGGGCGGCGACATCAATTCCACCTCTACATACCAGATGCTCAGCATCGCGACCATTATTCTGGGCGGATGCGAATTTGTGGGCGGAATTGCCTCTCCGGTGGGTGTCACCGCAGCCGCACTGGCCATTTCCAGCATCTCCACCCTTTTGACCATGATCAATGTGGATTCCAACCTGCAAAGTGCGGTTACGGGACTCATCCTGATCGCAGCGCTGGCAATCAAGCTGGTACCAACCGTAGGGAGGCGTAAGACGACATGAGTGTAAAATCCTCTTTGAGTGTGAAAAAATGGGCCGGAAAAAACCCCTGGATTTGGCCTCTGTTTGGTGCGGTGGCTTTGTGGCTGGCCATGGGCCTGATTACCGGCGGCTTGAAAGTTGATGTACTGGTCACCAATCTGACACTGATGAGCTATCTGGTCTTTTTGAGTCTGGGCCAAACCGTTGTCATCACAGGCGGAGATGGCGCCATCGACCTCTCCATTCAATACACCGTTGCGCTCGCTGCCTATCTTGCGTCCCTGCTCTGCGTCTCCATCGGACTGCTGCCGGGATTGCTCATCACACTGCTGGCGTGCGCGTGCGTGGGCATTGTAAACGGGTTTGTAAATCTGTACATCAAGGTCCCGCCCATGATTACCACTTTGGCTGTGGGCTATATTGTCTATTCCTGTGTCCTGAAACTGGCAGCCAAGAACACCGGCGTCCCCCATGAGAGCATTTTGTGGTTCGCCCAAAAGGCCCGTGTAGGCAGTCTTTCTCCCGTTGTGTTCGTTGCGCTTTTGGCCGTTGCGTTTATGTTCGTCTTAATGTATCATACATCATATGGGAGAAAACTCCATGCCGTTGGTCAAAACCGCAAGGCGGCCCAGCTGGCTGGTGTACGGGTCACCCCCATCATCCTGGGATCCTTTGTCATCAGCTCCCTGCTGGCCGGTATTTGCGGCATCATGCTGGGCGGTTATTTCGGCGGCGCATTCCAGGATATGGGTATTTCCTACATGCTTACCTCCATTTCCGCCACCGTAATCGGCGGAACCAGTGCCGCAGGCGGCAAATCCAGTGTGGCAGGCTCTGTATGCGGAGCCTTGATGCTCACCATGCTGGTCTCTTTCCTGAACGTTTCCCGTCTTCCCGCCGCCACGCAGGAACTGATCCAAGGCGTACTTCTGGTCACAATTCTGGTCGTATCCGTTCCCAAAAAACAAGTGAATATTTAAAAGGAGGCAGACCGGTATGAAGATCATCGATGCTCACACACATATCTTTGATGTTCTTGCAGGCTTTGGTTCCTGCGGGGAATTACGCCCCATCGGAAACGGAGTTGCCCGCTGGGCCACCGGCGAGGAGATGGCGATGATTCCTCCCGAGTTGGGAGACCGCTGTTTTCCTGCCCAGACTTTGGCGTCCCTTCTGCGGGACCAGGGCGTGGAAAAGGCTGTTTTGCTGCAGGGCGGTTTATACGGCTTCCAAAACGACGCCACATTGGCCGCTGCCAAAGCATATCCGGATTTGTTCATCCCCAGCGGAACCTTCGATCCCTTCTGCGGCCGGGCCGCAGATCTGGCTGAGCGCCTGCTGCTCAAAGAACATCTGCGGATCATGAAGTTTGAAGCCAGCAGCGGCGTGGGGCTGATGAGCAATCACCCGCCCTTTGCCCTGGACGGCGACGTCATGGCGGAGACCTTTGCCCTGATGGCCCGTGTGGGCGCAACCTTGGTTCTGGACATCGGCTCTTACGGCATGGGCAGCTACCAGCCCCAGGCGGTCGCCAACATTGCCCGGCGCCACCCCAGTATGCCCATTGTCGTCTGCCACCTGACCGCGCCGGGTCCTCAGGATGCCGAACCCCTGCGTCAGACCCTGACCACCCTCCGCCTGCCCAATGTGTGGTTTGATTTGTCCGCAATTCCCTGGAACGTGGCGCCGGAAGCATATCCGTATCCCACCGGCCAGGCATACATCCGCATGGCCAAGGATCTTGTCGGCGCTGAAAAGCTGATCTGGGGAACCGACGTACCGGTGGTACTTACCCGGGACACTTATTCCCACCTCCTGAGCTATCTAACAGAAAGCGATATTTTCACCCCCAGCGAACTGGAAAAAGTCCTTTACCAAAACGCTGTGGACGCGTTCCAGCTCCCATCCTGAACCCCGAAAGCAGTCTCGGTGCGCTCGGCATGGATGCAAACCCGTTCCGCAGCTGCAATCCCGTAAATACCGCGCTGATCCCCCGTCATCCAATGGGCTACCCAGCCATGTGTTGAATAATCAAAAGGAGGAACGATCCCATGATTGATGTAATGCAGAAATTCTCCCTGGAAGGAAAAACCGCTCTGGTCACCGGCGCATGTTACGGCATCGGCTTCGCCATTGCCACGGCCCTTCACGGTGCCGGCGCAAAAATCGCCTTCTGCGCCACCAGCGACGCCTCTGTGGAGAAGGCCCTGAAGGCCTATGAGGCCGAAGGGATTACGGACGTGAAAGGCTATGCCTGCGACGTGACCGACGAGCCCCGCGCCCGGGAGCTGGTTGCCCGTGTGGAGCAGGATGTGGGCCCCATCGACATTCTCGTGAACAACGCCGGCATCATCAAGCGCATTCCCATGTGCGACATGGCGGTGGAAGACTTCCGCCGGGTGGTGGACGTGGACCTGGTGGCCCCCTTCATTATGGCCAAGGCCGTCCTGCCCGGAATGGTGGAGCGCGGCCACGGCAAGATCATCAACATCTGCTCCCTCATGAGCGAGCTGGGCCGGGAGACCGTTTCCGCCTACGCCGCAGCCAAGGGCGGCCTCAAGATGCTCACCCAGAACATCTGCGCGGAATTCGGCGGCAGCAACATTCAGTGCAACGGCATCGGCCCCGGCTACATCGCCACGCAGCAGACCGCGCCTCTGCGGGAGATCCAGCCCGACGGCAGCCGTCATCCCTTCGACCGCTTCATCGTGGGCCGCACGCCGGCAGGCCGCTGGGGCGATCCCGAGGATCTGATGGGTCCGGCCATCTTCCTGGCCTCCGACGCCTCCAACTTCGTCAACGGCCACGTGCTCTATGTGGACGGCGGCGTGCTGGCCTACATCGGCAAGCAGCCCTGAGTCCGCACTGCTTTCGCGGCACTGTCCAAATCCGGTTGATTGCTTTTTTGCATTTTGATCTATCCGACTGAATAATTTCCGGTATTC
>CABUDN010000134.1 GCA_902490355.1 uncultured Oscillibacter sp.
ATATAGTAAATGTCATACTCAATCCGCTTTTTAATGGAGGTATCCCCCCGATAGCCATTGACCTGCGCCCAGCCGGTGATGCCCGGGCGGACTTGGTGCTTGACCATATAGCGGGGAATCTCCTCCTTGAACTGTTCAACATAAAACGGCACTTCCGGCCGGGGGCCCACCAAGCTCATATCTCCCTTGAGCACGTTGAAAAACTGCGGCAGCTCATCAATGGAGAATTTGCGGATAAACGAGCCGAAAGGAGTCTTGCGGGGATCCTCGTTGCGGCTCCATCCGGTTTTTTCCGAAGCATTGACCCGCATGGAACGGAATTTGTACATATAAAAAGGCTTCTTATTCCGCCCCACCCGCTCCTGCTTGAACAGCACCGGTCCCGGAGAAGACAGCTTCACGCCCACCGCCGCGATCAGCATCAGCGGGGAGGTCAGCACAATCAGCACCAGTGCCCCCACCACATCCATGGCCCGCTTTATAAAGGCATTGGCCATGTTGTCCAGCGGAATCCGGCGCAGATTGATCATGGGCAGGCCATTGATGTTGTCCACCTGGGGGTTGGAGGGCATATACTTGGCGTAAAACGGCACCAGGGAAATCTTGTTACCGGTTTTTTCGCAGATGTTGATGACCTTTCCCGTCAGGGCGTACTCCTCCGGCGCCATGGCCACAATCACCTCGTCGGGATTGCGCTCCGTGAGGATCTCTTCCAGCTGATCGTAGCCCCCCAACCGGCGGACATTGGGCAGACGGGTCCGGCTGGCTACATATCCATCTACCAAAAAGCCCAGATCCCGGTCCTCCCGAACCCGGCGGACATAGGCCGCCGCCATCTCGCCGTCCCCCACGACCAAGACATGCTTTTGGTTGTAGCCCAGGCGGCGGTAGTGACGCAGAGTCAGCCGCAGTGCCGCCCGCTTGCACACCAATACGCAGTAGACAATGCCGCAATAGAACACCAGCAGCCACCGGGACATCTCATTGAGGCGGAACACAAACAAAGCCGTAATGAGAATGAGCATATCCAGGATGGTCGCCAAAAACAGCGTCTGCGCCTCCCGGTGGAAGCGAACCGCCCGATAAGACGCATACAGGCCCGCAATGGCATAGGTTGCCAAAAACAAGACCATGGCGATGGCTCCCAGCCAGAGATAACTGCGCAGCGGAAACGACGGTGTGCCGTCAAACAGGCAGAATCGAATCCAGTAAGCGGGCAATATGGATAAAAGAACCAACGCCCCGTCGGAGAGCACATTGAGCTGGTTCAAAAGTCTTTGATTTTCTTTTATCATGGTGTTTTTCCACCTGTTTCAACAAAAATCCAGCTTTATTCTACTTGAAATCGTATACCGTGTCAAATATAATAGTCGGTGTTCCCGACTTCCGTTAAGAAAGGTCTGCCATGATGCACCGCATTTTATTCACCGCCTCTACCTTTTCCCATATCCGCACCTTTCACCTTCCCTATCTGCGCGCTTTCCGTGCTTTGGGGTGGGAAGTCGATGTAGCTTGCGGCGGCACGCCGCCGGATCTGCCGGACGCGGACCGGGTGATTGCCCTGCCCTTTGAAAAACGCATGTCTTCCCCCGCCAATTTCCGGGCCCAGACCCGGCTGCGGCGCCTGATGCGCCAGCAGGCCTACACCCTGGTCATCACCCATACCTCCCTGGCCGCCTTTTTTACCCGCCGGGCAGCAGCGGGCGTGCACCCACGGCCGCCCGTGATCAACATGGTCCACGGATACCTGTTTGATGATGAAACGCCCGCCTGGAAGCGGACCATTCTGGAGAGTGCCGAACGGCTGACCGCCGGCCAGACCGACCTGCTGCTGGCCATGAATCAGTGGGACTATCACACCGCCCAGCGGCTGCATCTGGGGCGCCGGATCGCATGGGTCCCCGGCATCGGAGTGGATTTCTCCAAGCTGGATGCTCCCCCGGGGGGATGCTCCCGGAGTACATACGGTCTTGATCCGGAAGATTTTGTTCTGCTTTATGCCGCCGAATTTTCCTCACGCAAAAATCAGTCCATGCTGATCCGCGCCCTGCCGTCTCTTCCGCAGCAGGTAAAACTGCTGCTGCCCGGCCAGGGCGTCCTGCTGGAGGAGTGCCGCCGTCTGGCCGCCGCCCTGGGAGTAGCAGACCGGGTCATCTTCCCGGGCTTCGTCTCTCCCATGGCGCCTCTGTATGCTCTGGCTGACGCCGCGGTTACCTCCAGCCGTTCCGAGGGACTGCCGTTCAACGTGATGGAATCCATGTATGCCGGCCTTCCTGTGATTGCCAGCCGCGTCAAAGGCCACACCGACCTGCTGGAAGAAGGACGTACCGGTCTTTTATATCCCTTCGATGACACTGCCGCCTTTGCCCGCGCCGTAAAGCGGCTGCTCCAGGAGCCGGATCTTTCCGCCGCCCTGGGCACCGCCGCGCACGACGCAGTACAGCCCTATGCCTTGGACACCGTCCTGCCCCAGGTGATGGAGCAGTATCTTTCCCTGGTGCCCGCCGCGCAGCCGCTCCGGGCCCCCGCATTTTCCACAACTGACAAGGAGTGATTGATTTTGGCTCGTACCCCTCAGCCCGTCCCCGCTTCCCGAACCGACATTCTGGGTCGGATCTTCCCCTGGCTTTTCCCCGTGCTGCTGTTCTTCTCCATTACCGGCACCAGCCGTTTTGCCGCTGTGGTGCTGGCGGTGGTAGCCATTCTCTTTTCCATCGGCCGTGTGCCTGTGGCCAACCTGCGCAATCGCCTCTCCCCTTTGACTGCGGCAGTCTTTTTCTATTCTCTGGTCTGCCTTGCCTCCGGCCTCTGGTGCCATTTTGGCCTCTATGCTGCCCGGGAAAGTGCCAAAACCCTGGCAGCATTTTCGATTTTCACTCTGGTTTTGACCCGTGTGAAGCGAGAGCATCTGCGCGGTCTTTTGAAAACACTGGACGGCGTGCTGGCCGTCATTGCCCTTTTGTGCATTGACGCATCGTCCCTGCAGCTTCTTTCCCGGAGCTTTTCCTGGGTTATGGCACTGTTCAAAGCCGGGTATCCTCTGGAAACCATGGGATATGAAACCGGTGTGCGGATTACCGGTATTTTCAGCAATGCCAACGTTTCCGCCGGTCTGCTGGCCTTCGGTCTGATTCTCTCTTTGTATCTGATCCGTACGGAGGAGACCCCCCGCACGCGGTTTGTCCTGTTTGTAGGCCTCGGCATGGAGGCCTTGGCCTTCTTCCTCTCCTTCTCCATGGGTGCCATGGCCTCCTTTGGTCTGACATGCCTGATCTACCTGCTTTGCTCCGGGAAGGGCAACCGCCTGTCCCTGCTGATCTTAATGCTGGAGTCTGTGCTGGCAACCGTGATCTGCTCTTTTGCCGCCACGCCCTTCCTGGGCATCAGCGGCGCTGCGGCTTTGATTCCCATTCTGCTCAGCGTTCTCTGCGGTCCGGCCATCTGGGTTTTGGATCGCTTTGCAGGGCAGCCGCTCCTGGCCGTTCTGAAGGGGCGGGACAAGGCGGTTGCCATCATCGCCGTGGCATTGGTGGCTGTGACTGTTTGTTACGGTGTGTTGGCATACAATCTCACCGGGGATCTGACGCTGGAAAGCGATGTTCCCATTTCCCGGGCAATTTACCCCGCCGCGGGAGAGTATACAGTCACCTGCGACGGCGATGACGTGCAGGCAGTCATCTACAGCCAGACGGAAGCAGAACTCATGATGCACACCAACACCGTTCTCTATGAGGGTTCTCTTTCTGACGCTGCCTTCACCGTACCGGAGGGCAGCCGGGTCGTTTGGTTCCAGCTCAGCGGAACCGGCACCCTGCACAGCGTCACCCTGTCCGACGGAACGCAGCTGCCCCTGGGCTATACCCTGCTGCCCGAATTTGCCGCGAACCGTCTCCAGGGTCTGTGGGCCAACCAGAACTTCATCCAGCGTCTGGTCTTCTTCCGGGACGGTCTGAAGCTGTGGCAGGAAAGCCCCCTGATCGGATGGGGCGTCGGCGGCGTAGAGGGTCAGCTTACCTCCGTACAGAGTTTTTACTATGAATCCAAGTATATCCATAACCAGTTCATTCAGATTATGGACGAGGCCGGCGTGCTGGGCCTGGCCGCCTTTGTGGGGCTGCTGGGCAGCGCCGTCTGGATGCTGACCCGCCGCCGCAAGGATGCTGACCCGCTGCTGGCTATGCTGGCAGCGTGCCTGACCATGATGGTGGCCCACTCCATGACGGAGGTCGTCTGGTCCACCCAGATTTATCAATCCGCCGTTTTCGTTCTCTTTGCCGTGCTGATTCTCTGGAACAGCGCACCGGACGCAGCGCCGGTCTCCGGTCCCGCAAAGGGCCGGATTGCCGCCGGAGCAGCATGGGGCCTGATCGGTGTCTTCGCTCTGCTCCTGGCCGGCCATCTGCTGGCTGCAGATCAGCTGGAAAAGCTGGATCCGAACAACATTTCTTCCGAGGAATTTCTCTCTTCCCTGGAAACCATGGATCGCCTGGATGTCTATGACGACTCCGACTACAAGGTCAATCTGATGGCCAACTATCTGCGTTTTGATACCGCTGTCGGACGGGGCATGGCAGAAAAATATGCCCAGCAGCTGCTGGCAACGGAAGAGTATGACGCATGCTATCAGGTCGCCAATTACTATTATCTGCCTCTGCGGGATTTCACCGGTTTCTACGACGCCATTCAGACCGGACTGCTTCAGGAGCGTTCCAATCCCGATGCCTGGAACAGTGCCTTCCATCTCTTCCAGAATATCTTTGACGCACTGGACGCTGACGATATGGAAGCTTATATCGCCGGAATTGTATCTACCGGCGCATTGATGGATGAAACCAATGAAATTTTGATGGCACCCATTACGTTGGATGAGGGCAATGCCGCCCTGCTTGCATGTGCACGTACACTCCAGGACGTTCCCGGCGAAGCCGCTCAGGGAGTGCTTGCTTCCCTTCTAAGTGAATAACCAGTCAAAAAGTCCCGGCTTTTTAAAAAAAGCCGGGACTTTTGATTTTTTTGCATGGAAATGTGCCATATTCCGCTCTATTCCTCCTATTTATGAGGCTTCTGCGTATACAGATGATTCAAGGAGGTTTTTATGCAGCAAACAGCAAATTATCAGCTCAATCAATGGGATGGTGAGGACCGGATTATGCGGGTCGATTTCAACAGCGACAACGCAAAAATTGATGCCGCACTGGAGAAAAATGCCGCCGCACTTTCCCAAGCCACTTCTACCCTGGAAGCCGCCCTGGAGACCGAACGGCAGGCCCGGGCTTCCGGTGATACCGCCGCCAATCAGGCAACCGCTTCCGCCCGGGAGGAATTGCTCAACGCCATTGCTTCCGAGCAATCCGCCCGCACTTCCGGCGATGCCGCTGTCCGCGGAGAATTTGCCGCTGCGGACGCATCCATCCGGAAGGATTTTGCCGCAGCCGACGCAGCAATATCATCCGCCTGTCCCATCGTAAAGCTTCAGAGCATTGTGACTTCGCAGGCAGCCACACAGGTTGACCTGGATATGCGGGATTCCAGCTACCGGAACATGGCCTTCCTGATTTTGATTCCCCAGGTCATTACCTCGGCAGAGCGGGTCTATCTCCGGGTCAACAGCCTGGGGGAGGACGGATATTATGTCGACAAAATCGACCGGCCATATCTGGCCTTTTTCCCCTCCTGCAGTCCCTCCAACGAAGTCGCAAGCTACACATATTGCCGGTTGGAATTATATGCCACGGTCATCGCCTGTTCCTGCAGCTATGTTGGTTATAGCAGCAACCTTTCCAGCACTTCAGACACCTTACATTCCATTGTAAAACCGCATATTGCCACTTCCCAGGCAATTCAGACACTCAACTTTATCGCCGAAGACGGCAGCAGCATCAGCGCAGGCAGCCGATTTACACTCTACGGTGTAAAACTTTGACTTTTTAACAACCATCCCCCTGTCGGACGCCTGTCCGACAGGGGGATGGTTTATAACGGCATCTGCTGCTCCAGCTCCCGCCGGAAATCCGGATGGGCAATGGAGATCAGCGCCCGGGCACGCTCCCGGGTGCTTTTGTATTTCAGATTGACCACGCCATACTCCGTGGCCACATACTGCACCATAGTCCGGGGCGTGGTCACAATGCTCCCCGGTGTCAGCTGCGGGCGGATTTTGGAATGCCGTACCCCCTGCTTATCCACATAGCTGGACCGCAGAGCAATGATGCTTTTTCCGCCTCGGGACCACTGGGCGCCGGTAACCCACTCCAGCTGTCCGCCGGTACCGGAGTACATCCGCTCCCCAATGCTCTCAGCATTGACCTGGCCGGTAAGGTCAATCTCCACCGCGTTGTTGATGGACACCACTCCGTCATTCTGGCAGATCACCCGGGGATTGTTCACCCATTTCACTTCCCGGAAGCACAGCTGGTCATTGCCATCGCAAAACTCCCACAGCTCCCGGTCGCCCACACACAGCGTCCCCACTGTACGGCCCGGGCAGACTTGTTTGCGGCTGTTATTGACCACACCGCGGCGCATCAGCTCCATGACGCAGTTGGTGACCACTTCTGTGTGCATCCCCAGGTCTTTCTTCCCCGCATAGGCCAGGCATTC
>CABUDN010000135.1 GCA_902490355.1 uncultured Oscillibacter sp.
TGCCGCATGTCGATTTTGCTTGACAGCATCTCTCCCCCGTGATAAATTGCCCCCTCATTCAGGAACCCGATGCCCACGAGCTCTCCAATGCCGCCCGGGAGGTCACCAATAAGGAGGCCAAACGGCGAATCGCGGAGGCGGCGCTGGAGTTTGTGCCCCGGGATTCGTTTGCGATGATGGACTCCGGCTCCACGGTGCTGGAGCTGGCGCGGCAGATCCCGCCGGAGACGCCCATGACCGCCATCACGTATTCGCTGTCCACGGCGATTGCGCTGGACAGCAAGCCCAATATTGAGATTTACTTTACCGGCGGAAAGCTCCGGAAGGAGTTCATGGCCTGCCATGGTTACTTTGCCGAGAATATGCTGGGGCAGTTTCACGCCAGCGTCTGCTTCTTGGGTGCTGACGCAGTCAGTGTGGAGAACGGCATCAGCGAGCACAACATGTACGACGTGCGGCTCAAGCAGATTATGATTGAAAATTCCGCCAAGGTGGTTTTGCTGGTAGATCATTCCAAATTTACCAACAGTGCGTTTATTCATGTGGCTCCGCTGGAACAGGTGGATGTCCTGATTACAGATGCGGATCTGGACCGGGCGGCGATGCAGGAGCTTTCCAAACGGAAGGTGGAGGTTATTCAGGTCCCCGGTGATGCGTGAGCCCTGCTGATTTCAGGAAAGGGCAGCACGCAAAGAGAATCGATGAACAGAAAAGACGCCTTGGGTGAAAGCCCAAGGCGTCTTTGGGTTTTTACATGTCCTTGGTTTCTTCGGCCTGGAGCGCTTCGCCGGAGCCGTCGCTCAGGGGCTGGGCGTTGAGAGCCGTGGTCATCATTTCCATCTGGGTGTCGTGATCCAGAGTGGCGATGACGGCGTTGATCTTGTCCTTGAGCTCGGTGTTGCCCTTGGCAATGGGGATACCGGCGCACAGAGCGGAGAGCTCCACGTCAAAGCCCTTGCCGTCCTCGAAGGTGACCCAGGTCAGGTCGGGGTTGGACAGGCAGGCGGACTGGGCCTCGGACAGACCGGTGATGATGCCGTCGACCTTGCCGGAGCTGACTGCGACGAACAGCTCGGGCAGACCGCTCAGGCAGGGCTCAGCCTGCACGTTGGGAATCTGCTGCACCAGAGGCTCCCAAATGGTAGCGATCTGGGTGGTGATCTTCGCGCCGTCGAAGTCCTCCAGAGAGGTGGCGTTGACATAGGGGCTGTCCTTCCGCACGACCATGATGCAGCCGTTATTCCAGTAGTAATCGGAGAAGTCCACGGACTGGAGGCGCTCCTCAGTCACGCCCAGGGTGGAGATGCAGCAGTCCAGCTTGCCGGAGACAACGCCGGGGATCAGGCCGTCCCAGTCGGTCTTGATGATCTTGAGGTCCCAGCCGTAGGTATCGCAGATCAGGCGGGCAATCTGCACGTCGTAGCCGCAGACATACTGATTGGTGCCGTCGATGGGCCATGCACCGTTGGAGTCATCGTCCTGAGTCCAGCCGAAGGGGGCTGCACTGCAGTTCATGCCGACGCGGAGCACGTAGCCCTCGCCGTAGGTTTCTTCGGTGCTGGTTGCATCACCGCTGTCATCGGACGCGGTGGTGTCTTCCTGCTGCTTGCTGCCGCCGCAGGCGGTCAGGCCGACCAGCGTGAGGGTCGCCAGCAGTGCTGCCAAGAGTCTTTTCACGTTTTTCATACTGTCCTCCCAAAAAATGATGATATTAGCTCCTGCGGAATCCGCAGGAAAAGCTACTGAGTTGTGTCCCGGCTAAATCCGGGGCGGATGTCCGTACCGGTTTACGGAAGCTGGTGCATCAGATCCCGGGTGCGCTGGTACAGAGTTTCGTACAGATCCAGATACTTCTGATACAGGGCGTGGCGCTGCGGATCCGGCATCACCGGCCGGCTCAGGGGCATGGCCTGCTTGAGCGCCGGGAAGTCCGGAAGGATTCCGCAGCCGATGGCGGCCATACAGGCGTCGCCGTAGCTGGCGGTCTGCCAGTCCTGCGCGACCTGCACCGGCATGCCGATGACGTCTGCGGCAATCTGCATCCAAACCGGATTCTTGGTGCCGCCGCCGGCAATGATGACCCGGTCCGGCGTCAGGCCATGGTTTTGGAACAGCCGCATATGAGACCCCAGCGAGTAGGCAACGGCTTCCAGCGCGGCGCGGTTGATTTCCTTGCGGGTATGGCTGCCGGAAAGACCGAACATGACGCCTTTTGCATCCGGGTCGTTGATGGGGCTGCGCTCTCCGTAGAAATACGGCAGCATAATGAGACCGTTGCTGCCCGGCGGAACCTGGGCCGCCTCCTGCGCCATAACGGAGTAGGCATCCGGACCGCCGTGCCGGGCGGCCTGGACCTCCTGGGCATAGTAGAGATCCCGGACCCATTTGGTCAGGGTTCCGGCGCAGTTGGTGCCGCCGGTGGCGGCATAGCTGCCGGGAATGGTAAAGGGATAGCTGCCGGGGAAGTGATCCGCCGTGCAGGCATCCATCTGGCCTTCCAGACAGTAGATGTAAAACATCGTGGAGCCAAACTGGACAAACAGGGTTCCCGGAGACACCAGACCGCCGGCAATGGATTCCGCGGTGGAATCTCCCGTGCCGACAATGACCGGAGTACCCTCCAGAAGTCCGCATGCCGCCGCGGCTTCGGCGGTGACCCCGCCGGCAATATCGGTCACATTGGCGATGGCGGCCACCTGATCGGCCCGGCAGAAGCGGGGGCCGTCTACCTCGTTGTATGTTCCGTCCTGCCGGTAGATGGGGCGGAACGCCGCCTTGGCCAGATAACTGTCGATGGTAAACTTCCCGGTGAGCTTTGCGGTCAGGTACGAAGAGCCCGTCAGGAACTGATACGTGTTGGCATAGACCTCCGGCTCATTGTCCTTGATCCAGAGGATCTTGGTGGCGATGTCGTCTGACCGGGGAATGTGGCCGAACATGGCGATGGCGCCGTCTTCGCCCAGCTCCTGAATGAGTGCATCGATCTGGGGGCCGGAGCGTGCGTCAATTCCGTAGAGAATGGCCTTGCGCAGGGGACGGCACGATTTGTCCACGGGGATGCAGTCGCAGCCCATGACGCTGGTGCCCACGCCTGCGATTTGCTCCGGTCCCACACCGGCCTGCTCCATCAGGCCGCGGCAGATCCTGCAAAAATCGGACCACCAGATCTCCGCATCCATCTCGAAGTAATTGGGCTGCGGGTTCTCCATGGCGTGCGGAACGGAAAAGCTGGCGATGGGGCGGAAGCTTCCGTCGATCAGAACGCCCTTGGATTCGTTTGTACCGATGTCCACGCCAAGGAGCAGCTTGTCTTTCAGAACACTCATATGAATTCCTGCCTTTTGCCTGCGGGGCGCTTATCGCCGGGCGATTTCCATAAAGGACTTGACCTTCTCCAGGTCTACCCGGCCGTCGGGACCCTTCAGGGCGGTTCCTACGCAGGCACCGTCTGCGATCTGCAGAATCCGCTCAATGGTATCGTGGCGGCAGCCGGTGTTGCAGAAGACGGGAACATTCTTTTTCTTGGCCAGGGAAGAAACCTCTTCCAGATATCCCATGCTGGCCTCCTGGCCGGCACCGGGACCGGATACGCACAGGCCGCCCATGAAGCCGCCCTGGCAGAGCTCGTTCATCAGGGCTTCCGTGGTCTGGTCGCCCAGGCGGGCGTCGCCTTCGGGATTGAACTTGCACAGGAGCTGAATCTCCGGATGGCCCAGCGTATATTTGAGACGGACCATATCGCCGTAGTTGACGCTGTGCAGGCCGTATGCACCGGTGTACGCGCCGCCGAAGGCGCTGCGCCCGAAGGAGGCACCCAGAGCGGCCGCCATCTTAATGGTTTCTTCCGGATTGTAAACGACGTTTACGCCGAAGGGAACGCGGATGTCTTTTTTGAGAGAGCCGATGACGGCCGCCATGGCCATCAGAGTGACCGTGCTGGTGTGCGGGGTGATGGGGAAGCAGTACTCGTTGGCGATCAGAACACCGTCCACGCCGCCGTCCTGCAGGGCCTTGAGGTCCGCCGCCGCATGCTCCATGATGGTATCCAGAGAACCGCAGAACGCGGGTTCGCCGGGCAGAGCGTCCAGGTGCAGCAATGCAATGATGGGTTTATCGGTACCAAACAGATCTTTCGTCCACATGGGTGTCATCTCCTAAATGTTGTTGTTCCCTGACCGGGGGATCAGCCGTAATCCGGTCTTGGTGATTACATATAGTTCCGCAGGATGCGGTAGGATTGTGCATCCGCGGCTGCCGGATCGTCATAGTACCGGCCGTCGGTGATTTCCTGTGTGAGCGCACCGTGGTAATGGTTGGCTGCAATGGCAGCCAAATAGCCCTCCAGGGAGCGGTTTCCGTCTCCCCAGGCCAAGTGGAAATAGGGCGTTCCGTCCACAAAGTGCATGTGTGCAATCTCGCTGCCGAAGGCAGCAAACCATTCCTCCATAGTCTCGCCTGCCACCGCCATGGCGCAGGTGTCAATCATGGGTTTGATATTGCTGCAGCCCAGCTCCCGCAGGTATTGCTGCAGTGTGGGCAGGCTGTTGACCAGATTGGATTCCGCGGCCCGCAGGCTCTCCATCACCAGGGTAATACCCAGGGACGCGGCCTCCTGACAGTACCAGGACATGAAATCCAGACTGCGCTTCCAAGCTTCTTCCCGGGGCTCGTCCAGCAGCCCCCAGCCGGAGTGACATGCCACCTGAGGACAGTTCAGATCCGCCGCCAGCTCCAGGGCGTGACGGAAGTAGCGTTTGCACTGGGCGATGGTTTCTCCGCCGGCAGCTGCATATTGCCAGGGGCCCATGCAGTTGTCCGGCGTCACGCAGATCACGCGCAGCCCGGAGTTTCGAAGGGTTTGGAGCAGGGTGCTGCGCTCCGCGATGCCTTCTGCGGTCATTTGCACATGGGGGGCGGCACAAAAGAGCTCGATGCTTTGGTATCCGGCCCGTTTCTGCGCCTCCAGCATATAGGAAAGAGAGTGGTAATGATAGTGGATGCCCATGGCTGCCGGCTGATCCGGAGAAAGGATTGCTTGCGCCATTTGTGTGCCTCCTTTTATGTGAAAAACCGTGAAATTGGGAAGGAACGGTTATCCCTGACGGTACCGGCTGAGGAATTCCTTGGTCCGGGCCTGCTGGGGATGATTGAATACCTGGTCGGGAGTGCCCTGCTCCAGGATAATGCCGGCGTCCATAAAGACCACGCGGCTGGAAATTTCCTTGGCAAACATCATCTCGTGGGTAACAATGACCATGGTGATGCCGGATTCCGCCAGAGAGCGGATGACTTCCAGCACCTCGCCCACCATCTCCGGATCCAGAGCGGAGGTGGGCTCATCAAACAAAATCAGGTCCGGCTGCATGCACAGGGCACGGGCAATGGCGACACGCTGCTTCTGGCCGCCGGAAAGCTGAGACGGCTTGGCGTTGCGGTAGGCGCTCATGCCCACCACCTTGAGATATTTCCGTGCCAGAGCCTCGGCTTCTTCCTTGCTCTTCTTGCTTACCAGCTGGGCGCCGATCATGCAGTTTTTCAGGGCGCTCATATTGGCGAAGAGATTGAAAGACTGGAACACCATCCCCACGCGGGAACGGAACCGGTTTTTATCCTTGGGACGGTAAGACACGGGCTTGCCCTCAAAAATGATCTCGCCGCCGCTGGGGGTTTCCAGCATATTGATGCAGCGCAGCAGCGTGGATTTTCCGGAACCGGAGGATCCGATCACGCTGATGACCTCGCCCTTTTGCACTTCAAAATCAATGTCCTTCAGGACCTGATGGGTGCCGAAGCTTTTTTCCAAATGCTTGATCTGCAGGATTGCTTCACTCATGACCGCGCGACCTCCACTTCTTCATTTTCATCGTCCAAAATCAGCTCATAGTTACGGGATCCCTCCAGCAGACGGCCCAGAAGATGCAGCAAGCGCGACATGGTGAAGGTCAGGATGAAATAGATGGCGCAGATAATGAGATAGGTTTCGAAGAACTTGAAATAGGTACCGGCAATGCTCTTGGCGGCAAAGTACAGCTCCGTCACGGCAATCACATTGAGCACCGAGGTATCCTTGATGGCGGAAATAAAGGTATTGCCGATCTGCGGAATGAGGTTCTTGAACGCCTGCGGCATAATCACGTGGAGCATGATCTGGCCGTAGCTCATGCCGACGGCCTGACCGCCTTCGATCTGACCGGGATCAATGCCGCCGATGGCGCCGCGGACGGATTCGGACATGTATGCGCCGATGTTCAGGGACAGCACCAATACACCGGCAGAAAACGAGGGAATATCCAGTCCCCAGAGAGACATGGTGCCGTAATACACAACCGTGGCCTGCACCATCATGGGAGTGCCCCGGAAGATTTCCACGTAAATCGCCAGAACGGCTTTGACCAAAGCGGTCAGTCCCCGCGAGATGGGAGAAGCGCCGGGATCTACCACAACGCTGCGGACAACACCCACTGCAAACCCGATCAGGCATCCCAAAATGGTGCCGATGATGGCCAGCTCCAGTGTGACGCCCAGGCCGCGCAGGATCCACCGGGACATCAAGCCCCAGAACATCATGGTCCTGCGGGACGGCAGCGTGAA
>CABUDN010000136.1 GCA_902490355.1 uncultured Oscillibacter sp.
GACCACCGAGATCTACACTCTTTCCCTACACGACGCTCTTCCGATCTCACACAAAAATTTCTGATCTCTTTCCGTGCGGTTCTGTCCAATCTGCAATATAGCTGGGGTGAATGTCTGAATTTTAACGGAGAAATGACGGAAAACCCAAAGAAATGAGGGGTTTCCCCGGAAAAAGAGGGTTGACGAATGTATCAAAAAGAGGTATCATGAAAACCGGTAACAAATTGTAACCTTTTTTCCAGGGACCGTCTGAACTGTCTGGTAATTCAATAGGAGTTATATGAGTCAGAATATTAAAAAGAGAAGTGAAGCCGCCCCGAGAGGCGGCAGGCGGCTGGCCCAGGAGCAAACACGGCATCCGCGGGAAGAGGCCCGGGCCGAAGCCAAGCGGAGGGAAGAGAGCCGGGACAGCCGGGACAAGACCCGCGTTCGGGCGCAGACGGCGGTACAGGAACGGGAGGACGCGGTGACCCAGGTGCGGGAGCGTCCGCAGACCCCGCATGGCCGGCAGGGACGCAAGCCCAAAAAGGATTTGCAGTGGCTGGCGTCGATGTATCTGGCTGCAGAACATGAGATGACCCGGATTCGCTGCCGCTGGCGGCACATTGTGCGGGAAAAGCGTGCGCATAACTTCCCCGAG
Organism: uncultured Oscillibacter sp.; assembly: GCA_902490355.1. GTDB lineage: Bacteria > Bacillota > Clostridia > Oscillospirales > Oscillospiraceae > Oscillibacter. The sequence continues at coordinate 641 of CABUDN010000136.1, forward strand.
TCGGAACGTCTGCCGATTCAGATGCTGCTGTTTGTCTGGAGCATGATTCCCATGCTGGGCGCCCGGGTGCGGGAAGTGATGGGAGGACGGCGGCGCCGTTCTGCCAGCCGGATCTCCGCATTGGGAGCCTGGATGGAAGGGCGGCGGCTGCATCCGGTGGCCTTTTTGTGCGGCGCATGCGCGATGGCTGCAGTGGCCCTGTTTTGCTCAGCCTACACCATCGGCACGACGGTGACCTATGATGGTGAAGTGGTGGCAGCGGTGAGCTCCCTGAGCGCGGCAGAAGACGCCCGTTCCAATTTGGAGCAGGCTACGGCCCGGACGTTGGGCGAGAGCTATACCATTGATGATTCCTTGATTCAGTATTCGTCGTCCCTGCTCAAGCGGCAGGATGTGGTGGATGAGGCGGAACTGGAAGAGGATTTGTCTCAGGAAATCGGTCTGGTGACGTCCGCCTATTGCCTGTATGTGGATGGAGAGCGGATTGGCGCCACCACGTATGAAGGCGCGTTGGAGGAATTGCTCCAGCAGCTCAAGGCGGCGTCCACCAATGAGGGGACGATCTCCTGCGAGTTTGCCGAAGAGGTGGAAGTCCGGCAGGAATATGTGCCTACGGACGAGGTCATGAACCTGGGATATCTGGCCCAGACCCTGTACAGCACCAAGACCGAAGAGGTCACGTATGAGGTGAAAAAGGGCGACACCTGGTCTGAGATTGCCAACAGCCATGGGCTGACGTCTCAGGAACTGCTGGCCCTGAACCCCGGCTATAACATTGACAAGCTGCAGATCGGCGAAGTGCTGACCCTGGCCGCATCGGTTCCCTACCTGACCCTGACGGTGGTGGAGCAGGAGCGCTATGTGGAGGACGTGCCGTACGATATTGAGTACACCGACAGCGCCAACCTCTACAAGGGCGATTATAAGGTCATTTCCGCCGGCGAATACGGTGCGGCGGACGTGGTGGCCAACGTCACGTACGTCAACGGCGAGGAGACGGAGCGGACGGTGCTCTCCTCCGTGATGCTGCGGGAGCCTGTGACGGAACAGCAGCTGCGCGGCACCAAGGAGCGTCCCACCTGGGCCCCCACGGGAACATTCCGCTGGCCCACTTCCGGCCGCATTACGTCCTACTTCGGCGGGCGCAAGTCCCCCGGCGGCATTGGTTCCACCAACCATAAGGGAATTGATATTGCCAACAGCTACGGTACGCCGATCTACGCGGCCGACGGCGGCACGGTCATCTACTCCGGCTGGATGAGCGGCTACGGATATTTCGTGCAGATCGACCATGGCAACGGCTATGTCACCTGCTACGGCCACAACAGCAAGCTTCTGGTTTCTGTGGGACAGCATGTCTACAAAGGCCAGCAGATTGCCAAGATGGGCTCCACCGGCAACTCCACCGGCAACCACTGCCATTTCGAGATCCGGTATAACGGCGTGGCCAAAAACCCGCTGAACTATTTGTAACAGCATATGAAAAACAGGGCTGTCCCATGTGGGACAGCCCTGTTTTTTTCACGTCCGGATATCAGGGGAAAAACAGGTTCCAGGTGGACAGCACATGTTCGTCCATGATTTTCCGGCAGGCAGCGGCATCCCGGCGGCGAAATGCCTCCAGAAGAAGACCGTGGTAATGAATGCCCAGCTCCGGTCCTTTTGTGCTGCCGATGTTGCTCCAGCAGCTGCGCATGACGCTGTTTTGCACCCGGTACACACCCTCGATCATGGGATTGTGCGCCATGCACCCAATGAGCATGTGAAATTCAAAGTCACAGTTGCAGTGTTCCTGAATATCGGTCGCAGCGGTATGGATCATTCTCTGATACAGAATGTCCATCTGCTGGAGTTGTTCCTCTGTGGCGCGCTGAGCGGCCAGCTCTGCCACGGGTCCTTCAAACAGGCGGCGGAATTCCATGACCCAGCGCAGGGAGTCCTCCGTCAGGTAGATGTCGGGGATGGAACCCTGCATCAGATCCCGAATGTCCGGCTGCTTGACAAAGGAGCCGTCTCCGCTGCGGGTTTCAATCAGTCCCTGGGCGGAGAGCGCCTGCAGGGCCTGCCGGATCGAGACACGGCTGACTTGAAAAATACGGGAAAGTTCATGTTCGGAAGGCAGGCGCTCTCCCGCCTTCCAGCGTCCCTCCAGCAGCTGCTGTTTGAGCTGCTCTTCGATCTGCGCGGAAAGACGCACGCGGCGCACGGGCTTGAGGTCCATTTGCCTCCTCCTCTCTTACAACGGTCTACCGGTATGACAAGTGGTCTGGTTTAATCATAGTATAAGCGCTTTTGCAGGAAGTTTCAATATCTGCCGGGATGGGGTACGGGAATGAAACAGCACAAACCTCCTTCGGCAAATTGTGCGTTTTCACGAAAATTTGAAAATATTTTTCCTGAAGGATGGGGAAAATGCAATATTTTCGGTTGAAATATTTGAAAAAAACGGGCGGAATTTTGCCTGTTTTTGAGCTGTTATGTGAGAAAAAAACGGAACGGCATTGGATAAAAAGTTCCTTGCAAACCCCAAAAATGACTGGTATAGTAAATGCAGTTCCAGTGTCGAATCGGGCGCGGAATTGTTTTTTTCGAGGAACCTGTATGACAGGTATCCAGACATACAAGATACAAGCGATTCCGCGGAGAGTCCCGCCCCGGCACAAAAAGAAAAAAGTTTGGAGGATGAGCTATGGGTAGCGTAGGATTGATCGCATTGCTGATTGTATCAATTGGTGTGATTTTGTTCCTGGTTATGAAGCTGAAGATGAATCCGGCCATCAGCTTGCTGGTAGCATGTCTGGTGATGGGTATCGGATCGGGCATGGATCTGTCTGAAGTGGCCAGCACCATTGACGCGGGATTCGGCAGCTTCATGCAGAGCACAGGATTGTCCATCGGCCTGGGCATCATTATGGGCCAGCTGCTTTATGACTACGGCGGGGCCAACAGCATTGTCCGGTCCGTGCTGCGGGCGTTTTCCAAGAAGAAGGCATTCTACGCCCTGTCCATTGCGGCCTTCATCATCTCCGTTCCCGTGTTTTATGATGTGACCTTCATTTTGCTGGCGCCCCTGGCCATTGCCATGGCCCGCGAGATGAAGAAGCCCATCTTCCTGGTGGTGACGGCCCTGACTGCCGGCGGCGTGATCACCCATACCTGCGTCCCGCCCACCTCCGGTCCTCTGGCCTGCGCGGGCATCATGGGTGTGGATACCGGACTGATGATTCTGGTAGGTGTGGTGGTAGGCGCCATCGCCATGTTCGTAACCTTGAAGGTCATGTTCCTGTTCTTCCGGGAAAAGGCCGACGGGACCAATTCTCACTGGAATCCTGCGCTGGATGAAACCGGCGAGATGAAGGAGAGCAACTTCGTGCCGCCCCTGCTGGAAGATGAGTCCAAGGCTCCCGGTGCATTCGTTTCCATGCTGCCGATCCTGACTCCTGTGGTCCTGCTTCTGCTCAACACGGTCTGGAGCCTGGTTTCCCCCGATGCCGTACCTTCCGTGGTGGCATTTTTGGGCAGCAAGACCATCTCCATGCTGATGGGTGTGTTTGTGGCCATGATTATCGGCAAGAGCCGCATGAGCTGGAACGATATTTCCGAGTCCGCCGTGCGGGCGCTGGCTTCCTCCGGTCTGGTGCTGCTGATCACCGGTGCCGGCAGCGCCTTCGGCAGCATCCTCAGTGGCAGCGGCGTGGCCGATGCCATCACCGGCGGTCTGACCAGCATGGATGTGAATGCGGTCGGCATGTGCGTGATTGCCTATCTGGTGGCTCTGGTGCTGCGTGTGGCACAGGGCTCCGCCACGGTGGCCTGCACCACGTCCTGCTCCATCATGGCAGCGTCTGTGGCGGCCATGGGCTTCAACCCCCTGTTCATCACCATGGCGGCCTGCGCCGGCGGCATGTCCATCGGCCATGTCAACGACTCCGGCTTCTGGATTATGTCCAGTAACTGCGGCCTGACGGTCCGCGGCGGCCTCAAGGCCATCACCATTACGGAATTTGTCAGCTCTCTGGTTATTCTGGCGGAGTGCATGATCGTCAGCGTCTTTATCCACTGACGTTCTTAAAAAACGGGAGTATCCGAATTAGAAAGGAAGAATCCAATGTCTGCATTCAAATACGGCGTAGCCTGCTCACTCAACGATGTGTCCACCACCGCGCCCATCATCCTGCGGGGACCCATCGAACAGCTCTGTGAGCAGGCCAAGAAAATCGGGTATGACGGCCTGGAGATCCAGCTGGCCAACCCCCTGCAGTATGACTGGAAACACATCAAGGAGGTGTGCGGGGCGTACGGTCTGGACCTCATCACCTTTGCCACCGGCCGGGAGCTGGGTGAAAACGGCCTGTGCCTGCTCTCCGACGATGCGTCGGTGCGCCGGGCAGCCATTGACCGGCTCAAGGAACACATTGACTGCGCGCAGGTTGCGGGCTGTCAGGTGATTGTGGGCTCCATGCGCAAGCATGTGCCGGACTGGAGCCAGAGCGACAAGTATCTGGGCTATCACCGGGACGCCATCATGGAGCTGGCGGACTACGCCAAGGACAAGGGCGTGCGGATCTGGGTGGAGAACATCCTGAGCTACATCAGCAACTTCCTCAACACCATGCGCCAGGTGCAGGACTTTGTGGCATCCCTGCCCTGCGACAATGTGGGCGTCCATCTGGATACTTACAGCATGAACATGGAGGACAACGACATCCCCGGCTCTTACCGGTACTGCGCCAAGAACCTGGAGTATGTGCACTTCTCCGACACGGCCCGGCTGTATCCCGGCGGCGGCAATGTGGACTTCAAGACCCACATGCGCTGCCTCAAGGAGATCGGCTATCAGGGCTATATCACCACCGAGTGCGTGCCCCTGCCCACGGCCTATGACTGTGCCGATCTGGGATTGAAGTACATGAAGGCCATGGAGCAGATTGTGGATATTGAACGGGGCGCCTCCCGCTTTGCCTGAGACGCAGACTGAAATCAAAAAAGGAGCTGGAAACAACAATGAAGAAACTGGTAGAGGGCAAGATTGCCCTGGTGACCGGCGGCGGCGCCGGTATGGGTGCCTGTGACTGCTGGAAGTTTGCCGAGGAAGGCGCCAAGGGCATTCTCATCGTGGATTTGAATGTAGAGGACGCCGAGAAGGTGGCCAAGGCGATCATGGCGCAGTATCCGGAGTGCAAGTGCGTGGCGGTCAAGTGCAACGTGGCCAACGAGGCGGATGTGGACCATTGCTTCGAGGTGCTGGATCAGGAGTTCGGCACCCTGGATATTCTGGTGAACAACGCCGGCATCACCAATAAGATTCCCTTTGACGAGATGACTCTGGAGCACTGGAACCTGACGTACAGCATCAATATCACCGGCGCGTTCCTCTTTGCCCAGAGAGCCATGCGGATCATGAAGGCCAAGGGATATGGACGGATCATCAACATGTCCTCCATCGCCGGCCATGTGGGCGGCCTGACCTCCGGCGTGGACTATGCCACCACCAAGGGCGCCATGCTGACGCTGACCAAGTCCGTGGCTAAGCAGGGCGCGGCCTATGGCGTCACCTGCAACAGCATTGCTCCCGGCAATATCAAGACGGCTATGGAGAAGGTTTTCGGCAGCGATTGGGACCCCATGGCGGTGCCCATGCACCGGCTGGGCGAGCCGGAGGACATCTCCGATGTGGTGCTGTTCCTGGCATCCGATATGTCCCGGTATATGACCGGCTGCTGCCTCAACGTCAATGGCGGACTGTTCATGCAGTAAGCGAATCAAAGTGTGTTTTTATGCAGCCCCCGTGCCTGTGCGGCACGGGGGCTGAGCTTGTCGAAAAAGCCTCGCAGAGTTTGCGCCGAATGGCGCAAAAAAATGAAATT
>CABUDN010000137.1 GCA_902490355.1 uncultured Oscillibacter sp.
GCTATAATAAGAAATTCTGATTTCGAGAGGGGGAATCCCCATGGCAGTGAAGCTGGAGCTCTACCGCGTATTCAAGGAGGTAGCCGAAACCGGCAACATCTCCGTGGCGGCCAAAAATCTCTATATTTCCCAGTCGGCGGTGAGCCAGTCCGTCAAGCAGCTGGAAACCGCCCTTCAGGCCCGGCTCTTTGCCCGCAGTCCCCGGGGCGTCAGCCTTACCGGCGAGGGACAGATGCTCTACCAATACGTCCGCAGTGCCCTGGGCCTCATTGCCACCGGGGAGGACAAGCTCTCCCAGGCCCAGCAGCTGCTGCTGGGCACGCTGGTCATCGGCGCCAGCGACACCGTCACCAGCTTTTTTCTCACCCAGTACCTCGACGCCTTCCACCGCCTCCACCCCGGCATCCGGCTCAAGATCGTCAGCGGACGCAGCGCCAAGGTGCTGAGCATGCTGCGCTCCGGCGCTGTGGACATCGCCTTTGCCTCCTCCCCCGCCGACAGCAATCTGGAGAGCTGGTCCTGCTTTTCCACCCACTCCGTCTTTGTGGCCGGCAGCGGTTACGACTGCGACTTCGATCACGTCTACACCCGGCAGGAGATTGCAAGCTTCCCCCTGATTCTGTTGGAGCGCAAGGCCAGCAGCCGGGTCTTTCTGGAACAGGAATTTTTGAAGTACGGCGTGACGCTGACGCCGGAAATCGAGCTCTCCTCCCGGAGCCTGCTGGTGTCCCTGGCCCGGATCGGCCTGGGCGTGGCGGGCGTGACTCTGGAATTTGTCCAAAAGGCGCTGGACAGCGGAGACATCCGGCTTTTGAAGGTGGATTTCGACATTCCCGCCCGCAGCGTGGACATGTGTACTCTGCGGGACGTGACCCCCACCGCCGCGGCGGCGGCCTTCATGGAGATGGTCCGCCAGGGCACCCGGCAGCCGGGATAAACCCGGCACGGTTCGTCTCCCCCGGCGCGGCCTCCTTACGGCGAGGCTTCTCTGCACACCAAAAAGCAGGACCCCGGACGGCACAGCCGCCCGGGGTCCTTCCCTGTTTTCTTTAGAGATCGTCAATTTCCATCTTGTCCAGCTCGCTGCGCTTGCGCCGCTTTTCCCGGCAGGCAGCATAGATCGCCAGCAGCACCACCGTGGGAATGTTCCCCAGCACCAGCGTACCCAGCAGCGCGCCCCAGGGGAACGTGTCTCCCACCGCCGCCACGTTGCAGGCCATGGCCAGGGAGTAGAGCAGTGTCAGCACCGGCAGCACCAGGCCCGGCCATTTGGGCTCCCGGCGGGCCAGGAAAACCTCCAGCAGCACGCCGCCCACCACAAAGACCAGAAACACCACCATCAGCATAACAGTCGCTCTCGCCGCAAATTCCATCTCACGTCTCCTCCTTCGTTTTCCGATAGGCTTGCAGCAGCAGCCGGGCGGTCTCCACATCCAGCTTGTCGTCCACCGCCAGGCGCTTGATGAGGCTGACATACGGGTCCGCCTCCGCCGTCTCCGTCAGCTGGATCTTCTGAATCAGCCGGTCCAGCCGCAGCCGTACCGTGGGATAGCTGACGCCGTACACCGATGCCACCTCTTTGAGGGAGCCTGAAGCCAAAATGAATTTTTTGATGAAGGTCAGATCCTGGTCCTCCAGGTCCGCCATCCATGCCGGGATCGAGGTCATGCGCCCACCGCCTTTCATATTTTGAATATAATCTTTAATTTTATTAAAGTCAAGATTAAATTTTATTTTGAATAAAATTTATTTTGTTGTTATGGGCGGCGGCTGTTCCGGCAGGGGCAGAACGTCTCCATCAGGCCAAGCGTTTTCTGCCGGTTTGCTCTTGCGCCGGGATGGGAAATCCGGTAGGATAAAAGAGAGCCGGTCCCATCCGGCCGTATTCCAGTCGGCCGATCCGCCCCGCGGCGGACGCCGGGAAAGGACCCATCATGAAGGATCTCAAGTCCACCTGCTCCATCGCCGTGGTCCAGGCCGCCCCCGTTCTGTTTGACAAGGTTGCCTGTACCGACAAGGCCGTGGATCTTATCGCCCAGGCCGCCGGAAACGGCGCCGAACTGATCGTCTTCCCCGAGCTGTTCATCCCCGGCTATCCCTATGGCATGACCTTCGGCTTCACCGTGGGCAGCCGCACCCCGGAGGGCCGCAAGGACTGGAAGCGCTACTACGACAACTCCATCCTGGTCCCCGGACCGGAGATGGAGCGCCTGGCCCAAGCCGCCCGGGCGGCAGGAGCCTGGGTGAGCATCGGCGTCAGCGAGCGGGACGCCGTCTCCGCCACACTCTACAATACGAATCTGATCTTCTCCCCCCAGGGAGAGCTGACGGTCCACCGCAAGCTCAAGCCCACCGGAGCCGAGCGGGTGGTCTGGGGAGATGCCAACCGGGACTACTTCCCCATCGCCCAAACTCCCTGGGGCCCCATGGCCAGCCTGATCTGCTGGGAGAGTTACATGCCCCTGGCCCGGGTGGCCCTGTATGAACAGGGCGTGACGCTCTACCTCTCCCCCAACACCAATGACAACGAGGAGTGGCAGGCCACCATCCGCCACATCGCCATCGAGGGACACTGCTACTTCATCAACTGCGACATGGTGTTTACCCGGGACGATTATCCCCGGGACCTGCACTGTCCCGACGAGATCGCCCGCCTGCCGGAGATTGTCTGCCGGGGCGGCAGCTGCATCGTGGACCCCTACGGCCACTATGTGACCGATCCGGTCTGGGACCGGGAGGCCATCCTCTACGCCCAGCTGGACATGGAGCAGGTGCCCGCCAGCCGGATGGAGTTCGACGGCTGCGGCCACTACGCCCGGCCCGACGTGCTGGAGCTCACCGTCCACAACGCGTAAATTCCCCAAAAAGCAAACGCATCCCCCGCGGCTTTCACCGCGGGGGATGCTGTTCTTTTCTGTCATTTCCCGAATGCCCCAAAGCGCAAGCCAGTTATGGCTGGATGCTGCGGACTTCCGGGCGGGGCGCTCATGCTTACACGTTGAAGCGGAAGTAGATCATGTCGCCGTCCTGGACCACATACTCCTTGCCCTCGCTGCGCAGCAGGCCCTTTTCCTTGGCGGCGGCCACACTGCCGCAGCGGATCATGTCGTCATAGGCAATAACCTCGGCCCGGATAAAGCCGCGCTCGATATCGGTGTGGATCTTGCCGGCGGCCTGGGGCGCCTTGGTCCCCTGCTTGATGGTCCAGGCACGGCACTCGTCCTTGCCGTAGGTCAGGAAGGAAATGAGGCCCAGCAGGGCGTAGGAGCACTTGATGAGCCGGTCCAGACCGGACTCCGCCACACCCAGCTCCTCCAGGAACATCTGCTTTTCCTCGCCCTCCAGCTCGGCGATGTCCTGCTCCAGCTTGGCGCAGATAGGCAGCACCTGAGCGCCCTCGGCGTCGGCAATGGCCTTGACCTGCTGGTAATAGGGGTTGTTCTCCAGATGGGCAAAGCCGTCCTCATCGGTGTTGGCGGCATAGATGATGGGCTTGAGGCTCAGCAGATCCGAGGTGGCGATCAGCGCCAGATCCTCCGGGGAGGCCTCATAGGTCCGGGCGGACTTGCCGTTGTTGAGGTGCTCCGCCAGGCCCTTGAAGACCTCCACCTCGTGGAGGAACTTCTTGTCACCCTTGGCGGCCTTGGTGGCCCGCTCGATCCGGCGGTTCACCATCTCCAGGTCCGCCATGATCAGCTCCAGGTCAATGGTCTCAATATCCCCCTTGGGGTCCACCGGCACGTTGGTGCCGGCATCGGCCACCACGTGCATGATGTTCTCATCGTCAAAGCAGCGCACCACGTGGACAATGGCATCCGTCTCCCGGATGTTGGCCAGGAACTTGTTGCCCAGACCCGCGCCCTGGCTGGCACCCTTGACCAGACCGGCAATGTCCACAAACTCGATGACGGCCGGCGTCTTTTTGTCCGGCTCATACATCTCGGCCAGCTTGTCCAGCCGCTCATCCGGCACCGCCACCATGCCCACATTGGGGTCGATGGTGCAGAAAGGATAGTTTGCGCTCTCCGCGCCGGCGTTGGTAATGGCATTGAACAGGGTTGACTTGCCCACATTGGGAAGACCCACGATACCCAGCTTCATAGAAGTTCACGTCTCCTTATTTTACGATCATCCACAGCGCTGGCTCTGTCCGTCCGCAGCCGGACCAGCTCCGCCTTTGCCCCGGAATGTCGAATGGTCATTGATTTTTTAATTATACCACAATTCACCGCTGTTCTCAACTATAAATCCCGATATAACCCCCATATAATCTCGGTTTTTCATCGCAGCACTTATCTGCGCCTCGTTCTGAATCTCGATGTATTATGGAACGATGCGGGATTTTCCGTGTCCTCCGGAGCGCATTTTTTAATTGTTAAGAAGAAAACAATTTTTTCCGTTTTGTCTTCCAAAATTTGTTTTTACGTTCCAAAAGAAGTTTTTTGCTGTTCTAATCCCTGAATCTGGTATTCAATTACCAAAAATCCCAGTCTGCAATCTGGTACTTTTTTGCAATTCGTCAAATTTTTATGGAAAAACCCCTTGCTTTTTGTACACTCCTTCGCTATACTGTGTATAAAGATTCCGTTAAGAAATTTATAAAGATCATCAAGAACTTGTTAATGCAGAAAGGAAGGTCCCGTTATGAGCACTGGTGGTATCCTGATCGTTGCGTTCATCGTCATTATGGTGATTGCCGCTGTGGCAAACCGCAACAAGAAAAACGACGACGAGGCACAGCAGTAAATCAAAAAAAACGCACCGTGGAAATTCCACGGTGCATTTTTTATATGGTTTGTGTCCGTCGCAAGGACGGCTTTTTGCCTTGCCGCAGCTGTTGCCGCGAAGCCGTCGTCAGACACGGAGCAAGGGGGTCAGGCCGCCTCGTGGGCGCTGGAGCCGCTGTATCCGCCTCCGTAGAAGTAACGGAAGAAATCTTCAAAGGGATTGTAGCTGCCATCATACTGGCTGTTCTGATCGCTGCTGGAGGTTGCCTCCTGCTGGTTGGTCTGCTGGTCCGCAGGCACGGAGTCCCAGGTGACCTCCACGGTCATCTCCTGGCCTTCCCGGTAAATGGTGAAGGTTGCGGTGTCGCCGGCGGAGTACTGCTTCTTCACAGCCGTGAGGTCTTCCATGCTGGTAATGTCGGTGTCATCCACCTTGATGATGACGTCGCCCATCTTCAGTCCGGCCTTGTCGGCAGCGCCGCCTTCCTCCACGGAGTAGACAAACACGCCGCTGTCCACATCGTAGCGGTACTGGGACGCCATCTGGCTGGTCATGGTGCCGCCGGTGATGGCCAGGTAGGGCTTGTTGGTGACATAGCCGTTGGTCATGATGTCCTCAATCATAGCCACCACATCATTGATGGGGATTGCGAAGCCCAGGCCTTCCACGGACTCGCTGGCATAGCTGGAATACTTGGCCGACACGATGCCGATGACCTCACCGTAGCTGTTGAGCAGCGGGCCGCCGGAGTTGCCGGGGTTGATGGAGGCCGTGACCTGGATCATATTGAAGGGCGTGCCGTCCACATTGATGGCCCGGTTGACCGAGGAGGCGATGCCCTCACTCATGGAGAAGGTCAGCTCGCCCAGGGGGTTGCCGATGGCCAGCACGTGATCGCCCACGTTCAGGGTGTCGCTGTCGCCCAGGGTAACGGGCTGGAGGTCGGTGGCCTCCACCTTGATGACGGCGATATCGTAATCCTCATCACCGCCGACGTACTGGGCGTCGTAGGTATCGCCGTTGTACATGGTGACCTTGACGGTATTGGCGTCCTTGACCACGTGGTAGTTGGTCACGATGTAGCCGTCCGAGGTGAGCACAAATCCGGAGCCGGAAGAGGCCGTCTGGACCTCCTGACCGAAGAAGTTGGTGCCGCTGGTGCCGGTCACATTGATGGACACCACGCTGTTGACATTGGCGGCGTAGACCTCGGCATCGGTCATTTCCGTCTTGCCGTCCACGGTCTTAATGGCCACCTGGGTAGCCGCCCGGTTGCTGACGTTGATGCTGGAATTGCTGCCGGAGCCGCTGATTCCATATACCACGCCGCCGCCCACGGCGCCGCCCAGAAGGGCACAGCAAAGGGCCAGCGCGGTGATCTTGAGCCCCATGCGATTCTTTTTCACTGGCTTCATCTCCTGCACCGGTCCCTGCGGGCCGGCAGACTGCGGATGGATGGGTTCCTGCGGTGCAGCGTTGTTCTCCGCCTTGGGAGCGGACTCGCTGCCGTCTTTACGATACGTGTAATGATACAGATTCTGTTCATCGTTATACATATTCATTTCTCCTCCTATGTATCCCGGTTTTCAGCCGAAAAATATTTTGAATGAACAAACTTCCATCCATGAAGGAACTTTCCATGGTCTGGATTCTTTGTTTCCTTCCCTGAACTTTGGCTTTAGTATAAACATACTAGCTTAAAAATG
>CABUDN010000138.1 GCA_902490355.1 uncultured Oscillibacter sp.
TAAGGTGAAAAGCCTTGTAAGATCTTGCCGCCCACGCGCTGCGTGGGAGAATCCGGCGTAATCTCCTCCGGGTGGGCAGCCTCCAGCTCCTCCAGCTCCCGGTTGAGCATGTCATATTCATAGTCGCTCATGGTGGGGGCATCCAGCACATAGTACCGGTAGCCGTTTTCATTGAGAATGTCGCGCAGTTCCTGGATGCGCTTACGGTAGTCCATGGAAACCTCCCGTTATCCGTTGTTGAGTATATAGTCCTTCAGGTCCTCTTCGTAGGTCTCCGGCGATGTACTGAAATACGTGTACGTATCCGGAACCGTACCTACGATGATGGTTTCCGCCACAGTGACGGCGTTGGAAATCTTGGTGGCAGTGGTGAATCCCGGCAGCAAAATGCTGACGGTCACATCGATATTCAGGATGATCTGGTGCTTGGTCTGGTTGATGCCTGCCGAGGAAAAGGCATTTTCAAATCGGGCCGAGGACGATCCCACCGACTCCATCCGGACGTTGATCCGGGGCCCCCGGCCTGCCAGCAGAGCGGTGCCGGTAAGCGTTCCCACGGGAATGGAGATCTCCCGGGCGGAAACTTGGTCTACCCGAGTCAAAATGATATCCAGAATATCGGTTTGCAGGCGGTTGAAGGCCGCCATGTTGCTGTGGACCGCAGTCACGCGGCCCTCCGTATCCTTCTCAAAGGATATGAGCTGTTCATAGCTGATATCGCCCTGTTGAATCGCCTCGTCCACGGCCTCCGCCACAATCCGATTGACGGTATTGGATACCCGGGTTACAGCCAGGCTCTCCAGCAGGGGCCGCAGCTGCGCTGTGGCATAGAGAATGACAAACAGCACCAGCGAGATGAAAAACAGCAATAGGATTCGTACAGCCGCCCGCCGGTCCATCCGACGGCGGTAATAGAAAAAGCCTGGTCGCACGTGTCCTCCCTCCTTCCGCCATTCTATGCGGAAGGAGCCTGGACTTATTGCAGGCGGTTCACCACATCCTTAAAGACCCGGCCCCGCTCCATGAAGTTGGCAAAACGGTCAAAGGAAGTGCTGGCCGGAGAGAGAATCACCACATCCCCGGACTGCGTCCGGCTGCGCGCCAGAGCGGCGGCCTCTTCGTAGTCCGCCACGTCAAAGATCTCCAGCCCGGCATAGTTGGGGGCCTGCTCCACCGCCCGACGGATTACCCCGGCGGTAGCGCCGCAGAGAATCAGAAGCTTGACATGGTCATTCACCACCGGACCCAGGCTATCATAGGAGATGCCCTTGTCCTTACCCCCGGCGATGAGCACCACCTTCTCCGGGAAAGACCGCAGTCCCGCAATGGTGCGGCTGGGGCTGGAGGCGATGGAGTCGTTATACCAGCGCACGCCGTCCAGAGTCCGGATCAGCTCGATCCGATGCTCCACGCCGCCGAAGGTCCGGGCAAAGTCCCGGATGATCTCGTCAGGCACCATGCCGTCCACTGCGGCAATGGCCGCCAGGTAGTTTTCGATGTTGTGCACGCCGGGCAGCTGGATGTCCGAGGTGTCCATCACGACCCGCTCTGCTCCATCAGACCGGGCCACCACGCTGGTTCCCCGCAGAAAGACGCCGTCTGCCACCTCCCGCTGCCGGGAGAACAAACGCACCCGGCCCAGGGCCTTCTTTGCCAGGGCCGCCGTGACCTCATTGTCTGCGTTAAATACAGCAATATCCTGTGCAGATTGGTGTGTAAAGATATTTTCCTTTGCAGCAATATACTCCGCGTAATCCTTGTGGACGTCCAAATGATTGGGCGAAAGGTTCGTCATCACCGCCACATGAGGGCTGGATGTCATGGTCATCAGCTGGAAAGAGGACAGCTCCAGCACGGCCAGATCCTCCGGGCGCATTTGGGGTGTCTGGGCCAGCAGAGGATTGCCGATGTTGCCGCCCAGATGGACAGTACGGCCCGCTTTTTTCAGCAAGGATGCAATGATGGTTGTAGTAGTGGTTTTTCCATCGCTGCCGGTGACAGCCATCATCGGACAGGGACAGACCTGGAAAAAGACCTCCATTTCCGAGGTCAGCACACTGCCCCGTTCCACGGCCTGCCGCAGCTGGGGCAAGTCCGGCCGCATGCCGGGTGTCCGGAAGATCACATCTTCCGTCAGATCTTCCAGATAATCCTCCCCCAGGCGCAGCACGGCGCCCCGGGACTCCAGATCACCAGCCAAGGTACCCAGAGCCGTCCGGTCCTTCTTGTCCCGGGCGGTAACGGCGATGCCCCGTTGGAGCAGCAGTTCAATCAGAGGCTGATTGGAAATTCCGATTCCGATCACAGCCACACGCTTTCCCTCCAAGGAGGTCAGATATTCTTCAAATGTCACGCAGATCGCTCCTCAAATCAAGTTGATATGCAGTTGCATTATACCGCAAACCCCCTGGAATTACAACGCGGAGGCGGAATTTTCTCTCATTTGTGGGGCTGGGAGCAATTCCGGTAATTGCGGCCCCCACGTCCCGGGGCTTGCCGTTGACAAGCCGGGGACTTTTTAGTAAAATAGAACCCGCGAGGAAGACAGACAGTCGCGTAAGCAGGCCGAAAGGCCGCTTATGAGGAAAGTCCGGGCTCCACAGGGCAAGGATAACGGGTAACGCCCGCCGAAGGCGACTTCAGGAAAAGTGCAACAGAGATATACCGCCTCATGTCCCCTTTCGGGGTCCCGTACGGGGTGAGGTAAGGGTGGAAAGGTGCGGTAAGAGCGCACCCGACGGCTCGAGAGTGTCCGCCGCTGTAAACTCTATCCGGAGCAACACCGTGGTTGGAAGCATCAAGGCTGGCCCGGCCGCTTCCCAGAGGTGGCTTGAGCGTACTGGCAACAGTACGTCGAGATAGATGACTGTCAAATACAGAACCCGGCTTACAGTTTTGCTCGCATGGACATGGCCCCGGCTGCGTAATCCGCAGCCGGGGCTTTTCTTCGTTTCTACCGCTCTCTTCCCGGCGCGCCGGATCCCCGCTTTTCTGCCTGTGCGGCTTTCTGCTCCTCCTGAAAGCGATTGAGATAATACGCATCTCTCTGCTCCTCCCGGAGTGCTGGGCGTTCTTCCCTGCGGCGCTGGGCCGCCTCACTGTATCGCTGCCGCTTCACCCGCCAGCGGTCCGTATCCCGCCGGATGCTTTGCGCCACGAACAAGAAGGCCATCCGGGTCTCCGGCGGCAGATCCGGCTCTTGTTCGATGAACGATTCCGGCTCCACTGGGTGACGGTCTGCCTCCATGGCGTAACGGAAGAGCAGCAGCAACAGCTTCCCCCGCTGGTCATCCGACAGAGCGGTCAGACAGGGACAAGCGTCAGTGTGTCAGTGCGGCGGATGGACTGCCTTTTTAAAATAAACAAAAGTTTAGTTTTGTTCAGTTTTTAGAAAAAAAGAGAAGCGGGGGATTCCCGCTTCTCTTCAAAGGACTACTCAGTCATTGTCCCAGTTATGCCAGACGTTCTGGACGTCGTCGTTATCCTCCAGCATGTCAATGAGCTTCTGCATGTTCTTCACATCGCCTTCGCCGGAGAGTGTGATGTAGTTCTGGGGCACCATTTCGATCTCAGCGTTGACGAAGGTGTATCCCTTCTCCTCCAGAGCCTTGACTACATCGTTGAAGGCGTCGGGATCGGTGGTGATCTCCAGGACGGTGCCGTCGGCCTCAAAGTCTGCCGCACCGGCCTCCAGGGCGTCCATCATGACGGTATCCTCTTCCAGCTCGCCCTCTTCGTTGTCGATGACGATGACGCCCTTCTTGTCAAAGGACCAGCTCACGCAGCCCTGAGCACCCAGGTTGCCATTGCACTTGTCGAAGGCATGACGCACTTCGGGAGCAGTGCGCTGACGGTTGTCGGTCAGAGCCTCCACGATGACGGCCACGCCGCCGGGACCATAGCCCTCATAGGTGACGGCCTCAAAGTTGTCGGTGTTGCCGGCACCCAGAGCCTTGTCGATGGTGCGCTTGATGTTGTCGTTGGGCATGTTCACAGCCTTGGCCTTGGCGATGACGGTGGCCAGGCGGGAGTTGTTGTTGGGATCGCCGGAACCGCCTTCCTTGACGGCGACGATGATCTCACGGGCGATCTTGGTGAAGGCGGCGGAACGCTTGGCGTCGGCCGCACCCTTCGTCTTTTGAATATTATGCCATTTGGAATGTCCGGACATGGTTGTTATTCTCCTTCAACATAGTAATGGATCACTTCCCGGTGGGAAGCGGATTTCTGGATGGACAGGCTGGGGAACTGGGATTGCAGGTACTCCACCAGGCGCAGGCAGACCGGGTCCTCCGTGGGGAAATGCCCCGCGTCAATGAGGTTCACCGCCCGGGCGTCCAGGAACTGGTGATAGCTCAGGTCCGCTGTGACGTAGGTATCGCATCCGGCGGCCGCGGCGTCCTTTTCAAACTCGCCGCAGGCGCCGCCGCCTACCGCCACCCGGTAGACCGGCTTGCCCACGTCGGCATAGCGCACGCCGTTACAGCCCAGCGCACGGCAGACGTGCTTTGCAAACTCCGGCAAGGACATGGGGGCGGGCAGCGTGCCTACCCGGCCCAGGCCGTTTTCGCACAGGGGCCCAGGGTCCTCCAGACCCAGCGCAGCGGCCAGGGCGTCGTTGACGCCGCCGGGAGCCACATCCAGGTTGGTGTGCATGCAGATGGCGCAGATCCCGTGGCGCAGCAGCTTGCACAGCAGGTGTCCCTGGGGCGTATCGTCCCGGATGCTCTGCACCGGCAGCCACCGGCAGTTCATAACGGGATGGTGGGCCACAATCAGCTCACAGCCCTTGGCAATGGCCTCGTCTGCCACGGCCTCCGTAATATCCAGAGCCACCAGCACCCGCTCCACCGGGCGCTCCGGGTCTCCCACCAGCAAGCCTACATTGTCCCACTCCATGGCGCCCTCTCCAGGCGCCAGGTCAAACAGACGCGCTTCGATTTCACCGGCACTGGGCATGTCGCCACTCCTCTCTCATCGCCAGCAAGGCGGTAATCACGTCTCTCGTCTCGTCCGCCCGGGCCCGGGACTTCTCTCCCGTGCCGCGGTTGAGCCCCGCCACCGCCATCTCCAGCCGGACGATCTGCTCAATGAGATAGCGGTCTCCCAGAGGATCGTGGATAAGGCCCACGCCGCCGTGGAGCTGCCCCAGGTTCAGGGTCATCTCCCCTGCCCCGGCTTCCATCACCGGGTAGAGCGTGCCCCGGTCCCGAACCAGAGCTTCCCGGGTAATGGCGTAGCCGTTGTCGGCGAGGAAGGCCCGCAGCTCCCAGGCCCGGGTCATGGGCTGGAGCAGCAAACGGTGCTTTCCGTCCGCCGTCCAGGGCGCCGCGGCCAAAATGGCGGCAATGGTCTCGCCGCCCATGCCCGCGATGACCACCGTGTCCGCCTCCTCCGGGGCCACGGTATCCAGCCCGGGGCCAAGACGGAAATCGATCCGCTCCGCCACGCCCCAGGTCTTGCCCGTGGCGCGGGCCCGGTCCAGGGGGCCAGCGCGCAGATCACTGGCAATGGCCGAGCGCAGCCGCCCGGCCAGCATCAGCCACACCGGCAGGTACGCATGGTCCGTACCGATGTCCGCCAGGCGCGCCCCTTCGGGTACCCAGCTGGCCAGCAGGGCCAGACGGGGCGTCAGTTCCAACTGCTTCAAGAAAAGGTCCTCCTCCGTGGAAGGACGCATACAGGCTCAGCCCGTATGCGTCCGGATCCTCACTGGGGCTTATTGGCCTCTTCGTTCACCAGGGCCAGCAGCTTCTCGCAGTCCACGCCGTGGACCATGCAGGCCTCCTCCACGGTCTCGCCGCGGGAAGAGGGGCAGCCCAGGCAGTGCATGCCGATGGACAGGAAGATGGGCGCGGTGTGAGGGGCAATATCCAGGATATCACCGATGATGGTGTCTTTCGTGATCTGAATCATGGGTAGATTCCTCCATTCAAAAATTCGACGGGAGTATTATACTCCATGATTTCCGAAAATTCAATAGAAAATCCGGCAAAACCCCGGGATTTCCAGGGAAAACGGGAAAAAGAGACGCCCACAGTTGTGGACGTCTCTTCGGACCGCGTTATGAAAAACCGAAGACGGCTCTTTATCTCTGCTGGTCGCGCATCTTGGCAAAGCACTCGCTGCAGTAGACCGGACGGTCAGACTTGGGCTCGAAGGGCACTCTGGCCTCGCCGCCGCAGGCAGCGCAAACAGCGGTGAAGTACTCCCGGGGACCGCGGGCAGCGTTCTTGCGGGCGTCGCGGCAGGCCTTGCAGCGCTGGGGCTCGTTCTGGAAGCCGCGCTCGGCGTAGAACTCCTGCTCACCGGCGGTGAACACGAACTCCTGACCGCACTCTTTGCACACTAAAGTCTTGTCTTCGTACATGATAAAGCAGAACCCCTCCCTGCTCACAGCACC
>CABUDN010000139.1 GCA_902490355.1 uncultured Oscillibacter sp.
CACTGCGCGTATTGCGTGATTCCCTCCCTGCGGGGCAAGTACCGCAGCCGTCCCATGGGTGAGCTGCTGGATGAGGCGGCGGAGCTGGCTTCCGCCGGCGTCAAGGAGCTGCTGGTGATTGCGCAGGATATTACCCGCTATGGAACCGATTTCAACGGCGAACATCAGCTGGCAAAGCTGCTGGACGAGCTGTGCCGCCTGGATTTCCATTGGATCCGGCTGCACTACCTCTATCCGGACGAGATTACCGATGAGCTGATTGATACCATTGCCCGCCAGCCCAAGATTCTGCCCTATCTGGATATCCCCATTCAGCACTGCAACGATGGGATCTTGAAGGCCATGAACCGCCGGGATACCAAGGCGGAACTGGAGGCGCTCTTCGCCAAGCTCCGGGCTCGGATTCCGGGACTGGTGCTGCGCACCAGCCTCATCACCGGTCTGCCCGGTGAGGGGGAAACGGAGCTGGAGGAGCTGTGCGAATTTTTGCGCCAGACCCGTATTGAGCGGGCAGGCGTCTTCCCCTTCTCTCCGGAGGAGGGAACCCGGGCGGCTCAGATGGACCATGTGGACACTGAAGAAGCCCGCCGCCGTGCGGAGCTGGTGGTGGATGTGCAGTCCGACATCATCGACGCCTATAACGAGTCCGTACTGGGCACCGAACGGGAAGTGCTGTGCGAGGGCTTTGACCCGCAGGCACAGATGTTCTTTGGCCGCAGCTATGCCGAGTCTCCCGACATCGACGGGCGGATTTATTTCACCGCTGAGGAAGAGGTGGAACCGGGCACTTTCGTGACCGTCCGCCTGACGGATACCATGGACGGAGAGCTCACCGGCGAGCAGGTCTGATTGGAAATGCTTCTGCCCACAAGAAAACATACCGGGTACTATGAGTGTGCCTGTCCCGGACGGAGGAACATATCACTATGAATTTGCCTAACAAATTGACACTTTTGCGCATTATATTAATCCCTATGTTTATGGGGGTGCTGTATTGGGGCTTCCCTGGGGCGGACTATGTGGCACTGGCGATCTTTGTAATTGCCAGCCTTACGGATATGCTGGATGGCAAAATCGCCCGGAAGTATAACTTGGTAACAGACTTCGGAAAATTCGCGGATCCCCTGGCGGATAAGATGCTGGTAACGGCAGCCATGCTGTGGTTTGTGGAGATTGGACGGATGCCCGCCTGGGCTCTGCTGATCGTCATCATCCGGGAGTTTGCCGTCAGCGGGTTGCGGATGATTGCCTCGGACAAGGGGCGTGTCATCGCGGCTGGATGGTCCGGCAAGGTGAAAACCGCCGCCACCATGGTGTGCATCGTGGTGATGTTCCTCCAGATTCCGGGAATCCAGGATACCCTGAATCTGATCTGCGTGTGGATCATTGCGTTGACCACTCTGTACTCCGGCGTGGAGTATTTTGTGAAGAACAAGGATGTCATCGCCTCGGCGTAAGAGAAAAAACGGCTGCGGGATTCCGCAGCCGTTTTAATTCTCCTTTGTGCAGCAGGGGCAAGGAATGGGGACGGATGCAGTGTCTGCCGGAGCGTTTGGGGAAGACTGCTGCACGTCCGGCACGGTTTGACCGCTGTTCCTGGGGAAGGCCTGCGGCTTTGCGGACAGCGGCAGTCCGCTCATGAAGTTCCATACGACTCCCTCCTTTTGTGAAATCATGATCCCGGAGAGAAAACGCATGGCAAGCGGTCAGAAAGAGAGTCCTGTCAACGGATGGTTGACAAAGGAAAAGAGAAAGGCTCTGCTTGACACGCGGGGGAAATCCTGCTAATATACTAGGCGTACAACTGCATAGCGTGATGATCGGGAAGAGTACCGGCTAGGACCAAAGGACAGAGAGGGCGCGTCACCGGCTGCAAGCGTGCCTACGGAGGGAGCGGGGAACGTGCGCCCGGGAGCGCGGGGGATGTGGATGCCCTCCGTACGGCCTGCGTCAAGGGCCTTCCTTGAGTGATAAAAGAGAGTGGAACCGCGATTCGTCGCCTCTCGTACTTTGGTACGGGAGGCGTTTTTATTTCCCTCCCGACCGACACAAGGAGAAATGAATCATGGCAAAACGAGTAACCCGACTGGGCGGTCTGTTGGCTGCCTACCAGCGCCGCGATCCTGCGGCCCGCAGCAAGCTGGAGATTTTCCTGCTCTATCCCGGCGTACACGCGGTGCTGTATCACCGCCTGGCCCATTGGCTGTATGTGCACCACCGGTTTTTCCTGGCACGGTGCGTGTCCCAGTGGAATCGATTCTGGACCGGGATTGAGATTCACCCCGGTGCCATCATCGGACACCGGCTGGTGATCGACCACGGCATGGGCATCATCATCGGTGAGACGACGGAGATTGGAGATGATTGCCTGCTGTATCAGGGGGTGACCCTGGGCGGTACCGGAAAGGATAAGGGCAAGCGGCATCCCACTTTGGGAAATAACGTCCTGGTAGGATCCGGCGCCAAGGTTCTGGGCCCCTTTACTGTGGGAGACAATGCCCGGATTGCGGCCGGTGCCGTGGTGCTGGGAGAAGTCCCGCCCAATGCCACCGCAGTGGGCGTCCCGGCCCAGGTGGTCCGGGTAGCAGGCAAGCCGGTTTATTATGCCGACGATGTGGATCAGATCCACATGACCGATCCCTTGGTGGAAGAATTGGCGGCCATGAACCGCCGAGTGGAAGAACTGGAACGGGAACTGATGGACCTGCGCAAAGCGGTCTGCAAAACAAAAGAAGAAAGGACAGCCTGAAATGTATCTGTACAATTCGGCAACCCATCGCAAAGAGGAATTCAAGACCCATACACCGGGCCGCGTGGAAATGTATACCTGCGGTCCCACGGTGTATCACTTCGCACACATCGGCAATCTGCGCAGCTATATCATGGAAGATGTGCTGGAAAAGTACCTGCGCTATGCGGGCTACGATGTCAACCGTGTCATGAATATCACGGACGTGGGGCATCTGAGCTCCGATGCCGATACCGGCGAGGATAAAATGCTCAAGGGCGCCCGGCGGGAGCACAAGACGGTCATGGAGATCGCGCAGTACTATACGGACGCGTTCTTCGAGGATTGCCGGAAGCTTAACATTAAGCGCCCGGATGTGGTTCAGCCCGCCACCGGATGCATTGACGAGTATATCGCCATCGTGACCCGGCTGTTGGAGAAGGGCTATGCCTATCAGGCGGGCGGAAATGTGTATTTCGACACCTCCAAGCTGGACCATTACTACGTCTTCAATGATCACGATGAAGAGGATTTGGCCGTGGGCGTCCGGGAGGGCGTAGAGGAGGACACCAATAAGCGCAACAAAAATGACTTTGTGCTTTGGTTCACCAAGAGCAAGTTTGAGGACCAGGCCCTGAAATGGGATTCTCCCTGGGGCGTGGGATATCCCGGCTGGCACATTGAGTGCTCCGGGATCTCCATGAAGTATAACGGTGAATATCTGGACCTCCACTGCGGCGGCGTGGACAATGCCTTCCCGCATCATACCAATGAGATTGCCCAGTCCGAGAGCTATCTGGGGCATCCCTGGTGCGGACACTGGTTCCATGTGCATCACCTCAACACCACCGGCGGCAAAATGAGCAAGTCCAAGGGAGAATTCCTGACGGTTTCCCTGCTGGAGGAAAAGGGATACGATCCCCTGGCTTACCGGTACTTCTGCCTGCAGAGCCATTACCGCAAGGCCCTGGTGTTCTCCTATGAGAATCTGGACAATGCAGTGGCGGCCTATCAGAAGCTGATCGGCCGGATCGCGGCCCTCAATCCCCAGGACGGCGAGCGGGACGAGGCGGTATTCCAGCAGTATCGGCAGCGCTTCCTGGAGCAGATGGGCAACGACCTCAACACCTCCATGGGCGTCACCTCCGTATTTGATGTGCTCAAGGCCAAGACCAATGATGCCACCAAGCTGGCCCTGATTGGGGATTTTGATCAGGTGCTGTCCCTGAGCCTGCTGGAGAAGGCGGAGGCCAAGCGGGCGGAGGACGCCAAGGCCAAAGCGTCTGCCCAGACCACCGGCGGCTATACCGTCACCGGTGAGGGAGACCCGGAAGTGGATGCGCTGGTGATGCAGCGCTACGAGGCCAAGAAGGCGAAGAACTTTGCCGAGGCGGACCGCATCCGGGATGAGCTCAAGGCCCGGGGCATCGAGATCATCGATACCAAGGGCGGCGCCACCTGGAAGCGGATGTAAAATTCTACGAGCGGAGCGGCTAAAAGCCGCTCCGCTTTTTTCTTGACAATGTCTGCCAATTCGGGTAGGATAGGAGTGCAATTTGTCAATATATTGGCTTTTTTAGCAGGAGTGAACGGCATATGGAGCTGAATCGGGCGGTAGCGGAGAACATCAAGCGCATCCGGAAAAGTAAAAAACTGAGCATGGAGCGCACGGCGGCCATTGCCGGAGTGTCCCGCAGTATGCTGGGACAGATCGAACGGGGAGAGGCCAATCCCTCCGTGGCGATTCTGGGGAAGATCGCGGCGGCGCTCCGGGTCCCGGCAGAAGTGCTGCTGGAAAACGATGACTTTGAGACGCTGCTGCTCTCCCGGGAGCTGGACAACCGGGCGGTCCGGCTGGATGGGGGAAAGGCCGTGCTCCGGCCCAGTTTTCCGTATGATGATACTACCCGGCAGGAGAGCTTCTTTTTGGACTTGTACATCAGTGCCCGGTATGAACCGGAGCCCTCCGTGCCCGGATGTGTGTGTCATGCCACGCTGATGGCGGGGCGGGTGGCCTTATACGCGGAGGAGCAGCCGTTTGAGCTGATGGAACGGGATGCCCTGCGGTTTGCAGCGGACCGGCCTTACTATTTTGAGAACATGACCAATTCCACGGCCCGGCTCCTGTTGGCCTATCAATATTTGAAGTGAACGAGAAAGGAAGCGTGCATATGGAAATCCGAACCGCCACCATGGCGGATTTACCCCGGGTAGCTGCGGTGGAGGCGGCGTGCTTTCCGGCAGCGGAGGCGGCCACAGAGGCAGATTTTGCCGCCCGGCTGGCAGTGTATCCCAATCATTTCTGGCTGCTGGAGCAGGATGGGGAGCTGATCAGCTTCATCAATGGGATGGTCAGCGACGAGCCGGATCTGCGGGATGAGATGTATGCCGATGCCTCTTTGCATGATGAGGCGGGGGCCTGGCAGATGATTTTCGGCGTGAATACCATGCCGCAGTACCGGCGGCAGGGTATGGCCGCCCGGGTGATGGAACGGGTTATTGCCGATGCCAAGGCTCAGGGACGCAAGGGCTGTGTGCTCACCTGCAAGGACCGGCTGGTCCACTACTATGAGACCTTTGGCTTTCGCAATGAAGGCGTCTCATCTTCTACTCACGGCGGTGTGGTGTGGTATGCCATGCGGCTGACCTTCTGAAAAGAGGAAAATCCCCCTGGAGTCCGGATAGACTTCAGGGGGATTTATTTTGGAATCGGAGGATCAGCGCAGGAATTTTTTCAGCCGCAGGGAGAGGGCGATGGCCAGAGCCAACTTGCCCAGGTCCGGCAGAATGAAGGGGATTACGCACCAGCTCAGAGCGGTGCCCAGACTGACGGGGCCGGTGCTCCGGGCATAGACGGTGAGGAACCAAATGGTGCCGAAGGCGTAGCAGACGGCAAGGGAGATGACCCCTGCTGCTGCCATGGCAGGGACAGATGTTCCCAGATGAGCGGTAAGCAGCCAATAGACCAGGGCCTGTGCGGCAAAGCCCAGGATGAAGCCGCCGGTAGCGCCCAGCAGAGTGCCGATTCCTGCCTGGAACCCGGAGAAAACCGGAAGTCCCACAGCACCCAACAGCAGATAGACCACGGTGGCGTAAGTCCCCCGCCGCCCGCCCAGAATGGTCAGGGCCGCGAAGATTCCGAATGTCTGCAAGGTAAAGGGGATGGTGGCGGGAATGGAGATCCAGGCACACACCGCGATCAAAACGGAGAACAGTGCCACATAGACCAGATCCACAGTCCGCAGGCGTGCCGCCGTTGTATGGAGTGTCATGATGGAAAACCTCCTCAAGGAAATGGGATATGGTTAGAATACCCTGATATGCTCCAATTGTCAACCATAAAAATTTAAATGGTTAACAACTGGAGGTAATCAAATGGCGGAGGGGTACCCCGCCATTTATCACAGCCCCAGTTCGGGACAGACTTCCCGGATTTTGGCCTGAATGGATTTGAGGTCTTCAAATGTTTCCGGCCGCTTTCCGACATCCCGCAGCAAGGCGGCAGGATGGTAGATAGCGGTCATCTGGACGCCGCTGCGGGTAAACCACTGTCCATGCTCACTGGTAATCCGAAAATCTTCCTTGATGATGGCTTTGGCAGCGATCCGCCCCAGGCAG
>CABUDN010000140.1 GCA_902490355.1 uncultured Oscillibacter sp.
TCTGCTCTCTTTCATCTCTATTTGTGCCGAGAGCAACGCGGTCGGCATGGTGATTTTAATGGCAATGGAGGAACTGGATCTACCCCAAAGCCGGGCTGTCGCGCTGTTGGCGTCGCCGTCCCCGCTGGCCGATGTGTACAAGGAGTTTGCCGACCGGGAGACTTCCTACATGGATGTGGTGCGGGACAGTATCGAGCAGCGGGCTGAGGCAGCACTGGACACCCAGCGGGAACTGCCGCTCTACCGGCATGACGCCGCCTATGCCCGCGAACAGGGCGAACTGGACCTCTATCGTTCGTCCCGCCGCGCCAACATCGCTTGCAAGGAGGCCATCGAGGCATCCATTTCGGAACATTATCGGGACAATCGGCTGGGCAAAGACGCGGTGCCCCAGGTGATCGAGCAGTTCGGCTACACCCGCACCCTCTATGTATTAGCAAACACTGTGCAGCAGAAGGACTGGGATGGGCGGTTCAGCCCGGCCAACAAGACGTGGGCCAAGACTGTGGACATCCCGCCCAACCCGGACGGCTTCGGCGGCGAACGCAACCTGGACTTTGTGGTGGACAGCCACCCCGGCCTGGTCGATCTGTTTCTGAGCCAGGCGCGGCAGGACTATCTGCGGCTTCAGCCGCTGACGCCGGAGGAAATCCAGGCCGAGGCCGCCCGGCTGTTGCAGGAGCTGCGCGCCCCGGATACCCCAAACAGCCCCCACGGCACCCATTACATGGCCCGCGTGTCGCCGGACTTTCTGGCCCGTGCAGGCACCCAGGCCCATGACCAGCTGATGGCACTGCTGCCGTTCCGCAGCCTGACGATCACCGGGTTGGTGGACCGTCCCGGCACCTATGTCACCATCCTTGCCAGCGAGGACCGCAGTAAGGAGTTGCGCCAGCGCCGCCCCTCGGTCCGCCGCCAGCTGAAGCAGGAACCGCACCCCGCTGAAAAACCTGAGAAGAAAGCACCGGCCCGCAAAAAGCAGGAGCCGGAGCGATGACCGCCCCCAAGCGCAAGCGGGAGGTGCAGCTGAACTTCCGGGTCTCGCCGGAGGAACTGGCGATGATCGAGCAAAAGATGGCCCAGCTGGGCACCTCCAACCGGGAAGCATATCTGCGAAAAATGGCTTTGGACGGTTATGTGGTGCGCCTGGAACTGCCGGAGCTGAAGGAGCTGGTCTCCCTGATGCGCCGGAGCAGCAACAACCTCAACCAGCTGACCCGCCGCGTGCATGAGACCGGGCGCATTTATGACGCCGACCTGGAAGATATATCCCAGCGGCAGGAGGCTTTGTGGGATGGGGTGCATAAGATATTGACCCAGCTGGCAAAGCTGTCGTGACAGGGGCATACGCCCTGGCTGCGGAGGGAGGTCTGGCGTATGCGGGCTGCTGCGCCGGGCCTCCCTCCTTTTTCTTTGCCCGTATCGTTGCGTTTTGGCGGGGTGTGATTGATAATGGAGTCAGAAACGAGGTGATGGCTGATGTTGACGTTTGAAAATGTCTTGATTGTGTTCCATGATTATCTGGGGCAAGACTCGGAGGAAGAAGTCCTTCCATGCAGGCGCGGTTACGTTCGGATAAGCTGGAACAGCGATTCACGATACTGCGTGGATGGCGTTCTTTGCCGGACTCCAGAGGAACTTTTTGATCTGCTGCTACAAGATTACTGGGATTTCGAGCTGATCCGCCGGACGCAAGGCAGCAGAGAGGCCACCGAAATGGATGAGAAAGCCGTAGACGAACTGTGCCAGCCATACCTGGACTGGCGAAAGGAGGCGCTGAAATGAGAGTGATATTGTTTATTTTGAAACTGGGGCTGAAAATCCTCGCCGCGCCGGTGGTGCTGGCGCTGATGCTGTTCACCTGGGTGTGCTTCGGGCTGCTGTATGTGTCCAGCTTTATCTTCGGTCTGGCCTCCACCCTGGTGGCGCTACTGGGGATCGCAGTGCTTGTGACCTACTCACCGCAAAACGGCGTCATCCTGCTGGTGATCGCCTTCCTGGTCAGCCCGGTGGGCCTGCCAATGGCCGCTGCCTGGCTGGTGGGCAAGGTGCAGGACCTGCGGTATGTGATCCAGGACGCGGTGTATGGCTGAATCGAAAATGCAGAATTGCCGGGAGATACATCCCGGCAATTTTTTTGACTTTACTTTCGTGCTAATTTCAGTGATGAGATTAGCATGAAAGTAAAGTCCACGCACATCAAAGGCATATAAAAAATCAGGGTGTCGGAGCATACAACTTCCTCCGACACCCTGATTTGGTTCAATTTTCTGGTGCAGGCTTTTGCACCGTTACATATTTTTGATGTTGGCTTCTGGGCTTATCTGGGATGGTCATTTGCAGCTGTCCATTGTCCAGCAGTGGACGCAAGTACCTCTTTGTAAATCCCTTTGTGTTTTTATACCCACAATGTTCCGCAATTTCAGCTTTCGAGCGCGGTTCTGCACAAAAGGCTAAAATCTGGTCTGTAAGTGTCACTTGGGTTCCCACTTGGGTCCTCACTTGGGTCCTCACTTGGGTCTCGTCCTGCGGCCCAACCTTTTCCACCGCAATCGGGGCCAGCGGAACCACGGTGCGGAACACATCGCCCTCGATAAATTCCGGGGTTCCACCGGAATAGAGCTTCGTGTATTTGTAAGTATTCCGCATCCCGGACCCCAGCTCGTCCGCCAGTCCAATCTCACGGAACACTTTGGAAATGGGCGGGTTCTTGGCATACGGCTCAAAGGAGGAAAGGTGCAGAGCGCCGTGCCCGTGGGAACGGTTGGCATTTTCGGTGTAGAGCCGGTTACGCTCAATTACGAATTTTGCCACATAGCCGCTGGAGTAATCCCGGTGCGCCAGGCTGTTGGAGAAAATTTCGCGCAGGATGCGGTCTCTGGCGCTGACGCTCTGGAGGCCCTCCTGCACAAAGGGGTCACTGAGGTGCTTTTGACCGAAAGCGATCAGCCGGTCATAGGTTTCCAGCAGATTCGTGATGATGACATCCCGGTCGTCATAGCGATCCAGATTTTCCACCCGGAAAATGGCGTCCGTTTTGTGCTGCGGCAATACAGCCAGGATCGTGCTGTCCTTCCCGAACAGAAGAATCGCCGCCAGGGTAATGCCTTCGAGCTGCCTTTCGGGGTCTTTTAAGATCAGACCGGCGCTGCGCAGCAGTTCTTCGTCTGACATGGACTTCCACGGATGGTTGGCCGTGCGGCTGGTGGTCATGGCTCTGGCGCGCTCCATCAGGTCAGGGCGCAAGTCGTCCATCTGGAAGCGGGTCACTTTATTTACAAAATAACTGCCGCTTTTCCGGGCGTACAGCTGGTACACCATGTCGGAGTTGTCGGTTATATCAATATCTGCTTCGTGGCTGCGGTCAAAAATGCGCCCGTGATGGCGGCAGACCTGGCTGCCGGACGGCACCTGAATGACCAGCAGCGTGCGGCCGTCTACGGTGCAGGCTTCCGGCTGCAAGTACAGAGGCGGATTGATTTTCTGCCCGTTGTTGATGGAAGTCACGAAGTCTTTTTTCATACGGTCAACCGCATCCGGGGCAACACCCAAAATCTCCCCGTTGTCTTTGACGCCCAGGAGAATGATTCCACCGTCTCGGTTGGAAAAAGAACAGACGGTATCGTAAACATCCTTTGTAATCTCAGTGGTGGATTTCTTAAACTCCACCCGGATGTTCTCGCCGTCCTCGATCAGCTTCAGAAGTTCGGCTTCTGTCATAGGAGCAACAGCCCCCTTTCGAGTTGGTTTTATACTTTTTTATTATTATACGAGATTTTGCACGCAATATCAAACGCATTTCCGATGGAAGGAGGAAAAGTCATGGCCACCACCCGCATCATGCCGCTGCACGCAGGAAAGGGCCGCACGGTCGGCAAGGCCATCAGCGACATCATCGACTATGTAAAAAATCCAGACAAGACCGACCACGGCAGGCTCATCACCAGCTACCAGTGTGACAGCCGCGTGGCGGACGCGCAGTTCCTGCTGGACAAGCAGACCTACGCTGCCCGCACCGGCCGGGTGCGCGGCAAGGATGATGTGATTGCCTACCACCTGCGGCAGTCCTTTGTGCCGGGCGAGATTACGCCGGAGGAAGCAAATCGGCTGGGCGTGGAGCTGGCCCGGCGCTTTACCAAAGGCAAGCACGCTTTCATCGTCTGCACCCACATCGACAAGTCTCACGTCCACAACCATATTATATGGAACTCCACCACGCTGGAGTGTGACCGCAAGTTCCGCAATTTCTGGGGAAGCACCCGTGCCGTCCGCCGTCTGAACGATACCATCTGCATTGAGAACGGCTATTCCATCGTGGAGACCCCTAAGCGGCGCGGCCAGAGCTACAACAAGTGGCTGGGCGACGCGGCGAAGCCCTCCCACAAGGAGCAACTGCGCCAGGCCATTGACAGGGCACTGGTACAGAAACCGGGCACCTTGGAGGAGCTTCTTCGTCTGCTGGAACAGGACGGCTTCACCGTCCACCGGCGCGGCAAAACCATTTCCATCAGCGCGGAGGGCTGGGGCAACAATATCCGCTTTGACCGACTGGGGGACGGCTACACGCTGGACGATCTGCTTGCCGTCCTCTCCGGGCAAAAGGAGCATACACCCCGAAAGGAAACTGCTGTGCAGGCTGCTCCGCCCAAGGTCAATCTGCTGGTAGACATCCAGGCAAAACTCCAGGCCGGGAAAGGCGCCGGGTATACACGCTGGGCCAAGGTGTTCAACCTCAAGCAGATGGCTCAAACCCTCAACTATCTGTCCGAACACGGCCTACTGGACTATGCCGACCTGGAAACAAAAACGGCAGAGGCAACAGCCCGATACAATGCGCTATCTGCACAGATTAAGGCGGCCGAAAAGCGCATGGCTGAGATCGCCGTGCTGCGCACGCACATCGTCAACTATGCTAAGACCCGCGAGACCTATGTGGCCTACCGAAAGGCCGGATACTCCCGGAAATTTTACGCGGAGCATGAGGATGAGATCCGGCTGCACCAGGCGGCCAAGGAAGCCTTTAATGAGCTGAACATGAAAAAGCTGCCCACCATCAAGGAGCTTCAGACCGAGTATGCCCAGCTGCTGGCGGACAAGAAAACGGCTTACGGAGAGTACCGGCAGGCCCGCGCCGCCATGCGGGAACTGCTGACCGTCAAGAACAATGTGGATCGGGTCCTGGCGATGGAGCCGACCGAGCCGCAACAGAAAGAAAAAGACCACGGCCAGCGGTGAGCTGGTCGTGGTCAAAAGCGTTCGTAAGAACGCGCAGCCACAGATTGAAAATCTGTGTTCAAAGGGGGCTTGGGGGACTTCCCTCAACAAGCGCGTGGGGCTATCTGGATAGCCACAGGCATCGCTTGCCAGTCACTCTGCAAACCTTTATCTGTAATTTTACAGCGCAACCCCATATTCTTGCTTTGTTCGAGCAAAAGAACTATAATGTCTTTTATGGAGGCATGAACATGGACTATATGACTTTGAAAGAGGCAAGTGAAAAATGGGGTGTGACCCCTCGACGGATAAACTACTATTGTACTGCTGATCGTATTCCCGGCGCTGTAAAGATGGGAACCGTCTGGCTTATACCAAAAAATTCTCAAAAGCCCGCCGACAGAAGATTCAAAAGCATACGCAGTAAGGATGGTGAAAACAAATGAAGCACATTTTCTTTGTGGAGGATGATTTGAGTTTAATCAATGGTCTTTCCTTTGCAATCAAAAAGCAGGGCTATGCGCTGACGGTTGCCCGCACCAGTGTGGAGGCCGAGCAATTATGGGAAAACGGGAATTATGATCTGGTAATTTTGGATGTGACATTGCCGGATGGTTCCGGCTTCGACCTGTGCCGGAAAATCCGGGCGTCCTCCAAAGTACCGATTATGTTTTTGACGGCTGCCGATGAGGAAACGGATATTATTATGGGGCTTGACATTGGCGGCGATGATTATATGACCAAGCCATTCAAGCTGGCCGTGTTTCTTTCCCGGATCAATGCCTTGCTGCGCCGCAGCGAAAACTTTAATCAGGAGCAGGCCGAGCCAGAACTGCAATCTAATGGAATACGGGTTCAACTTCTCAAACAGGAAGTTACCAAAAACGGGGTCCCTCTTGACTTGACGGCCGGCGAATATAAATTGCTGCGTCTATTTATGGAAAACCCGAACATCATCCTTTCTCCAGAGCAAATTCTGAGCAAGCTCTGGGATTGTGACGAAAAATACATTGATAACAATACTCTGACTGTGTATATCCGGCGGCTCCGCACAAAAGTAGAAGATAACCCTGCCGATCCTCAAAAGATTGTGACCGTCCGACGTATGGGGTATAAATGGAGTACGA
>CABUDN010000141.1 GCA_902490355.1 uncultured Oscillibacter sp.
TCCGTATAGACCGGGAGCGGGAACGAAGCCTCTGGTTCTCGCTGGACGTGATCAGGATCTGGAAGAAGTAGCACAGATATTTGAAACTTTGCGGCTTAACATACCGACACAATCTATTATTTATAGTGGGCTTCGGGGGGGGAAGACGGTCTTGTTAAATGCGCTGGAGGAAATTGCAGAGGACAAGGAGATTTTCCGTACCTCTCTCGATGCTTTTCCGTAAAACAATCATAGCATACAAAAAAACAAAAGCCGCGAACCTTACAAATTTGTAAAGTTCGCGGCGAAAGCACATATTTCATAGCTGCTCCAGCAGGTAACCTCCGCCCCGCAGGGAAGATATCTCTAATTGGGAGTCTTCACTGTGAAGCTTTTTCCGCAGACGGGATATCAGTGTCCACAGAGCGCGTTTCTCCACCTCTGATTCGGCGCCCCAGACCTCCCGCATCAGCTCCGCCTGGGACACCTTGTGTTCCGCGTTCTGTGCTAGGAGAAGCAGCACCGTAAATTCCTTTTGCGTCAGCAGGATATCCCGGCCGTTTACATAACCGATAAAGGAAACGGTATCCAGTTTCAGGCCGCCGTAGCAGACATAGCGGCGGCTGTTTGCATCTGAGCGAAGCCTGGCCTCAATCCTGGCAATCAGCACCTCCAGATCATAGGGCTTGGGCAGATAATCGTCGCCGCCGGCGCGAAGCCCCTCCACCACATCCTGATTTTCTCCAAGTGCCGTCAAAAAAAGGATCGGGATATGATAACGCTCTTTCAGCTCCCTGCACAGCTCTATACCGTTTCCGTCCGGAAGCATGATATCCAGCACAATCAGATTTGCTGGGTGCCACTGAAGCTGTTCCCGCGCTTCGGCGGCAGTCCCCGCCTTGAGCACCTCATAACCGTGCAGGGAAAGCACCTTGGCGTTGATCTTCATAATGTGAGGGTTGTCCTCTACCAATAATATCGTGCTCACTGCTCCCCCTCCTTCAAAACCGTAAAGGCAAATACGGTGCCCTCCGGCCCCGTTCGTTCTACCCAAATCTCCCCGCCGTGGGCTTCTACCGCTTCCCGGCAGATGGTCAGCCCAAGCCCGCTGCTGCCGCTGGCGCTATATCCCTGTTCAAAGATGTGCGGCAAATCTTCCAGCGAGATCCCGCTGCCGGTATCTTCCACCCGGAACAGCACAAACCCACCTCGTTCCCCGTCGGAGGCACGGATAGCGATGGTTCCGTTTTGTGTGTTTTTGTTTGCGTTCACCACCAGGTTGATAAAGATTTGCAGCAACATTTCAAAATTGCCGTGGACATCCGCGCAGGGATCTGCGGCGATTTTGACCGTGTTGCCGTTCTTCAGGCACATGGGTGCTGCGATGGCGTCCACGTTTTCTAAAAGCTCCGATACGATGACCCGTCCGAAGCTCAGCTCGCTTTTCCGCCCGTAGGAGTATTCCATCAGCCTTGTCACCATGTCTGCCAGCCGCTGTGCCTCCTGCTGGATCGTCTTCAGATTGCCGGGGGTCTCGTCGCTGATATGGTGGGCGGCAAGCTGCATCCCGGTCAGCTGGGCATAGCCGGAGATCACCGTCAGAGGCGTTTTCAGCTCATGGGCAACCTTATGAAGGAAATCCATATTGAGACGGTTCATGCGTTCCAGCATCTCGCCCCGGCTGCGGCTTTCGATCAGCGCCGCTTCCCGTTCCTGAATCCGCAGATTGATGGCCGCGGCATTGAGGAAGACAAAGCCCAGCATCCCATAGGCCGCCGCTCCATAGTGCGCAACCTCAGAACTGTCTCCTGTCAGGAGCGCTTCGTACAGCAGGCCTGCCAGAAGGATAAGAAAGCCGGAGAGCACCAAAATATCCACTGCATTTAGCCGGCGCTGCCGGATATAATGGCGGATGACGCCGAAAATCAGATACAGCAGATACGGGATGGAAGCATAGTATGCTGCCGTGGAAACCGTGACAATATCCTGCGTAGGCAGCACGCAGATTAGGACGGCAACAACGGCAGCCATTCCCAGATAAGCGTACAGCGGCCAGTGTTTCGTAGCCTTGGCATACATACATTTCAACAGCAGAAGGATGGACACCGGCATCAACATAACGATCAGTATAAAGGTACGGTAAGCAAAATACCAGGAGGTATCTGCCGGGAGCAGGTGGATATTAAAGAAGTTCTGATCCCGCAGCGCCATTACCAGACAGCAGAACGCCAGACAGAGAAAATCCGCTTTGCGGCGCACTGCCGCGCTCAGTAGGAAATACAGCATCAAAAACAGCAGGCCGCCGCTGACCGACAGGGATACCAAATCGTTTGACGCCTTAAACCGCTCCATATTCTGCGGGGTCGATAGGTAGGTCGGCTGGATATATCCTCCGTCCTTATGGACATAGTTGCCATACTGATAGATGATCTCGATCTCTCCGCTTTCTCCGGAAAACATGGGGATGGTCATGTAGCCCACCTGGGGTACAAAATCCTCCGCATTGTCCACCACCCTGCCAAAGGCCGCAACCTCAGAACCGTTGACGAACACGCGGCTGGCATAATCCAGCGAAAAACTGCAAATGGTGTAATACTGGTTCGGCTGTGCCAGGATCCGCAGGCGGTGGGTTCCGTAGGGGGTATCCGAGGCAGATTCTTCCGGGCCGGCTTTCACCCCTGCCGCTCCGGAAGCGAAATCTTCCGATGTATACAACGCCTCCGGGTAGAAGTCCCACTCGTTGGCTATATTGAAAACACAGCTCGAAACGTCAGCATCCCGGATATCCAGCACACCGTCCTGTGGTGTGATGCCCCGAATATGGTAAGTTCTTTGAGAAAAGACAACCTGAAGCAAAAACACACTCAAAATAACAATGGCAACCGGCAAAAGCCAGCGCAGCAGCTTTTTGTTGATGTGGTCAGACTGCAAGGAAAGTCCCCCCTTTCCTCGGTATTTGTTCCTTATTTTACTTTATCATATAAATGGGACGACCAGGAAAGCCTTACAAAATTGTAAGGCTTTATTTCCTTTTGTCCATTGGGCAAATTCTTGTACTTTTTCTACCGGTCGCTTAGTTTGGTCTCTATATAGCCGCACAGCATAAAGTAGGGAAGCAACTGCCATATCATAGTGATCCCCGCCATCAGAATAGTCGACCGTTACGTTGTTTGTTGATACATTTGAGAATTTAATTGTCGGAATTTCTGTCCGCTGTCCCGTGGCAATTTGTAATCACATCTGTCCGGGGTAAGCATCAAATATCTCCAAGAATTTCTGTAGTTCAAATAACCCTTTTTCTTGGGAATGTAATTGGGAAGCTCGTTCTTGAATTGCCAGTCCCGCATCGATTGACATATCATTCAATATTGTCCATGCCATAATCACACCAATTAGTTGGGATTCCGCGCAAAAAACAAGGGTAAGAAGCCTCAGCCTCCTGCCCCTGTTCTTATCATCCACTTATTTAAAATCCGTCAGGGCCACGGAAAAGCCATGCTTTCCCGTCCAGTTAAGCCCGCTTCTTGCTTCTTTTGTATGCAAAGCCTGCTCCCGCAAGGCCCGCCGCACTGGTGCACATAAGAGCCACCCAGAAAAACAGGTTTCTGCCGTCGCCGGTCTGCACAACGCCCTCTCCCGAGCTTGTTCCCCCATTGCCATCCGCTCCGGAGCCGTCTGCCGGGGTGTCCTGCGCCGTAATGGTAAATTCCAGCGCTTCGATTCCATAACTTGCCCCATCTTGTGAATCAATGGTGAACAGAACCCGGTACTGGCCCGGGTCAACCGGTGCCGATGGAATGTTACGGTAGTTTTCTCCACTTTTCATTTGATAGGTCACCGCAATCTCCCCGGTGTAGCCCGCCGCCGCGGCAGTTCCGGTGTAGCCTGTGTGGGCGCTGCCGTCATACTGCGCATCCTGTGCCGCCACGCCGGTGATTGCAAGCCTTTCCGGGCTGCGGTACTCCCGCACGAGGGTCTCGTTTCCCAGACGGATCTGCACACGGTATTGTGCGCCGCTTTCAAAGTCCGGCACTGTATAGGCAGCTTTGGTGGCCCCGTTGATATCGGCATATGCCTCGTAGCTTACCTGTGTGGGCTGCGTATCCAGCGTCAGCATATCTGTCTGCATCGGAGAAATTTCCAGTGTGTATGTTCCTGCGGGCAATTCGGGGATCACAACAGTTTCGTAACCGGACATGGCCTCATCCACCTGGATTTCCTCCATGAAGTGGTCAGGGCCCAT
The DNA here is from genome assembly GCA_902490355.1 of uncultured Oscillibacter sp. GTDB lineage: Bacteria > Bacillota > Clostridia > Oscillospirales > Oscillospiraceae > Oscillibacter. The sequence goes on from CABUDN010000141.1 coordinate 4,223, forward strand.
TAAATAATATCGAAAGCTGCAAGGTCCGGACGCCTGATACCGGAATGCGATGGTTCCTCCCTCCGGCACGTCTCGGTAAGTGTATGATTGGTAATAGCCGTCGTCATGGCTTTCACTCGGCGCAATGGAAAGTGCGGTTTTGGTCTCCATCTTCTGCCACTGCCAGGACATTCCTTCCGCGTCGGCACTTGCTTCCGCCTGCAGTGTCAGGTCCGCTTTGATGTCCGGGCCTGATGTATCGAACTGCACCTTCCCGCTGACACTGCCGACTGTAATGGTGCGCTGCATCCCGCAGGTGCCGCAGTTTTGCATAAATGCATCGTTTTCAGTCCATGTATTGTAAGAGTGGGCTGCCGTGGCCTTCTCATACTGGCAGATGCTGCAGTATTCGGTATGGGTTCCGTCCCCGTTATCGCGATAGTTTCCAAAACCATGTGCCATCCGCACGGTTTCCCCGCAGCCACACTTCCCCTCATGCTCATCTGCATTGACAGCCGTTCCGCTGGACAGGTTATGGACGGCGGTTCCAGAGCCTGTAACCGTTCCACGGTTGTCCAGCCCACCATTGTGTATAAACGTCCCGTTGTTGGTCAATGTGACGCCGCTTTCGATAACCAGCGTTGTCCCCTTCGGAATCTCGAGCGTTGCGCCGGTCTCAATGGTGTAATTCTTATCCAGAACAGCGAGTCCGCTGTTGTCCTTATCTCCATAAATGGACGTTAGCTTTGCCTGCGCATCTGTAATCATGCAGTTGCTGAAGTCCGAGGGATCTGCGGCGTACCCGCCGCTTCCTCCTCCAATGGCGTTGGCCTTTCCGTTACCGGCGCTTCCATTCCGATAGGTACCCTTTGCCGTAATGGTTCCGCCTGTTATCACAATCTTTTCCAGAAGGCCGTCGTGTCCGCCGCCGCCAATTCCGGCCGCACCGTTTGCGCCCGCCTCAGCGTAAATCACACCGCCGGTGATGACAATTTCCTTTGCCGCGGAGGAGTTTCCCCCTCCACCGATGCCCGCACCGGCACCATGTTCTCCTGTGCCGCCGGTCGCAGTAACATCGCCCCCGTTTATTGTGATGGTCCCTTCTGCCCTGGCGCGGTCTCCACTACCGATTCCGGCGCCGCCACCACTCCTGCCGCTGGCATCCGCACCTGACGCGGTAATTTCTCCACCGTTTATCGTGATCGCACCGTTGGAATCCCCTACGTTTCCACCAATTCCCGCATTCCCCGCGGAGGAGGCGTTGGCAATCAACGCACCCATCGTGTCTCCGGCCGACTGGGCATAGATCGTCAGACTGCTGCCGCTTGCCACACGGATGCCGCCGCTGACTGTGAGGTTAGCGTTGTTTACCAGAATCAGATGGACATCGCCGTTTACCGTGACCCTTCCCGAAAGCGTCTGTGTACTGCTGGCAACATACCAGGTGCTCTGTCCTGCTGTGCCCCAGGTAAGCATTCCGCTTCCAATTTCCGTGTATGTGTCGCAGCTTGCCTGCTGCCCGTTTTCATCAAGGTAGGGGATACCCGTTCCCGCATTGTTTTGGGGCGCAGGGACACCCGTTATGGACAGGGATGCCAGCCCGGCGGCAATTTCAGCGCCTGCGGCCGATGCCGCGGGGGAAAGAACCCCCAGCAGAACTGCCATGGCCAGCCCCATACAGCAAAGCTTTCTTATCTTTTTTCTCATAATTTCCCTTCCTCCTGTGCGGTCAAAAGTAAATTTTAAAAAAGTTGCCATAACCGGCCCAGACCGTTTGCGGAAATTTATCAGCGGATAGCGGAAGATCTGCCTGCAAAAATTCTAAAATGGACCGGAATCCGCAAAAAGTTGGTAACAGCGGCGAACCGTCGCAAGGCGCCTGCAGCCGGACAGATGAGACAGGCATGACTTTTTGCGGAAAATGAAGATGCGGAGTGAGTACACTCTGATTTTAAAAAACGGAGCAAGCGATACAAAGCTTGCTCCGACGTGGTGCGGGTAACAGGACTTGAACCTGCACGTCGGGGACACCAGATCCTAAGTCTGGCGCGTCTGCCAATTCCGCCATACCCGCATAGTGCTGCCAGCGGCAGATCGGAAGAGCACACGTCTGAACTCCAGTCACATTCCTTTATCTC